>NZ_JBQQBZ010000005.1:0-300338 GCF_052245655.1 Streptomyces sp. 4N509B
CCCCCCCCCCCCCCCCCCCCCCCAGGGCCCAGGCGCGTCGGGCCCCTAGCGGCGGCCCTTCTCCGCCAGCAGCTCCTCGAACAGCTCGGTCCACTGGGCGTGGATCGCCTCGGGCGAGTAGTTCTGCACCGTCATCAGGGCGGCGTCGCCCATCTCGGCCCGCAGCCCCTCGTCCGCCATCAGCTTGGACATGGCGCGCGCCAGGCCGTCCACGTCCTCCGCCGGCACCAGCAGGCCCTCCTTGCCGTCCGTGAGGACGTCCGACGGGCCGGTCGGGCAGTCGAAGCTCACCACCGGCAGGGCGTGCGACATCGCCTCCAGCATCACCATGGGCAGCCCCTCGAAGCGGGAGCTGAGCACGTACATCGACCCCTTGGCGAGCTCGTCGTCCAGCTGGTCGGTCATCCCCATCAGGAAGATGTGGTTGTACATGTGGTGCTTCTCGATCAGCCCGCGCAGCTGGGCGCGCCGCTCACCGCTGCCGAAGATCCGCAGCTGCCAGTCGGGGTGGTCCTCCACCGCCTGGGCCCAGGCGGGGATCAGCATGTCGAACCCCTTCTGCCCGCGGAAGCGGCCGGCCGCGATCGCGATCTTGCTGGAGCAGGTCGACGGCTTCTGCTTCAGCGAGTGCACCGCGTTCGGCACCCGGACCACGCGCGAGCCGGGAGCGGAACGCTCGTACTCCTCGCGGTCGCGGTTGGTGAGCACGGCCACCACGTCACACCGCGGGTACAGGCGGGCGATCTCCGCCCGTACGTCCTTGCGGTGGGTGGGCAGGTTCATGTGCTCCTGCGCGACCCGCACGACGCCCGCGGTGGCGAAGAGCGCGGCCAGGAAGTTCAGCGCGGGCCGGGTGGTGACGAGGATGCCGTCCTTCAGGCCCTCCAGGTACTCGATGCAGGCGAGCTCTATGCGGCGGTCGAAGTTGCTGTGACCGAACTCGCCCTCGGGGATGTGATGCGGCGGCTGACCCGACAGCTCGGCCGAGCGCCGCGCCCTGCGCCGGGCGATCGGGCCCCGCGGGATGGCCGGCGGACGGCCGTCGCGCTGGTCGGTGAGCGCCCACACCTTCACCCGCCTGTCGTAGGGGAAGCGCGGCTCGTCGACGCGACGCAGCACGCTCACCACCTCGACGTCGTGCCCGGCCGCCGCCATCGAGCTGGCCTGGGTGAAGACGGTGCGGATGGTGCCACCCGTACCGTAGGCGTGCATGATCATGTAGCGGATCTTCATCGGTCCGTCTCGTCTCAGGACTCGTCCGGCAGGCACTCGACCGACAACCTGTCGTGCACCGTGTAGTAGGGCTTCACCAGGGCCTTTCCCGTGGGGGCGGCGGCGGACTGCGCCGGGAAGACCATGATCTTCTTCTTGCCCTTGATGTCGTCGAGCAGCTTCGCAAGGCGCAGCCGCTCACCCTCGCCGTCCCCGGGGGCGTCGCTCCCCGCGTCCCGGGTGAGGTAGAGGTCCCACTGGGCGGGGAGGGGCACCCCGTCGGCGAGGAGGTCGGTCACGGGGAGGGAGACGTCGAAGCGGTCACCGCTCTCGCCGTCCAGCGGCGCCGGATACCGCAGCGCGTGCTCCTCCTGCCCCTCCTCGTCCCGGGCCTCCGAGTCCCCTCGCGGCACGAGCAGCAAACGCCACGCGTCGGCCCGCGCGGCCGACGTGCGGACGCCGTGGAGGCGCCCGACGAACCGCAGGCGGCCGTCGCGCGGCCAGATCTGGGCGATCTCGGCGTGGGCCATCAGGAGCTCCGCCCCTCCGTCGCCGGCTCGTGGGTGTACCCCCAGGCCGCGCAGATCGGGCGCAGCACCTCGGGGATCTCGTCGGGGGAGGAGGGCAGCTCGCGGCCCGGCTGGATGGTGCCGCTGCGGATCTTGTCCTTCCAGTCCCCGAGGCCCTTCTTCATGTCGCCCGTGCCGCCGCTGTTGCGGGTGCCGTACTCCAGCATCTCGGACTCGAACTCGATGTCGAGGAAGGAGCAGATGTCCTTCAGCGTGGCGGCGGGGTCGTCCGTCAGGTCCTCGTACCGGACGACGTGGCCCGGCAGGCCCTTGCGGGCCCGCTCGGCGGCGTTCATGTACCGCAGGGCGTCGAGCGCGGCCTCCTCGCTGTCGCGCCGCTTGGGGTCGGCCTCGTGCCACGAGCGGGCGATCGAGACGGGGTGGCGCTGGAGGAAGACGAACCGGGCGTCCGGCCAGCAGGCGGCCAGCCGCTTGTAGACGAAGGCGTTGCTCGGTGTCTTCTCCACGATGATCGGCTTGCCGGACTTCACCAGCTCGCGGTGGAGGAGGCGGTCCCAGAGCATGTGCTCCAGCTCGCCGCGGTCGAGGTCGAGGGCGGCCATGGACCGCTCCGACAGGGAGGTGGAACAGCGCACCTCCAGCCTGCGGAAGTGCAGCTCGTGCGGGGCGTGCAGCTGCGAGTGGGCGTTGAGCAGCATGCGCAGCAGCGTCGACCCGGAGCGGACCGGGGCGATGATGAAGACCGGCCGTCGCAGCAGCCGGTCCAGCTCGGGGTTGGCGGGCTCGCGGTACTCGACCGCCTGAGCCTTGGGGGGCTTGGGCTTGGGGGCGCTCTTGGCCTGGGAGGCTGACGCGGCGCGTGAGGCGGTCCCCACGGCGCGGGACCGTCGCACCTCGAATCCTGTCGTGGAGGCGAGCGCGGAGTTGATTCGTTGAAGGAGGGTCATGGCGTACGAGGCTAAACACCATCCGGGAGAAGAACAACGGAGGTCGATTCAGGGCCGTTCATACACCAGAAATACACGGTTCGGCCACTGAGTGACGCTACCCAGCGTAGCCCCGACCGCGGGGCCGGGGCCGCCATCACCACCCGTCCGGCCGCATCGGGATCCTCCCCGGCCCTATCCGTTCACACCCCGGTGTTCCGACCGCGGAACCCGTTCGGTGGCGCGCATCCTCCGAGCCCTTGCTAGCCTCACGCCATGCAGTGGAAGCGCAAAGTCAGTTCCGTACGCGACCGGGCCATCGGCCCACGCGCCGATCGTGCGCAGGACGGCATCGGCCCCGGGCAGCAGTCTGCGGCCGCTTCCTCCTCCCCGAACGCCCCCAAGCGGAACAAGCCCAAGGACGTCAGCCCGCCCCCCGCGCAGGTCGCGGCCTCCGCCCGGCCACCGGCCGACCCGGAGCACGACCGGCTGCTGCGGGCTCCCGTCATCGTTCTCTCCCCACCCCGCTCCGGTTCCACCCTGCTGCGCGTGGTGCTCAACAGCCACCCCGAGCTGCACGCCCCGCACGAGACCCACGTCCGCCGTCTGGCCGTGAAGCTCACCACGCCGCCGGTGGCCCACTCCATGGAGGGATTCGGCCACAACCTGGCCGACATCGAGCACATGCTGTGGGACCGCATGCTCCACCGCGAGCTCGTGCGCAGCGGCAAGAAGACCGTCGTCGAGAAGACCCCGAGCAACGTCTTCGTCTGGCAGCGCCTGGCCACCTGCTGGCCCGACGCGCGGTTCATCTTCCTGATGCGCCACCCGATGTCGATCGCGACCTCCTGGCACGAGGGCGACCCCGCCAAGCGGCCCATGGCGAAGGCGGTGCCGCACACCCTGAAGTACATGGTGGCCCCGGAGGAGGCGCGGGCCGGCCTGCCGGGCCTGACCCTGCGCTACGAGGAGCTGACCAGCGACCCCGAGACGCAGACCCGCCGCATCTGCGAGTTCCTGGGGCTCGAGTGGGAGCCCGGGATGGTCACCTACGGCAAGAAGGACCACGGGCCGTACGTGAAGGGCATCGGGGACTGGAAGGAGAAGATCAAGACCGGCACGATCCAGCAGGGCCGCCCCCTGCCGAAGCCGGAGGAGATCGCCGAGGAGCTGCGGGAGATGTGCCGCGTCTGGGGGTACCTGCCCGCCGACGCGCCGGCCCACAGCTGACGCGCCCACGCCCGGTGGCCGGCGCGCGCCCCCCGGCGCGCGGCCGGCCACAGCCGTCCTCGGGCCCGGTCACCCCGGGCCCGTCCGGTACGTGGCCGTCCGTCGGGGCCGGCCGGCGGGGCGGGAGGCCCGTCGAGGGCCCTCCCGCCCGTGCCGACGGGGCGAGGCTCCGCCTCCGTGCCCCAGACCCCGGGTCCCGGAGGGAGACACCGCGGGGTCGGGCGGGGCGGCGCGGCCTAGCGGCGGCCGACGAGCCGCTGCACCCAGGAGCCGACCACGGCGTTCCAGTCCTGGTTCGCGGCGTCCTGGTGGCTGACGCTGAAGCGGGTGAGCGCGTCCCCGCCGCCCGAGAACAGGCCGCCGCGCTTGTCGGCCTCCAGGATCACCTCGAGGCCGCCCGCGGAGGCGAGGAAGGTGACCTCCAGCTGGTTCAGGCTGTGCGCGAACTGCGGCGCGGGCGCGAGCTCGATCTCCTGGTAGAACGGCAGGGTCTGGCCGGTGCCGCGGATGTGGCCCCGCTCCAGGTCCGCCGAGCGGAAGCCGAAGCCGAGCTGCCCGAGGGCCTCCAGCACCGCCTCCTGCGCCGGCAGCGGGCGGACGGTCAGCGGGTCCATGTCGCCCTTGTCCACCGCGCCGGCCACGGCGAGCTCGGTCCGCACACCCAGCGGTATGCCGAGCGGCTGCCCGTACACCTCGGTGATCGGGGTCTCCCAGGGCACGGGCATGCTGAACGGCAGGCTGTACTCCTGCTCCTTCGGCAGCCGGAACGGGCCACTGACCGCCTGGCGGTGGAAGGCCATGGTGGTGTCGAACTCGACGTCCTCGCCCTCCACCTCCACCCGCGCCACGAGGTCGAGCGTGACGTGCTCGATGTCCACGTCCATCGTGCCGCCGCGCATCATGACCCGGCCGCTCAGGTTGGAGCCGGGCACCACGGGGCCGCCCTCCAGAACCGTGTCAACGGACGGACCGCCCACCCCGAGTGCTCCGAGCAGCTTCTTGAACACCATCTCGGCGCTCTCCTTCGCGTCGTCTTTCCTGCTGTCGTGGCCAGCGACGCGTCCCAACCGCCGCCCCCCTGGCCCTGCCGCCTGCCAACCTACCGCCCCCGCCCGCCGGCCCGACCGACCGGACCACCCCAGGAACCACGGCGGAACCACGGCGGGACGACGGCGGAAACCACGGCCGGGCCCCGCCGCGGCGCGACCCTCCAGGGCGCGGGCGCGGCGGGGTGAAGCGGGTCAGGTGGCGGGCTCGTCGGCCAGCAGCTCCTCCGCGAAGTGGCAGGCCGCGTGGCGACCCGGCCGGATCTCCCGCAGCGCCGGCGCCTCACTCACACAGCGCTCCCGGCCCTCGGCCCGCCGGTCGCGGTAGGCCGGGCCGATGGGGCAGCGTGGGTGGAAACGGCAGCCGCCGGGTGGGTTGAGCGGGCTCGGCAGCTCGCCGGCGAGGGCGGGCGTGGAGTCGGCGCGGCGGGCGGCGGTCTCGGCGTTCGGCTGCGGCACCGAGTCGACCAGGCTCCTGGTGTACGGGTGCAGCGGCGCGTCGATGACCGGCAGCGTCGGGCCGCTCTCGACGACCGTGCCCAGGTACATGACGGCCACCCGGTCGGTGAAGTACCGCACCAGCGACACGTCGTGGGAGATGAAGACGTACGCCAGGCCCCGACGGGCCCGCAGCTCGTCGAGCAGGTTCACCACCTGTGCCTGGAGCGAGACGTCGAGGGAGGAGACCGGCTCGTCGCAGACCAGCACGTCGGGGTCGACGGCCAGGGCCCGCGCGATGGCCAGGCGCTGGAGCTGGCCGCCGGAGAACTGCCGTGGCCGGCGGTCGAGGATGTCCTCGGGCAGGCCCACGGCCCGCAGCAGCTCGGCGCAGCGCGCCAGCCGCCGGGCGGGGTCGGGCTCCAGGCCGTGGATGACCAGCGGCTCCTGGAGCAGTTCGCCCACGGTCATGCGGGGGTTGAGCGAGGCGAGGGGGTCCTGGAAGATCATCTGGACGGCGCGGCGGAAGCCTCCCAGCTGCCCGTCGCGCAGCCGCGTCACGTCCGTGCCGGCCGCCGTGACCCGGCCGGAGGTGGGCGTGTCGGCCCGCACCAGCAGGCGGGCGAGCGAGGACTTGCCGCAGCCGGACTCGCCGACGATGCCGAGGGACTCGCCGCGCTCGACGCGCACGTCCACGCCGTCGACCGACCGGACGACCCCGGCCCCGCCGCGCAGCATCCCGCCCCTGACCCGGTGGTGGCGGGTCAGCCCGGTGCCGACCAGGACGGCCCGCTCGGCGGTCGCCTCCCCCACGTCCCCCACCGCCCTCACGTCACCCGCGCCCTCGGTGGCGCCGTGGGAGGTGCGGCCGTCCGGCGCCGCCGGGCGGCCCGGTCGGGGCGGCGCGTCGGGGAAGGCGTCCGAGTCGGGCCCCCGCCGCTCGGCCCCGTCGGCGGCGTCGGCCTCGTCCGTGGTCAGGCGCGCGGTGTCGATGACGGGCAGCTGGCGGTCCAGCGGGGTGGTCATCGTCGGGACGCAGGCGATCAGCCCCCGGGTGTAGGGGTGGCGGGCGCCCGTGAACACCTCGGGGACCCCGGACCGTTCGACGACCCGGCCCGCGTACATCACGACCACCCGGTCGCACAGCCGCGCCACCACGCCGAAGTTGTGGGTGACCAGCACGATGGCGGTGCCCAGCTCGCGGTTGAGGCGGCCGAAGACCTCCAGCACCTGGGCCTGCACGGTGACGTCGAGGGCGGTGGTCGGCTCGTCGGCCACCAGTACCTCGGGCTCGCCGCTCATCGCCAGCGCGATCATGATCCGCTGGCGCATGCCGCCGGAGAACGCGAACGGGTGGTCGTGGAAACGCCGCTCGGGGTCGGGGATGCCGACCAGCCGCATCAGCTCCAGCGCCCGCTCGCGCACCTGCCGGCGCCCCAGCTCGGGACGGTGCAGACGGATCGTTTCCGCGAGCTGCCGGCCGACCGTCATCACCGGGTCGAGGGAGTTCATCGGGTCCTGGAAGACCATGGAGATCCGGGAGCCGCGCAGCGCGGCGCGCTCGGCCTCCGTCATGGCGAACAGGTCCCGCTCCCGGTAGGTGACGGTGCCCGACTCGACGCGGCCCGGCCGGCGGACCTCGCCCAGCAGCGACAGGGCGGTCACCGTCTTGCCCGAGCCCGACTCGCCGACGATGCCGAGCGTCTCGCCGGCCCGCACGTCGAGGTCGACCCCGCGCACCGCCCTCACCTCGCCGGCGGGGGAGCGGAAGGTGACGTGGAGGTCGCGCACCTTCAGCAGCGTCGCCGGCCCGGCCGTCGTCGTGGTCGTCGTCTGGGGAGTCGTGGTCATCGTCGCTCCGCGAGCTCGCGGTTGAGGGCGTCGGCCAGCAGTGTGAAGCACAGCACCAGCGCGCTGATCACCACCAGCGGGCCGACGGCGTAGAACGGTGAGGAGGTCAGGAACGTCAGGCTCGCGTTGAGCAGGCTGCCGAGGGAGGCGTCCGGGGGTGGCACGCCGAGCCCGAGGAAGCTGAGGCCACCCTCCAGGAACACGGCGGTGGAGCAGGCCAGCGCGGTCTGCACCAGGATCACGTCGAAGCAGTTGGGCAGGATGTGCCGCAGGTACAGCCGGCCGGTGCGGACGCCGAGGACGCGTTCGGCCAGCACGTAGTCGCGCGCGGCCTGGGAGCGCACCGCGCCGCGCAGCACGCGGCCGAACATCGGCGTGGTGGCGACCGCGGCGGTCACGATGACGGCGCCGACGCCGACGCCCATCAGGGCGGCGAACGCCAGGCCCAGGATGAGGGCGGGGAAGGCGAGCACGACGTCGAACAGGCGCTGCACCGGGGTGTCGCTCCACCGCCCGGCCGAGGAGAACAGGCCCAGCAGGCCGCCGGCGACGAGCGAGACGGGCACGGCGACGACGATGACGAGCAGGCTCACCCGCACCCCGGCCAGCAGCCGGGCCAGCAGGTCGCGCCCGAGTTCGTCGGTGCCCAGCGGGTGTTCGAGCGAGGGCGCGGTGAGCGCCTCGGGCGAGGCCAGCTCGTTCGGGCCGTGCGGCAGGAAGGGCGGCAGCACCAGGCTCGCCAGCGCGATGAGCGCGATGACGGCGAGGCTGACGCCGACGGCCGGCCGGCGCAGCAGCGCGGCGGCCGACGCGGCGCGGCGCGCGCCCGGCGCGAGGGGCCTGGCCGGGCCGACGGGCTCGGCGGGGCCCGCGGGCCCGACGGCCAGTCCCGGGTTCGGTTCGGTCGGTGCCGGTTCGGTCATGGGGCTGTCACCTCCGACTCTCCCTCACACGCATCCCTCACGCCCATCCCTCACCCCTCCCGCACCCGCGGGTCGATCAGCGCGTAGACGACGTCACTGAGCAGCTGCAGCACGATGAAGACCGCGACGGCCAGCAGCAGCAGCGCCTGCACCACGGGGTAGTCCCGCGACTCGGCGGCCCGCACCATGGCCTGGCCGAGGCCGGGCCAGGCGAAGACGCCCTCGACGATCACCGCGCCGCCCAGCAGGTGCCCGATCTGGATGCCGAGGACGGTCACCACGGGGCCGACGGCGTTCGGCAGCCCGTGGCGGACCAGCAGCCGCCGGCCGGTCAGGCCCCGCATCCGGGCGGCGAAGTAGAACTCCTCGGTGACGGCCCGCTGGAGCGAGGCGGTGAGGAAGCGCGCGAGCACGGCGGCGGCGGGCAGCGCCAGGCACAGGCTCGGCAGGATCAGGAACTGGATCGACCGTGTCGGATCGTCGAGGAACGAGACGTAGCCGCCCGAGGGCAGCAGCCGCAGGCCCACGGCGAAGACCAGCACGAGCACCACGCCGGTGACGTACGTCGGCACCGCGAGCATCAGCACGTTGAGGCCGGCCAGCAGCGTCCGCGGCCAGCCGCTGCGGACCACCGCGCCGGCCACGCCGAGGGGGAAGGCGAGCAGCAGCGCCAGCACCAGCGCGCTGAACGCCAGCATGCCGGTGTTGCCGATGCCGCGCGAAACGATCTCGGAGACCTCGGCGCCGTTGACGAACGAGGTCGACAAGTCGCCACGCAGGACGCCGCCGATCCAGTCGCCGTACTGCGTGAGCAGCGGCCGGTCCAGGCCCAGCTGCACCCGGGCCGCCTGGAGCGCCTCGGGCGAGGCGTCCTGCCCGGCCACGGTCGCGGCCGGGTCGCCGGGGGCGACCCGCAGCACCAGGAAGATGGGAACGGTCGCCAGGGCGAGGACGAGGACGCCCGTGGGCAGTTTGCGCAGCAGGTAGCGGAGCATCCCTCACCCCTCGGGTCAGGCCAGGTAGGCGTCGTCGAGGATCAGGTTGTTGAACATCGTGTAGCCGATGTCGCGCAGCGCCTCGGTCGTGACGAACGACTGCGAGCTGCTGAGGAGGTCGATGACGAACTGCTCGCGCAGGAGCAGCTCGGTGACCTCGGCGTAGACGCTGGCCGCGGCCTGCTCGTCCGTCGCGCGCCAGGCGCGGTCGGCGAGCTCGCGGTAGTGGTCGCTGTCGAAGTTCGAGGCGTTGGCGTTCGCGTTGAACGGGAAGGCGCCGTTGAGCAGGGTCGCCGGGTTGAGCTGCCCGAAGCCGTGTCCCGCCACCCACAGGCCGGGAAGGTTCGCGGTGCCGAGCCGGGCCTGGAAGTCGGCCGCCTGGAAGACGACGATCTCCACGTCCAGGCCGACCTCGCGCAGCCCGTCCTGCACGATCTCCGCGGTGGAGCGGTCGCCCCCGGGCTCGTTGGAGCGGATCGCGAGGTCCAGGGAGGCGCCGACGACGCCGGCCTCGGCCAGCAGGGCGCGGGCCCGTTCCGGGTCGTGGTGGTAGTGGCGGGCGGCGGCCTCGTCGTAGGCGGGGTTGCTCGGCGTCCACGGGCTGGAGGCGGTGGTGCCGATGTCGGCGACCACCATCTCGAGGATCTTCTCGCGGTCTATGGCGTGGGCGATGGCCTGCCGCACGCGGCGGTCGCCGAGCGGCTCGACGTTGACGTTGCAGCCCACGTAGTGGCCGTAGTCGTTGGTGTCCAGCTCGTGGATGGCCAGCCGCTCGTCGGCCCGCAGGTTGCGCAGGTGGTTGCCGTTGAGCTGGAAGCCCATGTGGGTCTGGCCGCTCTGCAGCGCGGCGACGATGGCCTGCTGTTCGCCGACGACGCGCAGCTCGACCTCGTCGAGGTAGGGGCGTCCGGACCGGAAGTAGTCCGGGTTGCGGCGGAAGCTCATCGAGACGCCGGGGGAGTAGTCGGTGAAGACGAACGGCCCCGTGCCGTTCAGCTCGCGGCCCGTGGTCAGCCCGTCGAGGGTCTCGTGGTCGGCGATGAACATGATCTCGCACAGGTCGAAGAAGTTGCTCACGCCGTGCGCGAGCCGCAGCGTGACCTCGTGCGGGCCGGTGGCCGAGGCGTCGGTGACGGCCGCGGCGGTGGAGCGCAGCTGCCCCGGCGCGCCCTCCTCGTTCGCCTGCCACCGGAGGTTCTCGATCACGTCGTCTGGTTCGAACGGGCGTCCGGAATGGAAGCGGACGTCGTCGCGCAGGCGGAGGACGATCGTGCGCCCGCCGTCGCTCACCTCCCAGTCGGTGGCCAGCGAGGGGCGGGGGGTGAGGGTGGCGTGGTCGTAGGCGGTGAGCGTGTTGAACGCCAGGCGCTGCCACAGGAAGTTCGGAGTGTTCTGCTGGCGGAAGGTCGGGAAGTTCGCGTCGTCGACCTGGGAGATCACCAGGGATCCGCCGCGCCGCCTGCCGCCGCCGTCGGAGCCGACCTCGCGCGCCGCCAGCGTGCAGCCGCCGACCGCGCCACCCGCGCCGGCGGCGAGGGCGGACGCCGACGCCAGGCCGCCCAGTCGCCGCAGCAGCGTGCGCCGCGAGATCGCCGCACCGGATGGACGGGACATCGCCTCTCCCTTCGGCCGGCGCTCCGTGATCGGCACTGAACGTTCACCTAAGCAGCGTGATCTCGTCCCATCAAGACTCTGGGCCGAAAACTCCTTCGCGTCGTCACCCCCGCACCCCGGGCGACGGCGGGGGCGCGGGCGGCGGCGCCGTGCTGGCGCGAACCACCAGGTGAGTGGGCACGAGGGTGGTGCCGCGCTCCGTGGACTCCGTGCGCAGCCGCCGCAGCACACCGTCGACCAGCAGGCGCCCGACCTCGGCGAAGTCCTGGTGAACGGTGGTCAACGGCGGCATGAAGGAGCCGGCCTCGGGGATGTCGTCGAAGCCGACGACACTCACGTCCTCGGGCACCCGCCGGCCCGTCTCGTGCAGGGCGCGCAGCAGGCCGAGGGCCATCTGGTCGTTGGCGACGAAGACGGCGGTGCAGCCGGGCTCGCGGGCCAGCCGCAGCCCGGCGCGGTAGCCGGACCCGGCGCTCCAGTCCCCCCGCACCATCGGGGGCACGGCGCGCCCGGCCCGCAGCAGGGTGGTGCGCCACGCCTCGGCGCGCCGGCTGGCGGCGAACGAGGCCGCGGGGCCGGCGAGGTGCCAGACGGTGTCGTGGCCGAGGTCGAGCAGGTGGGTGACGGCCTCGCGGGCGCCGCCGGCCTGGTCGGTGTCGACGACGCTGTACCGGTCGGCGGCGTCGGAGTCGGCGACGGCGACGTGGACGCCCGGCGGGATCGAGACGGTGGCGGCGTCCAGCAGGTGGACCTCCATGATCACGATGATGCCGTCCACCGCCAGCTCACCGAGGCGGGTGACGGCCTCGCGCACGCCCTCGTGGGTCGGCGCGGCCACCGGCAGCAGCGTGACGGCGTAGCCCTGGCCGGCCGCTCGGGCGGCGATGGCCTCCAGGGTGCGGACGTTGCCCGTGGTGGCGAGCGTGAAGAGGATGACGCCGAGGGTGCGGGACTCGCCCCGCCGCAGGGCGCGCGCGGCGCTGTTGGGCCGGTACCCGAGCTCCCGCATGGCGGCGAGCACCTGCTGCCGGGTGGCCTCGACCACGCCGGGGTGTCCGTTGGAGACCCGCGAGACGGTCTGCGACGACACCCCGGCGAGCCGGGCGACGTCGGCCATGGAGACGCGACGCCCGCGACGCGGCGCGGGGATCTGCGCGGCCTGCTCCACACTGCCCTCCGAATCCCTCGGCGTCGCTGAGCGCCCCCGTGCCTGACGACGGCGACGCTTGACGCCTGACTTCGAGCAGTGTAAGCATCACGCTAAACAATGTTTACGCAAACATCACCGGTATCGATCATTTTCCATCAGTCCATGGAACCGTGACCACCAGCATCGCGAGGAAGAGCACATGACAGCGTTGTCGCCCCCTGCGGTGACCGGACGGCGGGGCCCTCGGTCCCGACGCCGCGCCGGCCGCCGCAGGTCCTGGGTCGGGTGGGGCTTCGCCGGACCGTTCATGGCCGTCTTCGGCCTCGTGTTCCTTGCGCCGATCGGGTACTCGATCTACCTCAGCCTCTTCCGCGACCAGCTCGTGGGCGGCACCTCCTACGTCGGCCTGGACAACTACCAACGGGTGCTGGACGACCCGGCGTTCTGGGAGGGGCTCGGCCGCGTCACGCTCTTCCTCGCCGTCCAGGTGCCGATCATGCTCGGCATCGCGCTGCTGGTGGCCCTCGCCATCGACTCCGGGCGGCTCTACGGCCGGGACTTCTTCCGCGTCGCGATCTTCCTGCCCTACGCCGTGCCCGCCGTCGTCGCCACCCTCATGTGGGGCTTCATGTACGGCACCCAGTTCGGCCTCGTGGGCAACATCAACGACACCTTCGACGTCTCCCTGCCCAACCCGCTCTCGGCCGACCTCGTGCTCGCCTCCCTCGGCAACATCGTGACCTGGGAGTTCGTTGGCTACAACATGCTGATCTTCTACTCCGCGCTGCGCGTCATCCCCCACAGCCTCTACGAGGCCGCGGAGATCGACGGTGCTGGTCAGCTGCGCGTCATCACCGCGATCAAGCTCCCCGCGCTGCGCGGCGCCCTCGTCATCGCCACGATCTTCTCGATCATCGGCAGCTACCAGCTCTTCAACGAGCCGAGCATCCTCCAGAGCCTGGCGCCCAACGCCATCACCACCGACTACACCCCGAACCTCTACACCTACGCGCTGGCCTTCTCCGGACAGCAGCACAACTACGCGGCCACCGTGGCGATCGTCATGGGCCTGGTCACCATGCTCGTCGCCTACGTCGTGCAGCTGCGCGGCATGCGAAGGGAGGACTGACGCCGTGGCCACCACGACCCTCGGCGAGGGCGCCACACCGCGCGGCGGCCGGCGCTCCACCGCCCCCCGGCTGCGCACCCCGCGCCGCCCGCGTCACCCGCGCCACCACACCGTGAACCGGCCGCGCCGCAGCGTCCCGCTCACCCTCGTCACCGGGCTCGTCCTGCTCTACACCCTGGTGCCGCTGCTGTGGCTGCTGGTCAACTCCACCAAGACCCAGTCCAGCCTGCTGAACTCCTTCGGCCTGTGGTTCAGCGGAGACTTCGCCCTCTTCTCCAACATCGCCGACACCCTCACCTACGACGACGGCGTCTTCCTGCGCTGGCTGCTGAACACCCTGCTCTACGTCGTCATCGGCGCCGGCGGCGCCACCGCGCTCGCCGTCCTCGGCGGCTACGCCCTGGCCAAGTTCGACTTCCCCGGCAAGCGCGCGGTCTTCGCGATCGTCCTCGGCGCGATCGCCGTGCCCGGCACGGCCCTGGCCGTCCCCACCTTCCTGATGTTCAGCGAGATGGGCCTGACCAACACGCCCTGGGCCGTGATCATCCCCTCGCTGATATCGCCGTTCGGCCTCTACCTGATGTGGGTCTTCGCCACCGACGCGATCCCCACCGAACTGATGGAGGCCGCCCGGATCGACGGCGCCGGCGAGCTGCGCACCTTCCTGCGCGTCAGCCTGCCGCTGCTGGCCCCGGGCATCGTCACCGTGCTGCTGTTCACCATGGTCGCGACCTGGAACAACTACTTCCTCCCGCTGATCATGATCAAGGACCCGGACTGGTACCCCCTCACCCTGGGCCTGAACTCCTGGAACGCCCAGGCCGCCACGGCGGGCGGCGAGGCGATCTTCCACCTCGTGATCACCGGCTCGCTGCTGACCATCCTCCCGCTGATCGCCGCCTTCCTGCTGCTCCAGCGGTACTGGCAGTCGGGCCTCGCCGCCGGCAGCGTGAAGGAGTGAGGGCCCCAGGACCCCGCACGCCCCCGCCTCCGCCCCCGTCCCGTTCCCGTCCCCGCTGTTCACCCCCTTACGACGAAGTGAGACACCGATCATCATGAGCAAGAGACTGCGTCGCGGCCTGGTCCGCGCCACCGCGCTGGGCTGCGTCCTCGGCCTGGGCCTGACCGCCTGCGGGTCGGACGACGAGGGCGGCTCGGGCGGCTCCGGCACGCCGGAGGACGTCGAGGCCGCCCTGGAGGAGGGCGGCAAGATCACGGTCTGGGCCTGGGAGCCCACCCTGGAGCAGGTCGTCGACGACTTCGAGGCCGAGTACCCGAACGTCACCGTCGAGCTGGTGAACGCCGGCACCTCGCAGGACCAGTACACGGCCCTGCAGAACGCCGTCGACGCCGGCCGCGGCGTGCCCGACGTCGCCCAGATCGAGTACTACGCCCTGGGACAGTTCGCCATCGGTGAGTCGCTGGCCGACCTCACCTCCTTCGGCGCGGACGAGCTGGAGGGCACCTACTCCCCGGGGCCGTGGAACTCCGTCCACTTCGGCGAGGGCATCTACGGCCTGCCGATGGACTCGGGGCCCATGGCGATGTTCTACAACAAGACCGTCTTCGACGAGAACAACATCGAGGTCCCCACCACCTGGGACGAGTACGTGGAGGCCGCCCGCCAGCTGCGCGAGAACGACTCCGACTCCTACATCGCCGCCGACACGGGCGACGCCGGCGCCACCACCAGCCTCATCTGGCAGACCGGCGACAAGCCCTACACGGTCGACGGCACCAACGTGTCGATCGACTTCTCCGGCGAGGGCGTCAACCAGTACGCCGACACCTGGCAGCAGATGATCGACGAGAACCTCTTCACCGACGTCTCCGGCTGGACCGACCAGTGGTACCAGGCACTCGCCGACGGCACCATCGCCACCCTCGTCACCGGCGCCTGGATGCCCGCCAACTTCGAGTCCGGCGTGCCCGACGCCTCGGGTGACTGGCGCGTCGCGCCGATGCCGCAGTGGGAGGAGGGCGGCACCGCCAGCGCGGAGAACGGCGGCAGCTCGCTCGCCGTCACCGAGGCGAGCGGCAGGAAGGCCCTGGCCTACGCGTTCCTGGAGTACGCCAACGCGGGCGACGGCATCCAGACCCGCCTCGACCAGGGCGCCTTCCCCGCGACCACCGCGGAGCTGGAGTCCGAGGAGTTCCTGAACGTCGAGTTCGAGTACTTCGGTGGCCAGCAGGCGAACAAGGTCTTCGCCGAGTCCGCCGCCAACGTCGTCGAGGGCTGGCAGTACCTGCCGTACCAGGTCTACGCCAACTCCATCTTCAACGACACCGTCGGCCAGGCCTACGTCTCCGACCTCTCCCTGCGGGAGGGCCTGACGGACTGGCAGGACCGGTCCGTCCAGTACGGCCAGGAGCAGGGCTTCACCGTCGAGTAGCCGCAAGCCGGCCGCCCGAGCCGGTGTCGCGCCACGCGGCCCGGCGTCCCGCCAGCCCCACCGGGGGCACGGCGGGACGCCGGGCCGTCGCCGTTCCGCCCCACGCCTCCGGTTCACGCGTCCGGTTCACGCGTCCGGGCCTCCTGGGCCCGGCGTGCGGCGTGCCGCAGACTGGGTGCCATGGACCTCCAGATCACCGCGACCGACCCGGCGCACCCGGCGACCCTGCTCGACCTGCCCTGGGACGTGCCGCTCGCCGCGTGGCCGGAGAAGTACCTGGTCGCCCTGCCCCGCGGCATCTCCCGCCACGTCGTGCGGTTCGCCAGCGCCGGCGGCGAGGTGTTCGCCGTGAAGGAGGTGGGGGAGTGGGCCGCCGTCCGCGAGTACGGGCTGCTGCGCGACCTCGACCGCCTCGCGATCCCCGCCGTCGACCCCGTGGCGGTCGTCACCGGCCGCAGCGACGCGACCGGCGAGCCGCTGGAACCGGTCCTCATCACCCGGCAGCTGAAGGGCTCCATGCCCTACCGCTCGATGTTCGAGACCACCATGCGTCCCGGCACCATCAAGCGGCTGCTGGACGCGCTGGCCGTGCTGCTGGTCCGCCTCCACCTCAGCGGCTTCGCCTGGGGCGACTGCTCCCTGTCCAACACCCTCTTCCGCCGCGACGCCGGGGCGTACGCCGCGTACCTCGTGGACGCCGAGACCGGGCAGATCCAGCCCCGGCTCACCCGCGGCCAGCGCGACTACGACCTGGAGGTGGCGCAGGTCAACATCGTCGGCGAGCTGATGGACCTGGAGGCCGGCGGCTCCCTCCACCCCGCCGTGGACCCCGTGCCCTTCGGCGAGGAGATCGTCGCCCGCTACGGCGAGCTGTGGCACGAGCTGACCCGCACCTCCGTCTACCCCGAGGGCAAGCGCCACTACATCGACCGGCGCATCCGCCGCCTGAACGACCTCGGCTTCGACGTCGCGGAGATGCAGATCCAGCGTTCGCCCGCCGGCGACACCGTCACCTTCCTGCCGAAGGTCGTCGACGCCGGCCACCACCAGCGTCAGCTGCTGCGGCTGACCGGCCTGGACGCCGAGGAGAACCAGGCGCGCAGCCTGCTCAACGACCTGGAGGCGTGGATGGCCACCCAGGACGACTACGCCCCGGGCGACCCGCTGGGCGCCCGCCCCGAGGTGCTGGCCCACCGCTGGGTCCGCGACGTCTTCCGGCCCGCGGTCCGCGCCGTCCCGCGCGAGCTGCGCGACGGCACCGACACCGCGCAGATCTACCACGAGCTGCTGGAACACCGCTGGTTCCTCTCCGAGCGGGCCCAGCGCGACGTCGGCATGGACGCCGCCGCCGAGGACTACGTGCGCACGATCCTCCCCGACCGCCTCGCCCAGGCCGAGGCCGCCCGCGTCGCCGCCGTCGAGGAGGCGTGAGCGATCGCGCGGTGCGGTGCCTGCCGCCATAGTGGCCATAGGAAGCCCCGCGCGGGCCACGCAGGGCGGGCGACGGAAGGAGCCGGGCCATGGGGCACGCGATCTGGGCCGAGGGGCTGGTCAAGCGCTTCGGCGAGACCACGGCGCTGGCCGGCGTCGACCTGCGCGCCCCGCCCGGCACCGTCCTCGGCCTCCTCGGACCCAACGGCGCGGGGAAGACCACGGCCGTGCGGGTGCTGGCGACGCTCCTGACCCCCGACGCCGGCCGCGCCAGCGTCGGCGGGTACGACGTGGTGCGCGACGCCCACCGGGTGCGGCAGCTGATCGGGCTGACGGGCCAGTACGCCTCGGTGGACGAGCTGCTGACCGGGCTGGAGAACCTGCTGATGATCGGCAGGCTGCTCGGCCTGAGCCGGGCCACCGCCCGCGCCCGGGGGCGGGAGCTGCTGGAGCGGTTCGGGCTCGCCGACGCGGCCGGCCGCCCCGCCGGCACGTACTCCGGCGGCATGCGGCGCCGGCTGGACCTGGCGGCGAGCCTGGTCAGCCGGCCACCGGTGCTCTTCCTCGACGAGCCCACGACGGGTCTCGACCCGCGCGCCCGCGTCGAGCTGTGGGAGCTGATCCGCCGGCTCGTCTCGGAGGGCACCACCGTGCTGCTGACCACCCAGTACCTCGACGAGGCGGACGAACTGGCCGACGAGATCGTCGTGATCGACCACGGGGAGGTGATCGCGACCGGCACGCCGGAGCAGCTGAAGGCCGCCACGGGCGGGCGGACCCTCGTGGTGCAGCCGCTGGACGCCGACCGGCTGCCGGAGGTCCGTGGGCTGGTGGCGGAGCTGACCGGCTCCGAGGCACAGGTGGAGGGCGCGCGGGTGACGGCGCCGGTCGCCGACCCGACGGTGCTGCCCGCCGTGGTGCGGCGGCTGGACGACGCCGGTGTGGTGGCCGGCGAGCTGACGCTGCGCGGCGCCAGCCTCAACGAGGTCTTCCTCTCCCTGACCGGCCACCCCACCGAGCCGGACGCGACCGCGACCGCGACCGCGAACGGGGACGGGAGCGGGAGCGGGAGCGGGAGCGGCGAGCGGGACACGGCCGGGGAGCGGGCGGACGAACGGGTCGGAGAACGGACCGGGAACGCGGACCCCCAGGAGGCGGAGGCGAGGGACCCATGAGCGTGACCGACGCGACGGCCGAACGGCTCGCGCCGCGGGTGACCGTGGCGCAGGGCGTCCGGCAGAGCCTCACCCTGGCCTGGCGGACCGTCGTCCAGGTGCGGCACAACCCCTGGGAGCTGAGCGACTTCAGCATCCAGCCGATCATGTTCGTGCTGCTGTTCACCTACGTCTTCGGCGGCGCCATCGCCGGCTCCGTCAGCGACTACCTGACCTTCATGCTGCCCGGCATGATCGTGATGAACATGCTCTTCGTCACCCTCTACGTCGGGCAGGGCCTCAACACCGACGTCCACAAGGGCGTCTTCGACCGGCTCCGCGCGCTGCCCATCGCCCGGTGGGCACCGCTGGCCGGCCGCATCATGGCCGACCAGGTCAAGCAGGCGTGGTCGATCGTGCTGGTGCTGGGCGTGGGGCTCATCCTTGGCTTCCGCCTCGGGTCGCCGGGCGTGCCCGGCATGGTGGCGGCCGGCCTGCTGCTGCTGGTGTTCGCGCTGGCCTTCTCCTGGGTCGCGGTGTTGGTGGGGCTCGTGGCCAAGGACGCCGAGCGGGTGCAGATCTTCGGCTTCACCGCCCTGTTCCCCGTCACCTTCGTCAGCACCGTGTTCGTGCCGGCCGAGACCATGCCGGGCTGGCTCCAGGCGTTCGTCGAGGTCAACCCGGTCAGCATCCTCGCCAAGGCGTGCCGGGGCCTGATGCTCGGCGGCCCGGTCGCCACGCCCGTGGCGCAGTCCCTGGCCTGGGCCGTCGCGATCGCCGCGGTCTTCGCGCCGCTGTCGGTCCTGGCCTTCAAGCGCCGCATCTGACGACCGAGGACCACGGGCGCGACGGCCCCACGCCGGGCGGACCGGCCCCGGCCTACCAGCGGTGGTGGACCTGCTCGCGGATCCGCCGGTCGTACAGCGCGCGGACCGCCTCCAGCGTCGACGCGGGCAGCGCCGGCACCGCGGCGGCCGCCGCGTTGGCCCGCGCCTGCTCGGGCGAGCGGGCGCCCGGGATCACGGTGGTCACCCCCGGCTGCTGGATCACCCAGCGCAGCGCCGTCTGCGCGGGGCTCACACCCTCGGGCGCCAGCGCGGCGAACTCGGCGGCGGCCTCCACACCCGTGGCGTAGTCCACCCCGGAGAACGTCTCCCCCTGGTCGAACGCCTCGCCGTGCCGGTTGTAGGTGCGGTGGTCGTCGGCCGCGAAGACCGTCTCGTGGGTGTAGCGGCCGGACAGCAGGCCGGAGGCCAGCGGCACGCGGGCGATGATGCCGACCCCGGCCTCGGCCGCGGCGGGCAGCACCCGCTCCAGCGGCTTCAGGCGGAAGGGGTTCAGGATGATCTGCACGCTCGCCGTCCCCGGCCGCGCGATCGCGGTCAGCGCCTCCTCGCAGGTCTCCACGCTCACCCCGTAGGCGGCGATCCGCTCCTCCTCGACGAGCGTGTCCAGCGCGTCGAAGACCTCCGTGGAGGAGAGGACGGGCGTGGGCGGGCAGTGCAGCTGGACCAGGTCCAGCACCTCCACGCCCAGGTTCGCGCGCGAGCGGTCCGTCCAGGACCTGAAGTTGGCCAGCGTGTAGTTCTCGGGAAGCTGCGCGACCCGGCGGCCCATCTTCGTCGCGACCGTCAGGCCGGCGGCCACGTCGGGGCGGTCGCGCAGGTACCGCGCGATGAGCCGCTCGCTGCGCCCGTCGCCGTAGACGTCGGCCGTGTCCAGGAACGTCACGCCCGCCTCGACGGCGGCGTCCAGTACGGCCAGGGCGTCGTCGTCCGCGACCTCGCCCCAGTCGGCGCCCAGCTGCCAGGTGCCGAGTCCCACGACCGACGCCCGCCGACCCAGGCGCCCGAAGTCTCGTTGCTCCAGTTGCTCCATGAAGGTATTCAAACCCCTCGCCCCGGCTCAGTCACCGGCGGCTCCCGGCTGGCCGCCGGGCAGCGTCTGCTCGGTCCAGATGCTCTTGCCCTCGGTGGTGACCCGGGTCCCCCACCGCCGGGAGAGGGCCGCGACCAGCTGGAGCCCGCGCCCGCCCTCGTCGGTCTCGGAGGCGCGCCGCACGTGCGGCGTGGTGTGGCTGCCGTCGGACACCTCGCAGATCAGGCTCCGGCTGCGCAGCAGCCGCAGCCTGATGGGGCCCCTGGCGTGCCGGACGACGTTGCCCACCAGCTCGCTGGCGACCAGCTCGGTCGTGGTCGTCAGCGCGTCCAGGTGCCAGGCCGCCAGCTGCTCCCTGACGTGGTCGCGGGCCTGGCCCGCCGCGATGGGGTCCTCCGGCAGGGCCCAGGTGGCGATGTTGTCGGGCGACAGCCAGTGGGTCTGCGCCACGAGCAGCGCGGCGTCGTCGCCCTCGTGCTCCACGCCGGCCGGCAGCAGGGCCGTGGTGATCGCCTCGCTCAGCTCCTCCGGGCTCTGGGCGCGGCCCGCCCGGTAGGCCGTGGACAGGACGGAGGCCAGGTGGGCCATGCCCTGGTCGATGTCGCGGCCCGGGGACTCGACCAGGCCGTCGGTGTAGAGCACGAGCAGCGCGCCGTCGGGCAGTTCGAGCTCCGCGGTCTCGAACGGCGGGGCCGCGGCGCCGAGCGGCGCGTTCGGGTCGAGGTCGGGGAAGCGCACCTCGCCGCCGGGGGTGACCACGGCCGGCGGCGGGTGGCCGGCGCGGGCGAAGACGCAGCGGCGGTTCGTGGGGTCGTAGACGGCGTACAGGCAGGTGGCGTAGAACTCGTCGCCGAGGTCGCTGACGATGTCGTTGAGGTGGGTGAGGACGTCGTCCGGGGGGAGCTCCAGGTCGGAGAGGGTGTGGACGGCGGTCCGCAGCCGGCCCATCGTCGCCGCCTCCGACAGGCCGTGGCCCATCACGTCCCCGATGACCAGCGCCACCCGGTCGGCCGCGAGCGGGATGACGTCGTACCAGTCGCCGCCCACCTCGGTGCCCCGGCCGGCCGGCAGGTAGCAGGCGGCGGCGGTGACGCCCGGCAGGCGGGGCAGCTCGCGCGGCAGCAGGCCGCGCTGGAGCTCGCGGGCGCGGCCGTGCTCCAGGTCGTAGAGCCGGGCCCGCTCCAGGGCCTGGGCGACCAGGCCGCTGACGGCGACGAGCAGGGTGCGCTCCTCGCCGCCGAGGTGGCGGGGGTGGTCGAAGGAGATCACGCAGGCGCCGATGCCGCGGCCGGAGACGATCAGCGGCAGGAACGCCCACGAGCGCTTCGCCGAGCCGGCGACCAGGCGCTCGGAGCCCGGGTAACGGGCCAGGTACTCCTCGGGGGACTCCACGAAGACCGGGGCGTGGTTGTTCAGCGCCTCCGAGATGGCCGTGGCGGCCTCGGGCACCAGGTCGTCGACGATCCGCAGGAACTCGGGGTCGTAGCCGAGGGCGTCGATGATGCGCAGGCGGTCGCCCTCCACGGCGTAGACGGCCATGGAGGAGGCGGAGAACGGCGACATCACGTGGTCGGCGACGGCGTTCACCACGTCCTGCGCGGTGACCGCCTCCGAGAGCGCGGCCGTCAGCTCCCCGATGCGCGTCGCCCGCTCGCCGGCGGCACGCTCCAGGGCCGCCCGCTCGCCCTGCTGGCGCCGTCGCTCGGTGACGTCGGTCAGGAAGACCGTGAGGCCCTCGGGCACCGGCATGAGCCGCAGGTGGTACCAGCGGTCCTCGCCCGGCAGCTGGACGTCGAACTCGTCGGGCTCGCCCCCGGTGGTGGCGGCGGCGCGGCACCGTTCGGCCAGTCCGGGGACCCGGCGCACCGTCGGGAGGTCCCACAGGCGGCGGTGGGTCAGCTCGCCGCCGTCGCCGAGGAGGCGCTCCGCCTCGGGGTTGACGAAGGTGATGACCCCGCCGCCGCCCGCCGCCACGAAGCCGTCGCTCATCTGGCGCAGCGCGCGGCCGGCCGACTCCAGCGCGTTGTGGGCCTCGGTGGTGTCCCACAGCGTGCCGAGCATCCTCGTCGGGCGGCCCTGATCGTCGGCGATCACCCGGCCGCGGGTGCGCACCCAGGCCCACGAGCCGTCGGCGCGTCGCACCCGGTACTCGTACTCGCCCTCGCCGTGGGAACGGATCGCCCGCTCGGTCTCGGCCATCACGGTGGGCAGGTCCGCCGGATGGATCAGCGAGGTCCACGTCTCCATCCGCCCGTCGAAGGCGTGGCCGGGAAGGTCGAGCCACGAGGGCACCGGCTCGGTCCACGTGACGTCGCCGCTCCTGACGTCCCAGTCCCAGGCGCCGATCCGCACGGCCCGCAGGGCCTGCCGGATGTCGGTGGGAACGGCCCGGCCGCTGCCCGCCAGCGGCATGGTGTGGCCGGTGCGGGAACCGGTGCCCAGCCGGCCCGCGGCCCAGCCCGCGATCTGCTCGGCGACGGCCAGCCCCGCCGTGGCCGGTTCGCCCGCGGCGGGGGGCAGCAGCACGGTCAGGGTGCCGGCGGGGCCGTGCGGGGTCGGCAGCGGGAAGGCGACCACGTCGGCCCGGTCGTGGTCGGAGGCCGAGCCGGGGAGCGCCGCCGCCGTGGGCCGCCACACCGCGGCGTCCTCCCGCAGGGCGAGGGCGGGAGGGGACTGCTCGTCGCTCGGCACGGTCTCCCACCCGCTGCTGACCGCGCGGGGCAGGCCGGCGCTGACCACCAGCAGGAGCGGGCCGGCGGGACCCGGGCCCCGAAGGTGCGCCATGCCGCCCAGGCCGCCGAGGGCCGCGACCGCCTGCTGGAGGGCCAGCAGCAGCACGTCGGCGTCCGACAGGCCCGCCTCGGCGGCGGCCAGCACCTCCAAGCGCCCAGCCATGCCATCCCCGATCGGTGTGTTCACGGCCGCGTGAGAACGCGTACGTAAACGATGAAACGTGGTGTACCGACTCTATAGGGGGTTTTCTGGGCTCTCAGCGCAACGGCCACCGCGACGCCACGGCGTCGGGCCGTCGGACGCGGCTCGTCGGGTGCGGCTCGGGGTGCGGCTCGTCCGGCCGTCGCCGCGGGGTCCCGGCCTCAGTCCCGCAGCGTCCAGCGGGCGACGGTCTCGTAGCGCGGCGGTGCGCCGGCCTCGCCCGTCGGGAGGTGGCTGCGCACCAGGCCGACCTCGGCCAGGGCCCACGGGCTCCCGGCGAAGCCGGCCAGCCGTGCGGCGAACGGCGCGAGGTCCGGGTGCTCGCGGCCCCGGCCCCTGCCCCGGCTTCGGGCGAGGGTCAGGTGCGGGTGGTAGGGGCGGTGCTCGGAGCGCGCGACGCCCGCGCGGCGGCCCGCCGCCGAGGCCGTGGCGGCGAGCCGGTCCAGCAGCGGCCGGTCCCCGGCGACGCCCAGCCACAGCACCCGCTGGGAGAACCGTCCCGACCCGGCCAGCCACAGCCGGCCGGGCGGGTGCCCGGCGGTGCCCCGCGCGAGGCGTTCGCACAGGTCGGGGACGGCCTCGCGCGCCACCTCCCCGTAGAACGCGAGCGCCAGGTGCCAGGTGGCGGGGTCGGTCCACCGCAGCCGGTCCGCGCCCGGCAGCGCCCGCACCCCCTCGACGGCCGTCGCCACCTCGGCCAGCGCCGTCGGCGGCGGCGTCACGGCGACGAAGAGCCTCAGGGTCCCCACGCCGCCAGTGTCGCGCGCCCCACCCGCCCGGCGCCCGCCGGACGCCCGCGGTCCGCCTGCGTCCGGCCGTCCGTGGCGCGAGGATGGAGGGGTGGCGCACTCCAGCGGTCCCGAAGGGCGGCGTGCGGGCCACCGAAGCCTCCCGCACACCGCGGACCTGCGTGTCGAGGCGTGGGCGCCCAGCCGCGAGGAGTGCCTGGAGGAGGCGGTGCGCGCCGTGGTCGAGGCGTTCGTGGACGTGGGCTCCGAGCAGGCCGCCACCGCGGGGCGGCGCGAGCGCGAGACGGTGGTCCGGCCGGGGCCCCGGGGGGACGAGGACCTGCTCGTCGACCTGCTCGACGAGGTGGTCTACCGCCTCGACGCCGACGGCGAGGTGCCGCTGGACGTCCGCGTGGCGCCCCACCCCGAGGGCGTCCACGCGGTCTGGGCCATGGCGTGGGCGGGGGTGCTGCCGGTGGTCGGCGCGGTCCCGAAGGCGGTCACGCTGCACGGGCTGGCCCTCGACCACACCCCGCGCGGCTGGCGCTGCGCGGTGACGCTGGACGTGTGAGCGCGGAGGCGAGGAACGAGGGAGTCAAGGAGGCGGATCCCATGAACGCGCAGGACCGAGGACGTCGAGACGGCCGGGGCGGGTCGAGCGCCTCGGACACCCCGACGCACCCGACGCACCCGACGGGCACCCCACGCGGGGCCGGCGGGGACGCCGCGCCGGAGGCCGTGGAGCTCGTCGAGGAGGCGCCCTGCCGCTTCCGCGTGCCGCGCCGCGACGGCATGCGCGTGCCGGGCGTCGTCTTCGCCACCCGCCGGCTGCTCCCCGAGGCCACGGGAGACCAGGCCCTGCACCAGGTGAGGAACGTCGCCGCGCTGCCGGGCATCGTCCGGGCCTCCTACGCCATGCCCGACGTGCACTGGGGGTACGGCTTCCCCATCGGCGGGGTCGCCGCCACGGACGCCGACGCCGACGGCGTCGTCTCGCCCGGCGGCGTCGGGTTCGACATCTCCTGCGGGGTCCGCCTGCTCGCCGCGGGGCGCGACCGCGAGGAGGTGGCCCCGCACCTGTCCGCGCTGATGGACGTCCTGGCCAGGACCACCCCGCGCGGCGCGGGCCGTGGCGCCGTCTGGCACCTCGACCGTCGCGAGCTGGCGCGGGTCCTCGCCGAGGGCGCCCGGTACGCCGTCGAGCGGGGCCACGGCGTGCCCCGGGACCTGGAGCGCTGCGAGGACCGGGGAGCGCTGCCGGGGGCCACGGCGGCCGAGGGGCTGGGCGACCGCGCCCTGGCGCGGGGCCTGGGGCAGCTCGGCAGCCTCGGCTCGGGCAACCACTTCCTGGAGGTGCAGGCCGTCGAGGAGGTCTTCGACGAACGGGCGGCGGCCGCGATGGGCCTGCGGACCGGCCAGGTGTGCGTCATGATCCACTGCGGCTCCCGCGGCCTCGGTCACCAGATCTGCACCGACCACGTCCGCGTCATGGACCGGGCCATGGCCGACCACGGCGTCGAGGTCCCCGACCGGCAGCTGGCCAGCGTCCCCGTGGACGCGCCCGAGGGCCGTGACTACCTCGCCGCCATGGCCGCCGCCGCCAACTACGCCCGCGCCAACCGCCAACTGCTGACGGAGGCCGCCCGCCGCGCGTTCGCCGGCACCGTCGGCACCGGGCTCGACCTCGTCTACGACATCTCCCACAACCTCGCCAAGATCGAGACGCACGAGGTGGACGGTCGCCGCCGGCGGCTGTGCGTCCACCGCAAGGGCGCCACCCGCGCGTTCCCACCCGGCCACCCCGAGCTGCCCGGCGAGCTCGCCGACGTCGGGCAGCCCGTGCTGATCCCCGGCACGATGGGCACCGCCTCCTACGTCCTGGCGGGCGTCCCGGGCAGTGACGCCTGGCACTCCGCCTGCCACGGCGCGGGTCGGGTGCGCAGCCGGCACCGGGCGGCGCGCGAGATCGACGGCCGCGCGCTGCGCCGGGAGCTGGAGGACGACGGCGTCGCGGTCCGCGCGGTGACCGCCAAGGGCCTCGCGGAGGAGGCCCCCGGGGCCTACAAGGACATCGACGAGGTGGTGGCCGCGAGCGAGACCGCCGGCCTGTGCCGCACCGTCGCCCGGCTCGTCCCGCTGGGCGTCGTCAAGGGATGAGACCGCTCCCCGTGCGCGGACGGCCGCGTACGAGGATGGGGGCATGACGGCGACGGTACGGCTGCTCGGAGCGGTTGAGGTGTGGAGCGCCGACGGGCGCCGGGCCACGGCGGGCCCGCCGCAGCAGCGGTGCGCGCTGGCGGCGCTGGCGCTGGAGCCCGGCCACGCGGTGCCGGTCGAGACGCTGGTCGACCGCGTCTGGGCCGACGACCCGCCGGCCAACGTCCGCGAGGTGCTCTACAGCTACGTCTCGCGACTGCGCCGGGTGCTGCGGCAGGCCGGCGGCCCGGAGCTGGCGCGCGGCGACGGCGGCTACGTGCTGCGGGCGGAGCCGGCCGCCGTGGACCTCCACCACTCCCGCTCCCTGGTCCGGCAGGCCCGGGAGGCCGGGGAGCGGGGGGAGTGGGAGCTGGCCGCGGGCACGCTGCGCCGCGCGGACACCCTGTGGCGCGGCGACGCGCCGCTGGCGGGGCTGCGCGGCCCGTGGGCGGAGCGCGTGCGCGAGACGCTGCGGCGGGAGCGGGTGACGCTGCTGACCGCGCGCTTCGAGGCCGAACTGGCGGCCGGGCGGCACGAGTCGGCCCTCCCCGAGGTGGCCGACGCCGTGGTGGCCCACC
The DNA here is from genome assembly GCF_052245655.1 of Streptomyces sp. 4N509B. NCBI lineage: Bacteria > Bacillati > Actinomycetota > Actinomycetes > Kitasatosporales > Streptomycetaceae > Streptomyces > Streptomyces sp. 4N509B. The sequence continues at coordinate 26,337 of NZ_JBQQBZ010000005.1, forward strand.
CGCTGGCGGAGCCCCTGACGGGCCTGCTGATGACGGCGCTCTACCGCTGCGGCCGGCAGGCCGACGCGCTGGCCGCCTACGCCCGCACCCGCCGCCACCTCGCGGTCGAGCTGGGGGAGGAGCCGGGCCCCGAGCTACGCGAGCTGCACCGACGGGTCCTCACCCGCGATCCCTCGCTGGACGCGCCGGAGAGCGCAGGGCCGGCGCGCGCGGCCGGCCTCCCCAAGCCGGCGGCACCGGGCGCCGGCCCCCGCCCGTCCCACCGCCAGGCCCTGACCCGGGTCCCCAGCCCGACGCCGAGCCCCGTTCCCGCCCCGTCCGCCGCCCGTCCGCCCGCGGCGGCCCTCATCGCCGCCCTCGTCGGCGCGCCCCCTCCCGCCCCGGTCGCGGCGGCCACGCCGCACCCCGTCGTCCGACCCGCGCAGCTCCCCGCCGACGTGCGCGGCTTCACCGGCCGCCAGGAGTACCTCGAACGGCTCGACGCCCACCTCTCGGCCGACGGCACGGCCCCCCTGGTGGCCGCCGTGGTGGGCACGGCGGGGGCGGGCAAGACCACGCTGGCCGTCCACTGGGCCCACCGCGTCGCCCACCACTTCCCCGACGGCCAGCTGTACGTGAACCTCCGCGGCTTCGACCCCTCCGGCCGCGCCCGGCAGCCCGCCGAGGTGCTGCGCGGCTTCCTGGAGGCGTTCGGCGTGGGCGAGGGACAGATGCCCGCCGGCACGGACGAGCTCGCGGCGATGTACCGCAGCGTGCTGGCCGGACGACGGGTGATGGTGGTGCTCGACAACGCCCGCGACCTGAACCAGCTCCGCCCGCTGCTGCCCGGCGCCCCCGGCTGCCTCGCGCTGGTCACCAGCCGCAGCCTGCTGCCGGGCCTGAGCGCCAGCACCGGAGGGGTCCAGCACGCGCTGGAGCTGTTCACCGAGGACGAGGCGCGGGGGATGCTCGCCGAGCGGCTGGGGGCACGGCGGCTGGAGGAGGAGCCGGCGGCCGTCGCCGAGATCATCACCCGCTGCGCGCGGCTGCCGCTGGCCCTGGCCATCGTCGCCGAGCTGGCCGTGGCCCGGCCCGACTTCCCCCTCGCCACCCTGACGGAGCAGCTGCGCGCGGCGGGCGGCGGCCTGGACACCCTCGCGCTCGGGGAGGAGCAGGCCGACATCCGGGCGGTCTTCTCCTGGTCCTACGGCACGTTGAGCCCCCGGGCCGCCCGGTTGTTCCGGCTGCTCGGCCTGCACCCGGGCCCGGACCTCGGCGTGGGCGCCGTCGCCGGCCTGGTCGGGGTCACCGCCCGCGAGGCCCGCCGGCCGCTGGCCGAGCTGCTGCGCCACAACCTGCTGGTCGAGTACGTTCCCGGCCGGTACGTCCTCCACGACCTGCTGCGCGACTACGCCGCGGAGCTCGCCGACGAGCACGAGCCGCCCAAGGAGCGGCACCGGGCCGTCCACCGGCTCCTGGACTACTACCTCCACTCCCTCCACGCCGGGATCGCCACCGCCGGCCTGAACGTGGTGTGGCTGCGGGACCTCGGGCCGGCGCCGTCCGCCGTCACACCCGAACGCTTCCCCGACAACACCGCGGCCATGGCCTGGCTCGCCGCCGAGCGCCGCGCCCTGATGGCGGCCGTGGAGTTCGCCGTCCGCGAGGGCCTGGACCACCACGCGACCGAGCTCGGCCGGCGCCTGTCGAACTACCTCGACCAGCAGGCGCGCTGGCACGACCAGGTCGAGGTGCAGCAGGCCATCGCCCCCGCCGCGCTGCGCCAGGGCGAGGAGGCGCACTCGGTGGCCGACCTGGCCCGTTCCCTCATCCGGCTGCGCCGCTACGAGGAGGGACGCCGGTGCCTGGACCGGGCGCTGCTGCTCTTCCGCGAGGCCGGCGCCACCCGCGACCTGGCCCGGGTCTACAACTACCTCGGCTACCTCAGCGAGCAGCTCGGCCACTACCGCGACACGCTCCGGTACGCCAGGCTGCGCCTGGAGATCCACCGCGACGCCGACGACCTGATCGGGGAGGCCCACGCGCTCAACGCCGTCGGATGGAGCCACGTGCTGCTCGGCGAACACGAGCGCGCCCTGCCGTACTGCACCAGCGCCCTCGCCCTGGTGGAGCGCCTGGGAGACGGCGAGGGCGTGGGCCTGACCTGGGGCAGCCTCGGCCACGCCTACCAGGGGCTGGGCGACGCGGAGCGGGCCGCCGCGTGCTTCCGTCACTCCCTGGCGGCGTTCGAGGCGGAGCAGGGCCCGCCGCACATGATCGCCAGGGCCGCGACGGACCTCGGCCACGCCCTGCGGCGGCTGGGGCGCCCCCAGGCCGCCAGGGACGCCCTGCACCGCGCGCTGCGTCTCTACGAGGAGCTGCACGACCCCGCCGCCGAGGCCGTCCGCGCGGCGCTGCGCGCCGACCTTCCCTAGTCTGGAAACGATCGAATCCGGATAGATCATGATGAACCACGCCTAAACCGGATGTGAGCGTTCGTGCGAGGACGAGGCGGAGACGAGGCCGGAGGCCAGGCTGGCGATGCGGCGGGAGTCGGGACGGGAGACGGGACGAGGCGGTGGACGACGCGGCGCCCGGCGGCGACCCTGAGCCCGGGACGCGACCCGTGACCCCCGAGCACAGGCAGTTCGGCGGTGCGGCGCTGCTCGCGCTCTACCTGCCGAGCCAGCCGGGCGGCCCGCCCGGCGACCTGGTGCTGAGCGAGAGCACCGGCGCCCCGGTCACCCGCTACGGCCTCGCCGTGCGCTACCCGCTCCACGGCCGTTCCCCGGTCTCCGAGGCCGTCCGCGCCGGCCGCCCGCTCTGGCTGCGCCCCACCGAGCTCGCCACCTTCCCGGAGGAGGGCGCGCCGACGACCGACGTCTCGCTCGGCGTGATACCGCTGGGCGCGGAGGACGGCATGGTCGGCTGCCTGCTCGCGGTCGACGACGCACCCGACGGCTTCGACGCCGACCGGCGCGGGTTCCTGGAGCTGTACGCCGCCTACCTCACCGAGCGCTTGGAGACCGCCTCCGACACCGCCTCACGCGCCGCCTCACCCACCCCCTCCACCCCGTCCGACGCCGCGACGGCCACCGCCGAGCAGGCTCAGCGACCGACGCGGACCCGCACGCTCGCCCGCGTCCGCCTCGGTTCGTTCGCCCTCACCCTCCAGACGGGCCACGTCGAGGCCGACCCGGCGGCGTTGGCCCTGCTCGGCACCGACCGGGTCAGCTTCGACCACCGCGTGGAGACCCTGCTCGCCCAGACCGTGCCGGAGGACGTGCCCGCCCTGATGTCGATCGTCGAGCCGGCGGCGGCCTCGCCCGGCGGCCGGGAGCTGGAGTTCCGCATCCGGCCACCGGACGGCGAGCTGCGCTGGCTCTACCTGCGCTGCCGCGTCCTGGCCGGCGCCGACGGCCGGCCCCGGCGGCTGCTGGGCGTCGTCGCCGACGCCACCGTGCTGCGCCCCGGCGTCGACGACGTCGCGCGGATCCGCAGCCTGTCGGCCACCCTCGCCGCCGCCGTGACGGTCTCCGAGGTCAGCGACGCGACGATCGCCGCGCTGCGCGAGCTGGGGGCCGACCGGGTCCTGCTGGCCGAGCCGGAGGCCGACCGGCTGGTCGTCGCCGTGCTGGAGCCGCCGGAGCCCGAGGCCTGGCCGGGGCACTGGCGCGAGCAGTGGCCGGAGGTGCCAGGCCACTGCCTGCCGACACTGTTCGGCGCGCTCCGCGAGGGGCGCACCCGGCTGTGGCCCGCCGGCTCCGTCTCCGAGCCGGAGCTCGCCCAGGTCGGACCCGGCGGGCTGGCCGTGCTGCCGCTGACCGCGGCCGGCCGCCCCGCGGGCGTCTGCCTCGTCGGCTGGGAGGAGCCCCACACCTTCGCCACCGAGGAGCGTTTCCTCCTCACGGCCGCCGCGGGCCTGGTCGGGCAGGCCATGGCCAGGGCGCGCGCCTTCGACGCGCAGCACGAACTCGCCGCCATGCTGCAACGCAGCCTGCTGCCCCGCGCCCTGCCGTCCCTGCCCGGTGCCGTCGCCGTGGCGCGGTACCTGCCCGCCACCGCCGGCCTGGACGTGGGCGGCGACTGGTACGACGTGATCCCGCTCTCCGACCGGCACGTCGCCCTGGTCATCGGGGACGTGCAGGGCCACAGCGCCGCCGCGGCGACGATCATGGGGCAGATCCGCACCGCCATCCGCGCCTACGCCGTGGAGGGGCACTCGCCCGACGTGGTCGTCTCCCACGCCAACCGCCTGCTGGTCGGCATGGAGACCGACCTCTTCGCGACCTGCTGCTACGTCGCCATGGACATGGAGGAGGGGAACACCTGGATCGTCCGGGCGGGACACCTGCCGCCGCTGGTGCGCGACCCGGACGGCGGTACCCGGGAGATCGAGGTGGAGGGCGGCCCGCCGCTCGGCGTGGTGGCCGACACCGAGTTCCCCATGAGCACCGTCGGCCTCGCCCCCGGCTGCGTGGTCGCGATGCTGACGGACGGGCTGGTGGAGTCGGCCGGCCTGCGCATGGAGGACGGCCTGGCGCGGGTGCGCGAGGCGCTGGCCGCCGCGGACCCCGCGGACCTCGAGGGCCTCGCCGACACGCTGCTGGAGGGCGCCGGCCGCCTCGACGACGACGTCGCCCTCCTGCTGCTGCGCTACGACGGCATGCGGGTGCGGCCCCACAGGGCCGGCTGGGCCGTCTGGCGGCTGCCCGACGCCGTCGGCCACGCCCGGCGCTTCACGGGCCGCACGCTGCGGTCCTGGCAGGTGGAGGAGGACGCCGACGCGGCGCTCCTGATCGTCTCCGAGCTGGTCACCAACGCCCTGACGCACACCCAGGGGCCGGTCCGGCTGGATCTGACCCTCGCGGGGAGCCGGCTGCGGGTGGCGGTCAGCGACTCCTCGCCCCGCACGCCCGTGAAGGCCGAGAGCGCCGACTGGGAGGCCACGGGCGGCCGGGGGATCATGCTGGTCGCCGCCGTCTCCGACTCCTGGGGCTCGGTGCCGCTCAGCGGCGGCAAGCAGGTCTGGGCCGAGATCGTGCTCGCGCCGCGGGACGAGGACGCCCCCACTGGATCCGAAAAGAGAGTATTGCACCAATAGTCACGCTATTATGCCGTTAGTTCTTTCCTTACCCGCTCGTCGACGGCACGTCGGAGGGAGGCGGTCGCCCGTGGCCCGACGGAGGCGCGGCCTTCTCGCCGCCCTCACCGCCGCCTGCCTCACGCTGGGCGTGGGCTCCTGCGCGCACGTCGAGGACATCGACGGCCGGGCGGGGGATCGCGGCGCCGTCGAGATCGGCCTGCTCCTGCCCGACCACCTCGGCCGCTGGGAGCACTTCGACCGGCCCGACATCGAGCAGGGTGTCGCCACCCTGTGCCCGGACTGCACCGTGACGACGGCGAACGCCCAGGGCGACATCGCCACCCAGCAGCAGCAGATGGACTCGATGATCACCCAGGGAGTCGACGCCCTGCTCCTCATCCCGGTCGACGCCGCGGCCATCAGCGCGGCCGTCGAGCGGGCCGACGAGGCCGGCGTCCCCGTCATCGCCTACGACCGCCTCGCCGACGGCCCGGTCTCGGCCTACATCTCCTTCGACAACCTCCAGGTCGGCCGCCTCCAGGGCCACGCGCTGCTGCGGGCCATGGGCATCAGCCCTCCCGACGCCCCCGAGGTCGCCACCGAGGGCGGCGGGGACGACGACGCCCGGTCGGACCAGCGCCCCGAGATCATCATGGTGAACGGTGCCCCCAACGACCCGAACGCGGCCCTGTTCGCCCAGGGCGCGCTGGAGGTCCTGGGCGACGAGGTGCGGATCGTCGCCACCCACGACACCTTCGCCTGGTCACGCGACGACGCCTACGCCCACATGGCCGGCGCCATCGCCGACCTCGGCCCCGACCGGTTCGACGGCGTCTACGCCGCCAACGACTCCCTGGCCGCCGGCGTGATCGCCGCCCTCAAGGCCGCCCGGGTCCGGCCGCCCCCCATCACCGGGCAGGACGCCGAACTCACCGCGATCCAACGCATCATCGCCGGGGAGCAGTACATGACGGTCTACAAGCCCTTCCACCTGGAGGCCCGGCCCGCCGCCAGCATGGCCCTGGCCCTGGCGCGCGGCCAGTCCATCGAGGCCATCACGCGGCACACCGTCTCCAACGACACCGTCCGGGGCATACCCGCCCTGCTGGCCAACCCCGTGGCCGTGACCCGCGCCCTGGTCGAGCACACCGTCGTCAAGGACGGCCTGTACACGGTCGAGGAGATCTGCACCCCCGAGCTCGAGTCCGCCTGCGCGCGCGCCGGGCTCACCGCCTAGTGGTCCGTCCGCCCCGCCAGGAGATCCCGCCAGGAGATGGTGCCCGTGCCAGAAGCGCCCCTGCTGAAGCTGCGCGGCATCTCCAAACGCTTCGGAGCCGTCCAGGCCCTCGACGGCGTCGACCTGGAGGTCGGCGTCGGGGAGGTCGTCGCCCTCGTCGGCGACAACGGCGCGGGCAAGTCCACGCTCATCAACGTGATCGCGGGCGCCGACCCCGCCGACGCCGGCGTCATCGAGTGGAAGGGCCGCCCCGTCCGCCCCGGCAGCCCCCGCGACGCCCAGCGGCTGGGCATCGCCACGGTCTACCAGGACCTGGCCCTGTGCGAGAACCTCGACGTCGTCGGCAACGTCTTCCTCGGCCACGAGGTCCACCACGCCGGCCTGCTGGACGAGGTCGAGATGGAGCGGCGCGCCCGCGACATGCTGGACGCCCTCGCGCTGCGGGTCCCGAGCCTGCGGGTGCCCGTCGCCGCCCTGACCAGCGGCGAGCGCCAGACCGTCGCGATCTCCCGCGCCCTGCTGCGCCAGCCCGAGGCCGTCCTCCTGGACGAGCCGACCGCCGCCCTCGGCGTCGAACAGTCCGCCCTCATGCTGAACCTCGTCGACCAGTTGCGGGAACGCGGCAGCGGCGTGCTGATCGTCAGCCACCACCTCTCCGACGTCAAGGCCGTCGCCGACCAGGTCGCCGTCCTCCGCCTGGGCCGCAACAACGGCTTCTTCGACGTGCGGACCGCCTCGCAGGAGCAGATCATCGCCTCGATCACCGGCGCCACCGACAACGCCGCGATGCGCGCGGGACCGGCCTGGCCATGACCGACACCCATCCCACCCCGGGACCCACCGCCCGGCCGGGCGGGCCCTCCACGCGCCCGCGGGGCACGGCCGGCCACACCGAGGAGTTCCGGCGCCGCGTGCGCAGCGGCGAGATCGGCACCGTCCCCGTCGTCGTCCTCCTGGTCCTGATCTGGACCACCTTCCAGCTCCTGGACTCCAGCTTCCTGGCGCCGCGCAACCTCTCGACGCTCAGCGTCGACATCGTCGGCATGGGCATGATCGCCACCGGACTCGTCTTCGTGCTGCTCGTGGGCGAGATCGACCTCTCGGTCGGCTCCGTCAGCGGCCTGGCCGCCGCCGTCTTCGCGGTCCTCAACGTCAACCACGGCATGACCGAGTGGCTCGCCCTCGTGCTCGCCGTCCTGACCGGTGCGGCCACCGGGCTCGTCCACGGCTTCTTCGTGGCCAGGATCGGCGTCCCCGCGTTCGTCGTCACGCTGGCCGGACTGCTGGGCTGGAACGGCCTGATGCTCTTCCTGCTCGGCAGCGCCGGCACCGTCAACCTCGACGACGAGGGCCTGGTCGCCACCCTGACCAACCACTACCTCCCCGACCTCGTCGCCTACGGCCTCGTCGTCCTCGGCGTGGTGGCCTACCTCCTGTCCTCCTGGCGGCACCAGCGCCGCCGCGTCGCCGCCGGCCTGCCCGGCCGCCCGCTCGGGGCCGTCGCGGTGAGGACCTTCCTGCTCGCCGTGCCCGCGCTCGCCGCCGCCCTCGCGCTCGCCGACTTCGAGGGCCTGCCGCTGGCGCTGCTGCTCTTCCTCGTCGTCGTGGTGGGCCTCGACCACGTGCTGCGCCGCACCCCGTACGGGCGGAAGGTCTACGCCCTGGGCGGCGGCGTCGAGTCGGCGCGCCGGGCCGGCGTCGACGTGGCGTGGGTGCGGATGTCGGTCTTCATGGTCTCCGGCACCATGGCCGCGATCGGCGGCCTCTTCCTCGCCTCGCGGATCACCTCCGTGAGCCAGGCCTCGGGCTCGGGCGACCTGCTGATGAACGTCATCGCCGCCGTCGTCATCGGCGGCACGAGCCTCTTCGGCGGGCGCGGCTCGACGTGGTCGGCGCTCCTCGGCGTGCTGGTCATCCAGTCGATCACGTTCGGCATGGTGCTGCTCGGCATCCAGATCGCCGTCAAGTTCATGATCACCGGAGGCATCCTGCTGGCCGCCGTCGTCATCGACTCCCTCTCCCGCCAGCAGTTGAAGGCCCACGGCCGGGCCTGACCGCGCGACGGCACGGCGACGAGCCCCTCCCGGGCGGAGAGGGGCTCGTCACCCCGGGTGTCGTCCCTGTGGACGTGTGGCTAGGCTTCGCCCTCCTCACACGGACGCCAGGCGACGTGGTACGTGGTGTCGATGGTGCCGTCCGTGGAGTCCATGGTCATCAGGCTCGTGCTGGCCGGGTCCGAGGTACCGGCGTTGACCCGCAGCTCCGTGTTGATGTTGAAGTTGCGGATCTCACCACAGGGAGCCCAGACCAGCGACTCCAGGTCGGTGATGTCGGTGACCTGCCAGAGGTCGTCCATGGGGCCCGCGAACGTGTGGGTCCACTCGTCGGTGTCGGGCGAACCCTGGAAGTAGTACGACGCCTTCTCGGTTCCGGTGGCACCCCGCGCGATCGAGGCGTAGCCGCGGTAGTCCACCTGCGCGATCGCGTACGTGAAGCCCGAGGGCACCTGCACCGCCAGGTTCAGCTGGCAGTTCTTGCGGAAGTCGGTCGCGCTGGCGCCCGCACCGGCCATGGCGAGGTAGTCGCTGTAGGTCACGGTGAAGGCGGTGTTGTCCTCCGAGACGGCCACCGCGGCGGTGCCCGGCTCACATCCGGACCCGTTGACGGTGAGGACGTCGATGGCCATCTGGTCTGACGGCACATCGCTGAAGTAGGGTGGCTCCGCGATGTCGAAGGAAGGCGCCGCGGCGGGGGCTCCGAAGGTCGCGGCCAGTAACGCCGTGAAGGCGCTGCCCGCGGCGAGAACACCGGACATGGTTCTCCAATCGTGTCGTCTGCGGACCGATTCGGGCATGGCGATGCCTCGGTCCGTCCCTGCGGGATCGATTCAGGCGGGACGGGGCGGGGGCACACCGCTCCGCCTCGCCGGACAGAGGAATTCCCCAACGTGCTCAGCGAATCCTGAACGGGAATGAGTGCGTTCCTTTTCCGTCGCACGTCACGCGCACCGCGCGCCCGTGCGGGGTGAAAGGCGCGTCACACCGTCACAGCGGATTCCGCGCCCGCGTCACGGAGACCGGGCAGGGAACGGGCTGATATCGCCGGGCTTTCCGACTGTGGTTGCGTCAGCTCAGCTGGTCAGCACTCTTTCCACTCCATGTGGTAGATGGTGCTCACGGCGCTGTCCGTGGAGTCCATCGTCATGAGGCTGACCGCACTGCTGGGGGAGCTGCCGCGGTAGACGCGGAGTTCGGTGTTGACGTTGAGGTTCCGCTGTTCGCCGCAGGGGGCCCAGACCAACTCGGCCCACTCGGTGGTGTCGTTCGTGTGCCAGTTGTCGTCGTACGGACCCTGGAACGTGGTGTTGCTGGAGGTGGTCTGCGACTCACCCATGTAGTAGTAGGACGCCTGCTGGAAGCCGCTGGCGCCGTCCGCGATCGAGGCGTAGCCGCGGTAGTCCACGGTGGAGATCGCGTACGTGAAGCCCGCGGGAACGTCCACCGTGAGGCTGAGCTGGCAGTTCTTGCGGAAGTCGGCGGCGCTCGCGCCACCGCCCGCGATCGCGAGGTAGTCGCTGTAGGTCACCGTGAAGGCGGTGTTGTCGGCGTTGACCGCGACGGCGGCGGTGCCCGCGGGGCACCCGGAGCCGTTGATGGTTTCGATACCGATCTCGATCTGCTCGGACGGAACGGTGTCCGTCGGAAGACCGGGGTCGGTCGCCGAAGCGCCCTGGACGGAGACGGTTGAGGCCAGTAAGGCCGCCATCGCCCCGCCGGCAACGAGAATACCGGACATGGTTCTCACAACACTCCCATCAGATCATGACGAACTCTTCACAAGCTCGCCGGAACTACGTGCGGAGCATGTATCTCTTGAGGCTGCTCTCAGGCAGTCACGAACCGCGTCCGGCGGTCATAGCAGGCCGAGCATGTCGAGCTCGGGAACCCGCAAGGCGATGGCGACTTCAGGAAACGCGGCTCTTTCCGGCTCGGGGGACACGGGGGTCCTCCGAGGCCCGGTAAAGGTGTGGAAGCGCTCCCATGTTAGGGCGCCGTAAAGCCGCTGTGAAGAGGACGCGCCACCCTTGAAAAACCAGGCCGATAAAGAGCGGTAGGGGCTCGTCAACACCCCACAAAATGTCGTGTGGACGAACACCGCAACCGGAAGAACGGGACATGAGCGCGCTCTCAGAGTGATCGACCTCATCCCGAGGGCGCATGTTTCTCGCCGCCCTCCCCGGTCCCTCGGGCCTCACCCTCCCCGCGAGAGACCCCCTGAGCCGCCGCCGGGGTCGTGGTCGACACCGCGTCTTCGCAACCCGGCCGCACGGCACGTTCCGGCCAGTGGGCCGGAGGCGGTGTTTCCAGCGCTCCCCATGATCCCTAGAGTGCCTGGGGAGCAGTCGTTCCCTACGTGAACGACCGGATGTGAAGCGTTGAACCGATGTCGGTCTCGCGCCGTACGTCGCCGTGTGACGGACCCCGTCGCATCGCTTGGGAGGGAGACATCGTGACCCCACGCCACGTTGACCACCTCGTCGCCGGCGAAGAACCGGGGAGCCGACGGCCCGAGGCCTCACCCGTCAGCAAACCCACCCACGCACCGGTACGACGCGGCGCCACGACGGCGCTGAACTCCGCCCCGGCGCGCGGGTGAGGTGACGAGGTGTCGATGCCGCTGTCGATGCCCCCGATGCCCGAGTCGACACCCGACGCCGCCCTGACCGTCCGGGAGTTCCGGTCGGCGGCCCGCGCCGTCCTCGACCCCCTCCACGCGGACTACGTGGTGGGGGGGATCGAGGAGGAGCACAGCCCGCGGGACAACGAGGCGGTCTTCTCCCGGCTGCGCCTGCTGCCCAGGGTGCTGCGCGGCAACGCCCGCCGCGAGTCGGCCGTCACCCTGCTCGGCACCCGCGCGAGCATGCCGATCCTCCTGGCACCCACCGCCTACCACCGGCTCGCCCACCCCGAGGGCGAGCTCGCCAGCGCCCGCGCCGCCGCCGCGGCCGGGACGATCATGATGGTCAGCATGGCCGCCACGGCGCCGGTGGACGCGATCGCCGAGGCCGCCCGAGCGGCCGACGGGGGAGGGGAGGCCGAGGGGGCCTCGCTGTGGTTCCAGCTCTACATCCAGCCCGAGTTGGAGATCACCGAGGCGCTGGTGCGCCGCGCGGCCGACGCCGGCTGCACCGCCCTGGTCGTCACCGTGGACCCGCCGGCACCCGGCGGCACCCTGCCGTGCCCCCTGCGGGGTGCGGGCGAGCCCCCGCCGGGTCTGGCGTGCGAGAACATGCGCGGCCTGCTGCCGGGGGACGATCCGGGCCGGGTGCGGCCCATCGTCGTCTCCTCGGAGATCTCCTGGTGGCACCTCCACTGGCTGCGCCAGCTGACCTCCCTGCCGATCCTGCTCAAGGGCCTGCTGCACCCGGAGGACGTGCGGCTGGCCCTGGCCCACGGCGTGGACGGCCTGGTCCTCTCACACCAGGGCGGCCGGGAGTCCGACGACGTCCCGGCCACCCTCGAACTGCTGCCGGAGGTGGCCGCGATCGTCGGCGGACGCATCCCGATCATCCTCGACGGCGGCGTGCGGCGCGGCTCGGACGTCGTCAAGGCGTTGGCGCTCGGAGCGACGGCGGTCGCCGTGGGCCGCCCCGTGTTGTGGGGACTGGCCTGTGGCGGTGAGGCGGGGGTGCGGCGCGTGCTGGAGCTGCTGCGGGGGGAGTTCGACGACGCGCTGACGCTCTGCGGCGCCGGCGGACCGCACGAGCTCACGCCCGACCTGGTCCGCCCGGCCACCCCGGGGCTCACGGCGCCGTGGCCGCCGTGACCGGCCCACGCGGTGCGCGCCTCGCGCCCGGCGGGACCGGTTCCCGCGGTCGGTCAGCGGACGTGGGCCAGTCGGCGTGGGTCAGCGGACCCCCGTCCACTGGGGGTGCTGTGGCTGGCTCTCGCCGCGGGTCAGCACCAGGCCGGTGACCACGGCGGTGATCGGGGCCAGCGCCAACAGCGGCCACACGAAGCCGTGCGCGCTCTCGGTCCAGCTCTCCCACATGTCGGAGAAGTGGTCGAAGAACAGCTCGACGGCGTCCGGTCCCGTGGACGAGGAGTCGGCGGCGAGCACCGCCGAGCCGAACGTCTCGCCCAGCAGCATCGCCGCCAGCGCCAGCAGGCCGGCGAGCCAGACCAGGCCCTGGCGGCGGCCCACCGCCCCGGCCACCACGCCGAACACGCCGCCCGGCAGCGCCGCGAGCCAGGTCAGCTGCGCGATGTCGATCTCGCCCTCACCCGAGGTCGCCAGGTCCTGCAGCTGCCCCTCCAGGTCCGTCACCGCGCCCGTGAGCATCCCGTACAGGGCGGTGAAGACCACGGTGCCCACCAGGAGCAGCGCCACGGCCGCGCCGGGGTTGCCACGCGGGCGGACGGAGGGTGGCGGCATCGGGACCCCGGGCGCTCCCGGAGCCCCGGGCGCCATCGCCGGCCCCGGGGGATAGCCGTATCCCGGCTGGGCCGGTCCGTACCCCGGCTGTGCCGGGCCGTATCCGGGCTGTGCCGGTCCGTAACCGGGCTGCGCCGGTCCGGGTTGCGGTTGCCATGGCTGGCTCACCGAGTCACTCCCCCTCAGCTGCTGTGCACCACGGCGCACAGCAGGATCGAGCCGCCGTCGATGGTCCACCACCAGTACTCGTTCTGGTCGTAGGTGGTCTGGCGGCACTCGTCGCCCTGGACGGACGACGGGGCGCTGTAGACGCCCGTGACGTTGTACAGCTGGCTGTAGGGCGAGGGCACGCTCGTGGCCGCGCAGTCGTGCCAGCTCATGAGGTTGGCGCTGCCGTCCGACATGCCGAGGAAGCACTGCCCGACCTCGAACTGCCGCGTGACGCAGAGCGCCACGGTCTCGGCCCCGCTGGTGTACGACAGGTACGAACGGCCGGCGTCCATCGGACAGTCGCTCGTGGAGTCGGAGGTCTGGGAGACCCACACCCCGGCGGCGTCGTCGTCGCAGGAGATGACGTCGGGGGTGTCGCTGACCCAGCTGCTCTCGCCCGTCATCCAGTTGTTCAGGCAGTCGCCGGCGTTCACCGCCCGGTACGCCTCCAACGTCGGGTCGGGCGGCGGCGTGGGCGTCTCGTACCCGGTGGTGCCGCCGGAGTCGCCGCCCGAGGTGGCCCCGGCGTCCGTCCCGCCCGTGCCCCCCGTGGTGCCCGTGGTCCCCGCGCCGGCGGAGTCGGCCGCACCCTCGGAGGCGCCGCCGTCCGCGCTCGGACCCGGAAGCTCCAGGTCTCCACCCTCGGTGACGCCGCCCTCCGCCGCGCCCTCCGCGGCGCCCGCCGGGCCGGCCCCGGCCATGTCGGCACCGGCGTCGTCCCGTTCGTTGGCGCCGGTCGCGAGGGCCAGACCGAAGGAGAGGGCCACGACGACCGCGACGATGGTGGCCACGATCGCCAGGCGCCGCCCGTCGCCGCTGGGCGGCGCCGGGGGCACACCTGCCCCGCCCGGCCCCACTCCGCCCCCCGGTATGTGCCCGGGGCCTGGTCCCTGCCCCGGGCCGTGAGGCCCGCCCTGGCCGGGCCAGCCCTGCATTCCGCTCATTGGTGATTCCCCCGGTGATACGTCTGACGAGCGTCGTGCGACCGCCACCCGGTCGCCGTGCGCCGCCGTGTTTCCGCCAGGCTAGCAACCGCCGCCGACAGTGGGCTCGTTGCCCGCATGACCCGAGCGGACCCGGGGTGCCGTAGATTCGGGTGCAGCAGACACCGTCAGGAGGAATGAGGAAACATGGCCGTATCGCTGTCCAAGGGTGGAAACGTCTCCCTCACCAAGGAGGCGCCGGGACTGACCGCCGTCACCGTCGGCCTCGGCTGGGACACGCGCGTCACCACCGGCACCGACTTCGACCTGGACGCGAGCGCCATCGCGGTGAACGCCAGCGGCCGGGTCTACTCCGAGGGGCACTTCGTCTTCTTCAACAACAAGACGAGCCCCGACCAGACGATCCAGCACACCGGCGACAACCGCACCGGCGAGGGCGTCGGTGACGACGAGCAGATCAACGTGAACCTCGCCGGCCTCGCGCCCGACGTCGACAAGGTGGTCTTCGCCGTCTCCGTCTACGACGCGGACGCCCGCAAGCAGAACTTCGGGCAGGTCAGGAACGCCTACATCCGCGTGCTCAACCAGGCCGGCGGCGCCGAGCTCGCCCGGTACGACCTGAGCGAGGACGCCGCCACCGAGACCGCCATGGTCTTCGGCGAGCTCTACCGCAACGGCGCCGAGTGGAAGTTCCGCGCCGTGGGCCAGGGGTACGCCTCCGGCCTGGCCGGCATCGCCGCCGACTTCGGCGTCAACGTCTGAACGCCCCCGAACGACCGGGCCCTCCCCGCCCTCCGCGCCGCGCCCCGGGCGTGAGCGCGGAGGGCGGGAGCCGGTGGGGCCGACGCGCCCCGACCGGGCCCCGACCGGCCGGGGCGCGTCGTATACGGTGGACCGCGTCCTTTTAACGGTTCGCGGAAGGCGACGAAAGATGACCCAGGTCGTGCTGACCACCTCGTTCGGCCCCATCACCCTCGAGCTCGACGCCGAGAAGGCGCCGAAGACGGTGGAGAACTTCCTGGCGTACGTGGCCGACGGGCACTACGACGGCACGATCTTCCACCGCGTCATCCAGACGTTCATGATCCAGGGTGGCGGCTTCACCGAGGACATGCGGCAGAAGCCGACCCGCGCCTCCATCGAGAACGAGGCGCGCAACGGCCTGCGCAACACCAAGTACGCCGTGGCCATGGCCCGCACCTCCGACCCGCACTCGGCCTCGGCCCAGTTCTTCATCAACACCGTGGACAACGGCTTCCTCGACCACACCGCGCCCACCCCCCGCGGCTGGGGATACGCGGTCTTCGGCAGGGTCGTGGACGGCTTCGACGTCGTGGACCGCATCGCCGCCGTGCCCACCGGTCGCAGCCAGGGCTTCGACGACGTGCCGCTGGAGCCGGTCACCATCACGGGCGCCAAGGCCGTCTGACCGCGCCCCGCGCGCTCGCGTCCACCACGGACGTCCACCACGGACGTCCACCAGGGACGGAACACCAGCGGGGCCCCCGGCCGTCGGCCGGGGGCCCCGCGTGTCCCTCCTGCGGCCGGGCGCTCAGCCCAGGGTGCGCAGCGCCTCGTTGAAGGTCTTCGACGGACGCATCACGGCGGCGGCCCTGGCCTCGTCGGGCCGGTAGTACCCGCCGATGTCCGCCGGCTGCCCCTGCACCGCGAGCAACTCCTCGACGATGGTCTCCTCCTGGTCGCCGAGGGTGGCGGCCAGCTCGGCGAACGCCGCCGCGAGCCCGGGGTCGTCGTCCTGGCGGGCGAGCTCGCGCGCCCAGTACAGCGCCAGGTAGAAGTGGCTGCCGCGGTTGTCGATGCCGCCCAGGCGGCGGCTTGGCGACTTGTCCTCGTTGAGGAAGGTCGCCGTCGCCCGGTCGAGCGTCTGGGCCAGCACGCGGGCCCGCGCGTTGCCCGTGGTCTGGGCCAGCTGCTCGAAGCTGACGGCCAGCGCGAGGAACTCGCCGAGGCTGTCCCAGCGCAGGTAGTTCTCCTTCACCAGCTGCTGCACGTGCTTGGGCGCGGAGCCGCCGGCGCCGGTCTCGAACAGGCCGCCACCGCCCATGAGCGGCACCACCGAGAGCATCTTGGCGCTGGTGCCGAGCTCCAGGATCGGGAAGAGGTCCGTGAGGTAGTCGCGCAGCACGTTGCCGGTGACCGAGATGGTGTTCTCGCCGCGGCGGATGCGCTCCAGGGAGAACGCGATCGCCCGCACCGGCGCCATGATCTCGATGGTGAGGCCCTCGGTGTCGTGCTCCGGGAGGTACGCGGTGACCTTCTCGATGAGCCGCGCGTCGTGGGCGCGGTCGGCGTCCAGCCAGAACACGGCCGGGTCGCCGGTCGCGCGGGCGCGGGTGACGGCGAGCTTCACCCAGTCCCGGATCGCGGCGTCCTTGGTCTGGCAGGCGCGGAAGATGTCCCCGGCGGCGACGGCCTGCTCCAGCACGGCCGTACCGGCCTCGTCCACCACCCGCACGGTGCCGGGGCGGGAGATCTCGAAGGTCTTGTCGTGGCTGCCGTACTCCTCGGCCTTCCGGGCCATGAGGCCGACGTTCGGCACCGAGCCCATGGTGGCGGGGTCGAAGGCGCCGTGGGCGCGGCAGTCGTCGATGACCACCTGGTAGATGCCGGCGTAGCTGCTGTCGGGCAGCACCGCGAGGGTGTCGGCCTCCTGGCCGTCGGGGCCCCACATGTGTCCCGAGGTGCGGATCATCGCGGGCATCGAGGCGTCGACGATGACGTCGCTGGGGACGTGGAGGTTGGTGATGCCGCGGTCGGAGTCGACCATCGCCAGCGCCGGGCCCTCGGCCAGCTCGGACTCGATGGACGCCCGGATCTCCGCGCCCTCCGGGAGCGCGTCGAGGCCGGCGAGGATCGCCCCGAGCCCGTCGTTCGGGTTCAGGCCGGCGGCGGCGAGCGTGTCGCCGTGGGTGGCGAAGGTCCTCGGGAGGAAGGCGCGCACCGCGTGGCCGAAGATGATCGGGTCGGACACCTTCATCATGGTGGCCTTCAGGTGCACGGAGAAGAGCACGCCCTCGGCCCTGGCGCGGGCGACCTGCTCGGCGAGGAAGGCGCGCAGCGCCGCCACCCGCATCACGGAGGCGTCCACCACCTCGCCGGCCTCCACGGGCACGGCCTCGCGCAGCACCGTGGTCTCGCCGTCCTCGCCCACCAGCTCGATGCGGAGCGTGCCGGGCTCGGCGATGACCGTGGACCTCTCGGTGGAGCGGAAGTCGTCGACGCCCATGGTGGCGACGTTCGTCTTCGAGTCGGCCGTCCAGGCGCCCATGCGGTGCGGGTGGGTCCTGGCGTAGTTCTTCACCGAGGCCGGGGCGCGGCGGTCGGAGTTGCCCTCGCGCAGCACCGGGTTGACGGCGCTGCCCTTGACCCGGTCGTACCGGGCGCGGATCTCCCGCTCCTCGTCGGTGGTCGGCTCGTCGGGGTAGGCCGGCAGGTCGTAGCCCTGCTCGCGCAGCTCGGCGATGGCCGCCTTGAGCTGGGGGATCGAGGCCGAGATGTTCGGCAGCTTGATGATGTTCGCGCCGGGGGTCTTCGCCAGCTCGCCGAGCTCGGCGAGGGCGTCGTCGATGCGCTGGCTCTCCGTGAGGCGCTCGGGGAAGCTGGCGATGATGCGCCCCGACAGCGAGATGTCACGGGTCTCGACACCGACCCCGGCCGCCCCGGCGTACGCCTGGATCACGGGCAGCAACGAGTAGGTCGCCAGGGCCGGCGCCTCGTCGGTGTGCGTGTAGATGATGGTCGAGTCTGTGGTCGAGTCGGTCACCGGTGCTCCGCTCCGCTTCACGCCGTCGTCGTCTTGACATCAAGATATCTCCTTCCGCGGGCCGGTCGGGCACCGGGCCCCGGGGAACGGGCGTGGCGCGCGCCGCGCCGCCCTCGGCCGGAGGAGGGGCTCAGGGGGCGTCCGTGGCGCGGCGCCGGTACTGGCCGGGCGCCGCGCCGTGGGCCCGCTTGAACGCCTTGGCGAAGGCGAACTCCGAGCCGTACCCGCAGCGTTCGGCGACGACGCGCAGCGGCGTGTCGGTCTCGCGCAGCAGTCGGGCCGCCGTGGTCATCCGCCACCAGGTGAGGTAGCCCAGCGGAGGCTGGCCGACGGTGGCGGCGAAGCGCCTGGCGAAGGCCGCGCGCGACAGCCCGGCCCGCGTCGCCAGCGCCGCCACCGTCCAGGGGCGCTCGGGGTGGCGGTGGATCTGCCGCAGCGCGGCGGCGATCGCCGGATCGCTGAGCGCGGTGGCCCAGCCGGGCCTGTCCGCGCCGGCCCGGGACGCCTCCTCCTCCAGCCAGGCGCGCAGCACGTAGAGCAGGAGCATGTCGATCAGCGACGGCAGGATCGCCTCCGTGCCGGCCCGTGGCCGCTCCAGCTCGGTGCCCAGCAGCTCGACGGCGGAGCGCAGCGCCGGGTGGTGCCCCACGCGGGCCGGCAGGTGGATCAGGGACGGCAGCTCGCCGAGGAGGGGGTGGGGGCGGGAGCGGTCGAAGGCGTAGGCGGCGCAGAGCATCTCCGTGGCGGCGCCCTCCCCGGGGATGCGCAGCTCCGGCACCGGCGAGGTCTCGACGGGGTCGGGCAGGAAGTCGACCAGGGGACGTCCCGGCTGGTCGGCGAGGGCGTGGCCGTCGCCGCGCGGGGTCAGGACGACGTCGCCCGGGCCGAGCGCCAGCGGGGCGCCGCCACCGCCGGGCGTCATCCAGCAGCCGCCCCGCAGCACGACGTGGCAGGCCGCCCTCTGTCCGGCGGGGAAGCGCACGCCCCACGGAGCGCGGCTCGTGGTCCTGCTGGCCGCCGGCTCTCCCGTGCGCATCACCGCCAGCACGTCGCTCAGCACGTCCATGACGCCAGCCTATCCCCGTCTGTCGAGACGATCAGACAGGAAAGCGCGACAGTGAGGCATACATCGTCTCGGTGTCGACTCGTACGGTCGGAAGGCACCCCGGTCGTCGGGGTCGCGTCTGGTGAAGGAGTCCTCCCATGTCCCTCCACGTCATCGTCGGCGCCGGGCCGACCGGCAGCGCCACCGCGCGGCTGCTCGCCGAGGACGGCGAGCGGGTCCGCGTCGTCACCCGCAGGGGTCTCGGGCCCGAGCACCCCCTGATCGAGCGGGTCGCGGCCGACGCCTCGGACGCCGAGCGGCTGGCCGAGCTGGTCGACGGCGCCACCACGCTCTACAACTGCGCCGCTCCTTCCTACGACCGGGTCCCGGTCGAGGTGCCGCCCCTGGCCGCCTCCCTGCTGGCGGCGGCCGAGCGCAGCGGCGCCGGCCTGCTGAACCTCAGCAACGGCTACGGCTACGGCCCGTGGGAGGGCGCCGCCACCGAGGCGACGCCGCTGGCGCCGACCACGATCAAGGGCCGCGTGCTGGCGCGGGTGTGGCACCAGGGCGTCGCCGCCCACGAGGCCGGGCGGGTCCGGTTCGCCGAGGTTCGGCCGGGCGACTTCCTCGGCCCCGGCGCGGTGTCGATGTTCAGCCTGATGATCGCCCCGCCGCTGCTGGCCGGCGATGAGATCCACTTCCCGGCCGACCCGGACGCGCCCCACAGCTGGGGCTACCCCGGCGACGTCGGCCGGACGCTGGCCACCCTCGGCCGCGACGAGCGGACCTGGGGTCGGGCCTGGCACGTGCCGAACATCTCCGACGCCCCGGTGCGCGAGATCGCCACCCGCTTCGCCGCGCTGGCGGGGGCGCCGGAGCCCCGGCTGGTCAACATGGCGCCGCTGGACCTGCACCACGCCGGCCTCGCCGACCCGGTCATGGCGCAGGTGTGGGAGATGCAGTACCTCTACCAGCGGCCGGCCGTCATGGACGCCTCGCACACCGCGCGGACCTTCGGCCTGGCGGCCACCGACCTGGAGGAGGTGCTGAAGCTGACGGCCGACGCCCTGCTCGCGGACGCCCCGCGCGCCGCCGCCCGGCCCGACTGACGACGGCCGGGCCGGGCGGCGGGTCGAGACGCGGGCGGGCTACGCCTTGCGCCCCATGGCGCCCAGCACCAGCAGGCCGCCCTCGTCCAGCGGCTCGGCGACCGGCTCGTCGGGCCGCCACCGCGGCACCGGCACCACGCCCGGCTCCAGCATCTCGAAGCCGTCGAAGAACGCGGCGATCTCCTCCTGGCTGCGCAGCTTCCCCCGGCCCAGGAAGCGCAGCAGGGCCTCCTCCATCTCCTGTGCCTGCGGGAGGAAGGTGCTGGAGAAGTGGCTGACGAACAGGTGGCTGCCCGGTGCCAGCCGCTCCTTGTAGGCGTTCAGCACGCCGAGCGGGTCCTCCTCGTCCAGCACGTAGTGGACGACGCCGAGCAGCACCAGGGCTATGGGCCGGGAGAAGTCGAGGAAGCCCTCGACCTCGGGGTGCTTCAGGACGCCCTGCGGGTCCAGCAGGTCCGCCGTGACGACGGTGGTGGACTGGTTGGAGGCCAGGAGCGCCTGGCCGTGGGCGAGGACGATCGGGTCGTTGTCCACGTACACGACGCGGGCGTCGGGGTTGACGGCCTGGGCCACCTGGTGGGTGTTCTGGACCGTCGGCAGGCCCGAGCCGATGTCCAGGAACTGGTCGACGCCCTGCTCGGCCAGGTACCGGACACCACGGATCAGGAACTCGCGGTTCAGGCGGGCCGCCGACAGCGTGGACGGGGGAGCGATCTTCAGGGACGCCTCGACGACGGCCCGGTCCACCGCGTAGTTGTCGTGGCCGCCGAGGACCGCGTCGTAGACCCGCGCGATGCTCGGCCTGGTGATGTCGACGCCCGGCGGCGGGGGCGGCTCACTGCCCGAGGGGGCACCGCCCGCGGCGGGCCCCGGGCCGGGGCCGCCGGCCGCCGGAGGCGTTCCACCCAGCTGCCTGGGATCGGTCATCGCGCTCAACTCCTTTGTCGCAGCGTGAGGTTGACTGCGTCCGGCTGGCTGGACGCAGGCCCGCAGTATGTCACGCGGCGTCAGATTCACCGGGGAACTCGGCGCTGTGCGTCACGGCTTGCGCCCCACGGCGCCCATGACCAGCACCCCTCCCTCGTCAAGCGGTGTCCTCACCGGCGTGTCGGGCCGCCACAGCGGGACGGGCACGACGCCGGGGTCGAGGCCGCGGCGCGCCCCACCGCCCCGGGCGGCCGGCGCTCGCGGGCGGCCCCGCTCACGGGCGCAGCGTCGCCGTCAGACTGCGTCCGTAGGCGTGGTGGGTGGTGACCTCCACGCGGGTGCCGCCCGGCACCCGCGTGACGCGGACGCCGTCGTCCACCGTCACGGGCGCGAGCGCCCGGCCGCGCAGGAGGACGGTCACCCGCTCCCGTTCGGTCGTCGGGTCGGCCACGGCCAGGGACGTGGTGCCGTCCGCCGCGCGGCGCAGGAGGACGGAGGCGGGACCGGTGACGGTGAGAGGGCCGGCGCGGTGCTCGCCCTCGGTGAACGCGTTGGCGGCCAGGACGTCGAGCCGCGTGTGGCGCACTGCCTGGAGGCGCGGGGTGTTGGCGAGGACGCGCAGCGGGCGTTCGTCGACGTGGGAGGCCAGGCCCGCCTCGGTGGCGTGCGGGAGCAGGGCGTAGGCGAGCGTGGCGGGCGGCGCGCCCGCCGGGTGGTCGACGCGGAGTGCGAACACCTGGCGGGTGACCTCGGTGTCCGGGTTGCTCATGCGCACCACCCGCCGGCTGCGCGTCACCGTCCGGAGCATGGCCGTCGGCGCGGGGCCGGCCAGGAGGACGTAGCCGACGGCCGTCCCCCGGGTGGTGTCGGCGTACCGGAGCCAGGCCAGCGGGGCGGTGCCGGGGCCCGTCCAGGGCGTGCCGTCGCGGAGCGCGCCGCGGAGCGTCGTGGCGTGGGACGGGTCGGCGATCCGGCTGTCGAGGGTCGTCGTCACGGCGCGGCCGGCGCCGTCGCCGACTCCGGCGGCGAGCACCACGATCTCCTCGTCGAACAGGAACCACGACCGGGTGGCCTCGGCGTTGCGGTACGCCACGAAGTCCTCGGGGAGTTCGCCGGCCCGCTTCGCGGCGTACGCCGCGTCACTGGACTGGACGAGCCCGGCCACGCCGAGGTCGCCGAGGCGGGCGCCGCCGGAGAAGGTGTTCGTGCCGCGGGGGAAGTAGACGTAGGCGTTCTGCGCCTCGGAGGAGGAGGTGAAGCCGGCCTCGGGGTTCTCGTACCACAGGCCGCCGTAGAGCTCCGGCACGGTCCCGCGCTCCTCCACGGGCGCGACGACACCCGGCAGGTGGTCGGGGGAACAGACGGTGAGCTGGTCGACGCCGTGGCTCTCCGACTGGTCCTGGCCCGCGAGGTAGAGGTGGTGCGCGCCGTCGCCCTGGAACCAGGGCAGGAGGTTCTCGCCGTTCATGTACTCGTACTTGCTGATCCGCGACGAGCTGCGGGCCAGGGCGAACGCGAAGCCGGGGCGGCGGTGGACGGTCCGCTCCATGGCGTTGAACGCCGCGTGGGAGGCGGGCGGGTTGAGGTCGGCCGCCGGGGTGGAGGCGTCGGCCAGGATGTCGGCGTAGCGGGCGACGCTCACCGGCGAGACGAAGCGGGCCGGGTCGAGGGGGACGCGCGAGCTCGCGCGCAGGTGCTTGACGTAGCCCCGCAACGCCGCGGCGTCGGGCCCCTCCACGTGGCCGGAGAGGTCGACGACGGCCTCGACGACGGCGGCGACCGCGTCGTAGCCGCTGGTGGTGGCCCGGGAGGCGGCGCGGCCCCTGACCGACTCCATCATCCAGCCCTCGAAGACCACCGGCGCGAAGCCGTCGACCACCCAGCGGCGCACCACGTCGACGAGCCCTGGACCCTCGTCCCGCTCCCCGCCGGCCGCCGGGAGGTGGTCGGTGCCGTCGAGGATCTTGACGGACTGCATGACGCGGGTCAGCAGCGAGATGCCGTAGGAGCCGGTGTAGGCGACGGAACCGTGCTGGATGAAGGAGCCGTCGGCGTAGAAGCCGTCGGTGACGCCGTGGCGCAGGGCGTAGGGGTCGATCGTCGCGTACACGGTGAGCTGGTCGGCCACGGCCTTGGCGACGCGGGCGTCGCCGGCGGCGTCGCCGAGGACGGCGCCCTGCAGGACGCGGTTGGTCGTGATGTCGGCGAGGTTGGCGCCGGTGTGGAAGCGCGAGTCGAGGTCGACGTCGCCGTCGCGGCCGTTGCGCAGGTAGGCGTCCATCGAGGCGACGTAGGTGGCGGTCAGCTCGGGCCGGTGGGCGGCGAGCTCGTCGCGCAGCAGCACCAGGGTGCGGCTGACGTGGGAGGAGATGCCGATCTCCCAGGTGAACCAGTTGCCGTAGTACCCCGCCCGCTGGTCGCCGTAGTAGCGGTCGTGCAGCCAGGCCAGGGCGTCGATGACGCGGCGCTGGACGGCCACGTCGCCCCGCAGCCGGGAGGGGCTCTCCCCGGGGACGCGGGTGGCCAGGGCGATCTCGTGGAGGTACTGGAAGGAGGAGTTCAGGTGGGGGTCGCTCGCGCCGAGCGGCAGGCCGGCGAAGAGCTCGCCCTCGGCGGCGGCGTCCATGGCGGCGAGCCGGGAGAGCGCGGTCGACTCGATGGCCGTGAGCTTTCCCGCGACCTCGGGCCTGGCGTTGGACTCGGCGGTGCCGGCGAGCATCGCGACCGCGTTCTGAAGCAGCCGTGACGTCGTGGCGGCCCGCTCGCCGGCCCTCGCCGTGGCGGCGGCCCCCGGCGCCCCCGCTCCCACGGCCAGGGCCGCGGCGGGCAGCGAGGCCAGCACGGCACGACGCGACGGACCCGGGTTGCTCGGCTCACACCTCATGAACCCCAAGCATGTGCCGGAGCCGAGCGGCTGACAATGGTCATGACACGAACGGCTGAGCCGTCGTTCACCCGGCCGCCGACGGCGGCGTCACGGCCGCGCCCCGGGGCCCGCGCCTGGCGCGGCGGGCCCCACGGGCGGGTCTCACCGGCGGGTCTTCACCGGCGGGTCTTCACCGGTGGGCCTCACGGGTGGGCCGGTGCCAGCAGGGGACGGACGCAGCCGGCGGCGGCGAGGGCGCGGTGGAGGGCGAGCTCCGCGGTCGCGCCCTCGGCCAGCACGATCCCGGTGCAGCCCCGCTGGTCGGCCAGGTGCGCGACGGCGTCCCCCGGCGCGCTCGTCGGATACCACTCGGGCGAGCCGGGGAAGCCCGTGAGCCACGCCAGCCCGTCCACGCCGGTGAGGGTGCCGGTGCCGGAGGGGTACACCAGGACGAAGCCGGTGGCGGGGCCCGCCGCGTCCGGCGCCGTCGGCGCGTCCAGCAGGGCCGGCCTGCGGCCGAGCGCCGCCTCCACGAGGGCGGCGTACACGTTGGTCTCCAGCCGGCGGCAGAGGGCCTCACCGACCAGGGCCCCGCCGATGCGGCGGTTGATCTCGACGAGCTCGGGCCCCTCGGCGGTGAGGACGAACTCGATGTGCGCGAACCCGGCGTCGTGCCCCACCGCCGCCAGCAGCCGCCCGGTCCACTCCGCGAGCCGCGCCGTCTCGGGCTCCGGCAGCGCCACGGGGAAGGCGGCGGCCTCCTCACGGACGGCGGGCTCGGGCGACATCTGACGGCTGCACACCCCGAGCAGCCGGGTCTCGCCGCGCCAGCTGAGGGTCTCGGCGCTGTAGAGCGGGCCGGCGGCGAAGGGCTCGGCGAACAGCTCACCCTTCAGCGGGGTGTCGGCCGCGGCGGCCAGCGCCGTGCGCAGCGCGGCCTCGTCGCGCACCAGCCACACCCCGCGGGAGGAGGTGCCGGAGGTGTCCTTCAGGACGGCGGGGAGGCCGACGGCGGCGACGATCTCCGACGCCGCCTCGGGCCCGGCCCCGACGCGGTGGGCACGCAGCCGGCTCAGGCCCCGCTCGTGCAGGAGGGCACGGACGCGGGCCTTGTCGCGGACCAGCCGGACCGCCGCCGGGTCCGGCCCCGGCAGGCCGAGCGCGGCGGCGAGGTCGGCGCCGGTCACGCTGAAGGTGTCGGTGGAGTTGATCAGCCCCGCCAGGTCGGGGACGTCGGCCAGCGCCGCCGCGCAGGCGGCGGCGTCGAAGGTGTCCACGTCCACCACGTCCAGGCCGGCGCGGGCGGCGGGGGAGAGCCCGGCCAGCTCGTGGCGGTAGACCCCGCGGTCACACGTCAGCAGGCACAGGCGGTGCCCGGCCGCCCCGGCGGCCTCGATCAGCCGGCCGAGGCCGAAGGTGAGCAGTTCGAGGGCGGCGATGGTCACGGCGTCGTCTCCTGGTGGGCGCGGCGGCGCCACTCCATGACCGACCAGGGCGGGGCGAGGTCGGCGAGGGAGGTGATCTCCCGCGGCGCGAGGCTGCGCGGGGCGGGCAGCTCGCGGTGACGGGCGAAGGCGCGCTCGGTGTAGCGGTGGCCGGTGTCGGCGCCGAGGACGAGGAAGGTCTGCTCCGGGTGGCGCGTGGCCTCCCAGCCGGTGGCGAGGTAGGCGGCGCCCGTGGACAGGCCGGCGAAGACCGCGTGGTCGCGCAGCAGGCCGACGGATCCGGTCGTGGCGTGCCGGAAGTCGAGCCAGTGCAGGGTGTCGTACAGCTCGTGGCGCACGTTGCGGAACGGGATCGCGCTGCCGATGCCGGCGATGATCGCGTCGGGGTCGCTGACGCGTTCGCTGCCGAAGGTGACGCTGCCGAAGGGCTGGATGCCGACCAGCCGGACGGCGAGCCCCCGCTCGCGTAACGGCACCACCAGCCCGCCGGTGGACGCCCCCGTGCCGACGGAGCCCACGACGGTGAGCTCCCGGCCGGGCAGGGCCGCGGTGACCAGCTCGGCGAACTCGCGGTAGCCGGCGTAGTGGACGGGGTCGTGGTACTGCCGCATCCAGTGCATGTCCGGGTGGCGGGCGAGGAGTTCCCGCACGCGCCTGACCCGTCGCTCCTGGTCCAGCCGCAGGTCCTGCGAGGGCGGCATCTGGTCGACGGTGACGCCGAGGATCTCCAGCTGCACGCGGAGGGTCTGGTCGACGGTGGTGGAGGCGACGATGTGGCAGCGCAGGCCGTAGCGGTGGCAGGCCATGGCCAGGGCCAGGGCGTAGATGCCGCTGGAGCTGTCGACGACGGTCTGCCCGGGGGAGAGGGTGCCGCGGTCGAGCAGGGCGCGGACGGCGCCGAGCGCGGCATACACCTTCAGCGTCTCGAAGCGGGCCAGGACGACGCGCGGGGCCAGCCTGACGAGGTCGGGCGCCCTGACGGCGTCGGTGATGTGCTCGTGCACGGTGACGGGTGCCGGCGCGCCCGGGGCGTTCGCCGCCGTGGGCGTGGGCGCCGCCGTGGGCGCGGGCGTGGACGTGGGGGCGGGGGTGGCGGTGGCGGTGACGGGGTGCGGGTGCATGGGGGACGTCCGATCGGTGACGGGGGTGCGGCCGCGGCCTTACGACCGCCCTAGGGCCGGATGCCGCGGACGACGAGCCGGCTGGCGTGCTGGTCGTAGGGCGCGCCGTCGAAGTCGCCGAAGCACGCCACGTCGGTGAAGCCGGCCTCCTCGACCATGGCGCACAGCTCGGCCCCGCTGTAGAGCCAGCAGGTGATGGACGCCTCCCTGGCCTTCTCCTCGCGCACGAGGGTCCAGTCGGTCCGCAGCCGCCGCCAGCCGTCGAGGATGGTGTCGCGCTGGATGACGTAGGCGCCGTCGTCGAGTTCGACGAGCTGGGGTCGGCCGATCCAGCCGGCCAGCACCTCCTTGCCCATGAGGTCCAGGAGCAGTTGGCCGCCGGGGACCAGCGAGTCGTGAGCGTTGCGCAGGACCCGGGCGTTGTCGCGCGGATCGTCGAAGTAGCCGAAGGAGGTGAAGACGTTGAGCACGACGTCGAAGGACGCCGGCTCGACGAAGGTGAGCATGTCGGCCCGCACCAGGCGCGCGGGGACCCCCGACGCGGCACAGGCCGCCTCGGCCCGTCCGAGCATGACGGGGCTCAGGTCCACCCCGGTGACGCGGTCGCCACGGCGTGCCAGCGGCACCACGAACAGCCCGGGGCCGCAGGCCAGGTCCAGGACCCGGGCTCCGTCGGGAAAGGACAGCAGGGAGGCGCTCTCGACCAGACGCGCCGCGCTCTCGCCGCGCCGGGCGGAGAACATGGTGCTGGAGAAATCCGACCAGAAAGCCTCGTCCTCATACCAGCGCATTCGCGAACACCTCTGTCTCGAAAGAGAGGCGAAGGGGTTTCTTGTCGTCCCAGTACGGTAGTTCATCGTCTCATCAGCGACAAGGGAGCCTCGGCGGCGAAAAATGCCGGGAACCGAATCCCGTTTTCCTCCGACTCATAGAGGGGGCTTTACCGTCTTTTCGTGTCCGGTCCGCCTCCGCGCGCGGACCCGGACGGCCGGCGACGGGCCTCCCGCCACGGTCACGGCCACGGCCCGCGACGCCGGCGCCACGCCCCGCGCTCCCTGCCCCGCCCCGGGAAGCGGGTCGGCCCGCCACCCGGCGACGAGAAAACCGTGCCACGGCCAACAGAAGGATGGAATCAGCCTCTTCCCGTCGAATGAGAACGGCGGTTATTCTCGGCGGTGCCCACGTGGGAGGACGTCAATCCGGCGTCGGGGGCAGGGCGGACCTCAGCCGTCAGAATGAGCGAGAAAGTGGTGTCCCAGATGACGGAATCCCACGAGCCGGCAACCCTGCCCTCGGGCCGGCGAAGAGTCCAGCGCCGAACCGGCGGCCGCTTCGACTGGGCCGGCCTGCGCGCGGACCTGCGCGCCGCCGTGCCCGACGCCAGCCTGGCGCTCCTGGCCACCGGCCTCATCCTCCTCTGGCTGTACGTCAGGGTGGAGAACGGCACCTCGACCACGGTCAAGATCATGCCGATGATGGCCGAGCCCGAGCACTGGATGTACTGGACGTGCCAGGCCTTCGGCTGGTCCGCGATCCTGTGGGCCTACATCACCGTCGTCTTCGGCCTGCTCCGCTCAGGACCGCGCCCCGGCTGGCGCTGGCTGACCGCGCCCCGGGTGGAGAAGTGGCACCGCACCACCAGCCTCACCACCATGGGGCTGATGTTCATGCACGCGGCTTTCCTCTTCGCCGAGTTCGTCCGGACCAACCACGCCGAGGGCGACTCCTGGGCCGGGCGGATCGGCGGCGCCTTCGGCGAGTCCTTCGTCCCCGGCTTCTACGACTCCGGCACCGGGCGCGTCGCGATCTTCATCGGCCTGCTCGCGTTCTACCTCGCGATACCCCTCGGCCTCGCCTTCTACCTGCGGCAGAGCACAGGCCCCCGCATGTGGCTGGCCCTGCACCGCTTCGTCATCGTCGTGTACGTCCTCAGCGCCTGGCACACCCTGCTCTACACCAGCAGCGGCTGGTACGACGGCGCGTTCCGCACCTTCCTGTGGGCGGCCCAGATGCCGCTGGCGGCGCTGCTGCTGCTGAGGCTGCTGGCGCCGGCCCGCCCCAGCGAACGGCTGCGGCTGCGCGGCCCCGGCCGCGAGTCCCGGCCGCTGCCGCTGACGGTGCGGACGGCCGGGCGGATCGCCGTGGTGGCGACGGTGCTCGGGCTCGGGGCCGTCGTCGTCAGCGGCGTGGACGGCGGGCGCAGCCCCGACGGCGCCTCGCCCGCGCCCTGGCCGGAGCAGTGGGTCATCTGGGGCGGCCTGCTTCTGCTCACCCTGGTGCTGGTCGCCGTCATCCACCGCACGCGGCCGGCCGCCCGCCCCACCGCCGGGCGCGTCACGGAACAGCGGGAGGAGGACCGGGCATCGGCCTAAAGGCTGTTCCGCAGTCCCTGGTGGATCAGGGAGCGGCGTCCTGGGGCTTCGATGGCAAGGCGGAGGAGGGAGTCAGCCTGGCGGGCTGGCGACCGACGACAACGCGGCAAGGGAAGTCGCAGGGCGTCGCGAGCCCGCCGGGGATTGCGGGACAGCCTTTAAAGGCTGTTGCGGGGCAGCCTTTGGCCTCCCCTCGTCGTCGGGGCGCCGGCTGCCGCGGGCAGGCGCACCCGGACCGTCAGGCCACCGGCCGGGCGCGGGGCGGTGGTGAGCTCGCCCTCGTGGGCGGCGGTGACGGCGCGCACGATCGACAGGCCGAGGCCGGCACCCACCCCCTCGCCGCCGTCCCGGCCGCCGTCCGTCCCCAGCCCGTCCGTTCCCGCCCCGTCCGTCTCCCCGCGCACGAAGGGTTCGAGCAGCCGCGCGGCGGCCGCGGGCGACACCGGCGGACCGGAGTTCTCCACCCGCAGGAACGCGCCCCGCTCGTCGGTGCCGGTGGCGAGCGTGACGTGCCCGCCGCGGTGGTTGTACCGCAGCGCGTTGTCCAGCAGGTTGCCCACCAGGCGTTCGAGCAGCACCGGTTCGCCGGTGACGGGCGCCGGTCGCAGCGTCGCCCGCAGCGTCAGGCCGCGCCGCGCCGCCTCCCGCTCGGCGGCGGTCGCGAGCGCCGCCGCCAGCTCGGCGAGGTCGCCGTGGCGCCGCTCGCGTAGCCCGGCCTGGCTGCGGGCCAACGCCAGCAGCCCGTCGAGGGTGCGCTGGCTGTGCGCGGCGGCGGTGCGGACGTCGGCGGCCATGGTGAGCAGCTCGGCACGGGTGGGCTCGCCGTCGAGGGTCACGTCGACGGCGGCGCGGATCGTGGCCAGCGGCGTGCGCAGCTCGTGCGCCGCGTTGGCGGTGAACAGCCGCTGACTCGCCAGCAGCCGCTCGCGCTCGGCGACGCCCGCCTGGATGCGGTCGAGCATGCCGTTGACCGTCTCGGCCAGGGCGGCGAGCTCGTCCGGGGGCTGCCTGACGAGGACGCGCTCGTCCAGGCGCTCCGCCGACAGCCGACGCGCCGTGGCGGCGATGGTGCGGACCGGCCGCAGCACCCGCCCGGCGACCAGCCACCCGAGGGCGGCGGCCAGCAGCGTCACCGCGGCGAGCGCGAGCGGCGCCTGGGCCAGCAGCTCCGCCAGCATCGCCTCGCGCGCCGGGCCGGAGAGGTCGGTGTCCTCGACCTCGGGCGCCGGGGGCGGCTCGCCCTCCGCCCGCGGGGAGGCGTGGAACCGTACGGACACCAGCCGGAGGCCGATGCCGCGCCGCGTCAGCAGGTACGTGAGCGCGGTCAGGACGACGCCCGCGGCGAGCACCAGCACGGTGAGCAGGAGCGTGAGCCGCCCCCTGGCGCTCGGCGGCCACGCCCTCCGCCGCCGCCTCAGTCCGGTGGCGGGCACGGTCGGAGGCGGTACCCGGCGCGGGGCACGGTCTCGATCAGCGGTGGGTCGCCCAGCTTGCGGCGCAGCGTGCCGACGGTGAGGCGCGGCGCGTTGCTGAACGGGTCGGCGTGCTCGTCCCACACCTTCTCCAGCAGCGTCTCGGCGCTGACCACGGCGCCGTCGGCGGCCAGCAGCTGCCGCAGCACACCGAACTCCTTGGGCGTCAGCAGCAGCGGGCGACCCGCCCGTTCCGCGGTGTGGCGCGCCGGGTCGAGCACCACGTCGGCGGCGCGCAGCAGCGGCGGCCGGGCGGGCGCGCTGCGGCGGCCCAGCGCCTCCACCCGGGCCACCAGCTCCAGGAAGGCGAAGGGCTTGCCCAGGTAGTCGTCCGCGCCGAGGGCGAGGCCCTCGACACGGTCCTGCACGGCTCCGGAGGCGGTGAGCATCAGGACCCGAGCCGTGCCGTGCCGCGCCAGGTGCCGGCAGACGGTGTCACCGTGCACGCCGGGGAGATGCCTGTCCAGCACGACCACGTCGTACGGCGTGACCTCGCAGCGCTCCAGCGCGGCCGCGCCGTCGTGGGCGGTGTCGACCGCGAAGCCGCGTCTGCGCAGGCCCGTGGCGACGTAACGGGCCAACGGTCGCTCGTCCTCGACCAGGAGAATCCGCACCCGGGTGAGCTTTCCAGGGCCCGTGTAGGGATCGCGTATGGATCGGCCATCGGCTGACGATCGGTCACGGCCGGTAGACCTGTCGAACGTCCCGTCCCACGGATGACGACCCGGCAGAAAGGTGATCTCCATGACCACGACGCGACGGACGGCGCTCGGCCTGATGGGGGCGGCCTCGGTGGCCGCCGGGGGCGTGCTCGCGACCGCGGGGTCGGCGCACGCCACGGCGTCGGCCGCGGCACGCGCCGGCGGCGGCGCGATACCCCGGGAGCTGCGGCCCGGCGGTGCCTTCGACCAGCGGCTGGCGGAGATGGCGGACCGCGACGCGTTCAGCGGCACGGCGCTGATCGCCCACGGGGGCCGCACGGTGCTCACCCGCTCCCACGGGATGGCCGACCGGGCGCGGTCGGTGCCCAACGGCCCCGACACCCTCTTCTGCCTGGGCTCCATCACCAAGCTGTTCACCTCGATCGCCGTGGCCCAGCTGGTGGAGGCGAACAGGCTGGCCTACCACGAGCGGGTGGGGACCTACCTCGACGGCTTCCCCGACGAGGTCGCGCGGAACGTCACCCTCCACCACCTGCTGACCCACACCTCGGGCATGGGCGACCACCACACCCGGGAGTTCTGGGAGACCTCCCGCTCCTGGGACAGCGCCCAGGAGGTGATGGACGGCACGATGGCCATCATCCGCAAGGCGCCGCCCCTGGCCTTCCCGCCGGGTTCGGGCCAGACCTACAGCAACTCCGCGTACGTCACGCTCGGCGCGATCGTCGAGGCGGTCTCGGGCCAGCCCTTCCACCGGTACGTCCGCGAGAACGTCTTCGAGGCGGCCGGGATGACCGACTCCGACTACTACACCCGCCCCGAGTGGCAGTCCGACGCGCGGCTGGCCCACCCGCACGCGCTCCAGCCCTCGGGCGAGCGCCGCGACACCGTGGACAACCAGCTCTTCGTCGGCAGCCCCGCAGGTGGCTCCTTCTCCTCGGGGCCCGACATGGTCGCCCTCGCCGAGGCCCTGCTGGGGGGCCGGCTCCTCTCGCTGCCCTTCGCGGAACTGGTCCTCAGCGGGAAGCACCCCCTGGGGAGGGACGAGCCGGGGACGTGCGTCTTCCAGGCGTACGGGCCGCTCACCACCCTCGTCGACGGCCATCGCGTCCTCAGCCACTCCGGTGGCTCCCGCGGCGCCGAGGTCGGCGGGGTCTCGTGCCTGTTCGAGACCTACCCCGACCTCGGCTGGACGCTGGTCCTCCTCGGCAACTACGACGACATGGAGTACGGGCCGCTCTCCACCCTGGTGCGGGAGGCCGTCATCGGCGCCGCCTTCTGACGGGCCGTGTCCTGACCGGCCGCGTCCTGACCGACCGTGGCTCGAAACCGGCCGCGCTCGCCCGGGCGTGGCACAGGGGGGCGCCGGCGCCGCGCGGCGAGCCGCCGTCAGGGACGGCCGGCGACGTGCGCCCGGATCGCCCCGACGGCGGCGCCGCGCGCCCAGTCCCCGAAGTCGTGCGGCTGCACGACGAGCCTGACCGGCTCCGGGTCCCGCCGCCGGTCGGCCATGCCGCGGTCGAGGTCCCCGCGGGCCAGCCCGACGACGCCCACGGCCTCACCCGCGACGATCACCGTCTTCACGGTCGTGCAGGTCGTGAGGTTCGCGATCAGCGCGCCGAGCGCCCACGCCGTCTGCCCGACGACCCGCGAGCACACGGGATCGCCGGCCGCGGCCAGCCGCAGCACCTCCTCGTGGTTGGGGAAGCGACGCAGGCCCTGCGCCGCCGCCATCAGCACCGACCGGGTCGGCAGGTACGCGCCGGCGCAGCCCCGGTGGCCCGACGGGCACAGCGGGCCGCCCGGGTCGAGGATCTGGTGCCCGAACTCCCCGAGGTCCGCCTCCGTCACCCGCACGGCGCGGCCGTGGACGAAGAGGGCGTACCCGATGCCCTCGCCGATCGTGACCACCGCGAAGTCCGAGAGCCCCCGCGCCTCCCCGAACCACTGGTGCGCGTACGCGAGGGCGGTGACGTCGTTCCTCACCACGCAGGGCACGCCGAGCCGCGCGGCCATCAGGCGGCGCACCGGCACCCGTCTCCAGCCCAGCAGGCCCGAGTCGAGGAACTCGCCCTCGTCCACCCGCGTCGGCGCGTGCTCGTCCCCGCCGAGCGTGATCCCGGCCGAGACCGGCCGCTCGCCGTCCCCGACCAGCTCGTCCGCCAGGCGCCCGGCCCGCTCCACCACCTCCTCGGGCGTCAGGTCGGGGAGCGGGGCGCTTCCCCGCGCCAGGACGTCGGCCCGCAGGTTGGTGAGGACGGCGTACACGCGGTCCGAGGTGAGCTTGATCCCGACGAAGCGCAGCCCGTCGACCACGACCCTCAGCGGGCGGGTGGGGCGGCCGTTCACCGGGTCGTAGGCGACGTCCTGCTCCACGACGACGCCGGAGGCCACCAGCGGCTTCGTCAGCCGGCTCAGGCTGCCCACGGACAGGCCGAGTCGCCGGGCGAGGGTGGTCCTGGACAGCGGGCCGTGGATCACGAGCTCGCGCAGGATCGGCCGGGCCGGACGGGGCACCGACCGCCACGCCTCGGCAGCCGACCGGTGACCCGTCCGACGGTCCGCCCCGCTCACGACCGGGGAGGACGGCGCGCAACCACGTCCAACCGCCCGCCCAGCCGGATCACGCGGGCGGTCGCCGCCGGCCCCGACCGCGGACTGGTCACGTGCAGCACGCCGCGGCCCGCGTCCCACTCCAGCGTCCACGCGGCGGCCCCGGTGCCGGGCCCGGGAAAGACGACCTCCGCGGTCGCCTCGACGTTCCGCAGGTGCGGCACGGGCACGGCGAGCGTGGGGTCGGCCCCGGGCAGGCGCCACAGCGTCACCAGGCACCCCCCGCCGGACGCCGGCGACCGAAGCCCCGTCGCCACCCACGGACCCGGGGGCCCGGCCAGGCCCAGGGGCCAGAACGGCTCCGCCGCCGCGATCTCCTCCCGCAGCTCCCGGTGCACCGCCACCGCGTGCCGCACGAGCGCCAGCTGCCGGGGCGTCATGCGGTCGAGGTGGCCGGAGAGGTAGAGCCGGCCCAGGATGCCCGTGGCCAGGGTGAACGCCGCCTCCTCCACCGTCATCTCGGGCTGCGCGTACGCCCAGTGCCCGGCCTGCTCCGGCAGGACGGAGGCGGGGGCCGCGGCGGCGATCGGCGGACAGAGCAGCGGGTTCTGCTGGTCGGAGGTCGACTGGAGGTGGAGCCGCGCGAGCATCGCGTAGTCCATCCGCATCCCGCCCGAGGCGCAGTTCTCGACCAGCAGGCCCGGGTGGCGGTCCAACAGGGCGTCCAGCCAGTCGAGGTGGGCGCGGTTGTGCTCCAGCAGCCCCTCGCCGGGAGAGGTGCCGCCCCGGTCCGTGCCGGGGCCGGGCATGATGTTGTAGTCGAACTTGAAGTAGCCGACGCCGAACTCGGCGACCAGCCGGTCGACGACGCCGTCGAGGTGGGCGCGGGCCGCCGGGTGGCGCAGGTCCAGGTGGTGGCGGCCGTGCTCCACGACGCGCGCGCCGAAGCGCTGGAAGAACGCCGCGTCGGGCAGGCGCCGCGCCACGGGCGAGCGCAGCCCCACCACCTCGGGCTCCAGCCACAGGCCGGGCACCATCCCCCGCGCGCGGACGCGGTCGAGCACCTCGCCGAGACCGCCGGGGAAGCGGCTCGCCGAGGGCAGCCACTCGCCCACGGCGTCCCACCATCCGCCGTCCTCGGCGTACCAGCCGGCGTCGACGCAGAAGTACTCCGCGCCCGCCTCGGCCGCCGCGTCGACCAGCGGCAGCAGCGCCTCGGTCGTGGGGTCGCCCATGAGCGTGTTCATGTAGTCGTTGAAGACCACGGGAAGGGGGCCGGCCCGGTCGGCGCGCAGCGCCCGCCGCTGCCGGGTGAGGGCCGCGAACGCCTCGTCGACGCCGCCGGCGGCGACCGCCAGCGACACGGGCACGGTGGTGAAGCCGCGCTCGGCGGTGACGGCCGTGCTCCACTGGTGCTCGGCGTCGGTCGGCCCGAGCAGCGCCAGGTACGCGCCGTCCCGCCGCTCGCCGACCTCCCAGTGCCAGGCGCCGTTGTGCTCGATCTGCCAGGCCAGCGCCCAGGAGTCGTCGCGGGCCACGAGCGCGCCGGTCGGCAGCCGTTCGCCGGTCGACCACGAGCTGCGCGAGGTGACGGCGAGCCGGCCGCGGGAGGCGTGGGAGTGGGCCGCGGCGTCGATGTCGACGAGCCCGGCCTCGCGCAGCGGCGTCCGCCGCCACCGGGACTCGGCCACCCAGTCGGAGTCCGCGCACACCACGTCGAACGGCCGGCCGGCGTCGGCGAGGAAGGCGCCCGTGGCCACGGAGGTGACGGCCTCAAGCCGCACCGGACCCTGGCCGGCCGCCAGGGCGACCTCGGTCCAGACCCGGACGGCGGGGACGTCGTGGGCGGCCTGGAAGACCGTGGTGACCGTCAGCCCGGTGGCCGCGTCGCGCTGCTCCAGCCGCAGCCGCGCGAGCGCCCCGTCCGTCGTCTCCGTGTGCCGCAGGTACCGCAGCCGCGCGCCGACGGTGGTGTCGGCGTACCGGTGACTGCCGGGGAACCTCCCGTGCCCCAGCGCCTGCACCTCGACCAGCGGGGCGCCGGCCCTGTCCGTCCCGTCCGCCCCGTCCGTCGGGGGCGGCGCGGTGAGAGGCCGCAGGGACAGCAGCGAGGCCGGGCGGTCCCCGCCGACGCCGAGCAGGAGGAGGACCCCGCCCGCCCGCCACGCGAGCCGGGTCCGCCCGGCCGGTGGGACGTCGGCGGGCGCGTCCGCGGGGGCCTTGGGAACGGCGGGTTCCCCGGCGGGGGGAGGCCCGGTGGGTGTCGGTTCGGCGGTCACGTGAGGAGTTCCCTTCGTCGACGACGGTGGCGGGGGCGGGCTCACCCGGCGGGGACGGCCACGCTGGTGCGCCAGCCGTCGCCGCTGAGCTCGGCACGCACCCGCCGCGTGCCGGTCGTCCCGGCCGCGCCGGGCGTCACCTCGAAGGCGACCGTGGCGCGTTCGCCGTCGTGGACCGGCCGCGTACGGTGGCTGTCCGGGGTCGCGCTCCACCCCTTGGGCAGGTCGAGCCTGAGCGTGCCGGCCGGGACCGTCCGGCCGGCGGCGGTGACGGTGATCTCGACGGTGAACGCCCGGCCCGCCTCGGTCTCCGACTCCGGGGGCCGGGTGAGCGCCATCCGCACCTGCGAGGTGACCTCGTAGCGCTGCCCGGCCCGCGCCCGCAGGGTCACGAGGTCCCCCTCGCGCTGGACGTCGACCGGGCGACCCGTCGTCACCTCCCGCACCGCGAACAGGCCCCGGAAGATCTCGCCGCGCACCCGCAGCGGCCCCGAGCGCCCCGCGCGCAGCACGGCGCTGACCGTCGCGCCGTCCCGCCACGCGAGGTCCACCGTGACGTCGCCGCGGGCGCGCAGGCCGCTGACCGAGCCGGTGGACCACCGTCCGGGCAGGGCGGGCAGCAGCCACACCGCGTCGCCGTGGCTCTGGAGCAGCATCTCGGCGACGCCGGCCGTGGCGCCGAAGTTCCCGTCGATCTGGAACGGCGGGTGGGTGTCCCACAGGTTGGGCAGGGTGCTGTGGCGCAGCTGCTCCGCCAGCATGGTGTGCGCGTGGTCGCCGTCCAGCAGCCGGGCCCAGAAGTTGATCTTCCACGCCTTGCTCCAGCCGGTGCCGCCGTCGCCGCGCGCGGTCAGGGAGACCCGGGCCGCCTCGGTGTGCTCCGCGTCCCGCCCGGGAACGATCTGCCGGCCCGGGTGGAGTGCGAACAGGTGCGAGACGTGCCGGTGGTCGTTCTCCGGGTCGTCCCAGTCCTCCTTCCACTCCTGGAGCTGTCCGAAGGAGCCGACGCGCAGGCCCGGGTCCAGCCGGGCCAGGGTCTCGCGCAGCTCGTCGACGAAGGGACCCTCGTCGCCGAGCGTGGTGGCGGCGGCAGCGGTGTTGGTCAGCAGGTCCCACACGATCTGCTGGGAGATCGACGCGCCCGCGGAGAAGTCGCCGTGCTCGGGGGAGTAGCTCGGCGAGACGACCAGCAGCCCGTCCCTCGGGTCGGTGACCAGCTCGTCGATCCAGAACCGCGACAGCGCGCGCATCATCGGGTACGCGCGCTCCCGCAGGAAGCGCTCGTCCCCGTTGAACAGGTAGTGCTCGTAGAAGTGCTGGGCCAGCCAGGCGCCCGCCTCCGGCATCCAGAACGCGGTGGGCCAGTCGTGCACGCCGGTGAAGCCGAACGGGGTGGTCTCGTTGTGCACCGCCCAGCCCCGGTTGCCGAACATCTCCCGCGCGGTGACCTCGCCGGGTGGCGCGAGGGACTCCACGTAGTCCAGCAGCGGCTCGACGGTCTCGGCGAGGTTGGTGGTCTCGGCCGGCCAGTAGTTCATCTGGAGGTTGATGTTGACGTGGTAGTCGGCGCTCCACGGCGGGGCGGTGGAGTCGTTCCACACGCCCTGGAGGTTGGCCGGCAGCGAGCCGGGGCGGGAGGAGGCGATCAGCAGGTACCGGCCGTACTGGAAGGACAGGACCTCCAACGCGCGGCACGCCGCCGCGTCGGCGTGTCCGTCCTGGTAGGCGGCGAGCAGCTCGTCGGTGGGCAGGCCCGGGTCCCGCTGCCCGAGGTCGATTCCGACCCGGTCGAACAGCGCCCGGTGGTCGGCCGTGTGGGCCGCCAGCAGCCGGTCGAAGCCCCGCCCGGCCGCCCGGGTCACCCGCGCGGTGACCGCGCCGTGCGGGTCCACGCCCGTGCGGTAGGTGGGGTACAGCGGGGCGTAGTCGGTGCCGGCGGCCAGGACGAGCGTCACCGCGTCGGCGTCGGTCACGGTGACCGACCCGTCCGCGTGGTCGGTGCGGCTGCCGCCCTCGTGGATCACCTGGAGTTGCGCCTCGTAGCGCATGCCGTTGTCGTCGAGCGCGCCGGCCAGGGTGATCCGCCCGCCGCGCGCGGTCACGCGCCGGCTGCGGTTGTCCTCGGTGGTGAGGGAGACGGTGCAGCCGATCCGGCCGGGACGGTCGGCGGCCAGACGGGTGACGGCGACGCCGTCCGGGGCGGAGACGAAGTGCGCGCGCTCGTGGGTCACCCCGTCCGCGGTGTAGCACACACCCGCCACGGCCTGGCCGATGTCGAGCCAGCGGCGGTAGTCGCCCACGCCCGTGGGCGGCCGCGTCAGCTCGACCCAGACGTCGCCGAAGGGCTGGTAGGCGCCGTAGTGCGTCTTGGGCTGGCCGAGCTTCCCGGCGACCCACTCGGGGTCGGCCCGCAGCTCGTCCTCGATCCGCCGCTGGACCTCCTCGACGGCGCCGGGCCTGGGAGAGGCCCAGTTCCCGAAGTCGTAGCCCTCGGCGCCGGGGCCGCCGGTCCACAGGGTCTTCTCGTTGAACCGCAGCCGTTCCCTGGCGACGCCGCCGAAGACGCCGACCCCGAGCGCGCCGTTGCCGATGGGCAGGGACCGCGACTCCCAGTCGTCCGCCGGCTCGTCGTACCACAGGGTCGGCCCCGGCTCCGGCCCAGGCTCCGGCGCGCCGCCCGACGACGCCTCGCCGCTCGCCGTCCCGGCCGTCACGGACGCCAGGCCGAACGCGGCGGCGCCCGTCGCCCCCGCCACGAACACGCGCCGAGGGACGCCCTCCCCGGTCGCCTTCCCGGTCCCCTGTCCGGTCGTCGTCTCGGTCTTCTCAGTCGCCACGGGGCTCTCCTCTCGGCACGCGCGCGGGCCCGCCCGCGACGCCACGGCACGGCCGGTGCCGTTCGACGGTCATCCGCGCAGTCCTCCGCTGATCATGTCCAGTCGCCAGTAGCGCTGGAGGAAGAGGAGGAGCGCGATGAGGGGAAGGATGGAGACGGCGGTGCCGGTGATGGCGACGCCGTAGAGCGAGGGCTCGCCCGAGCCCTTGGACAGGACCGTGTAGAGGCCGAGGTTGATCGGGTAGCGGCTCTCGTCGGACAGCATGATGAAGGGCAGGAGGAGGTTGTTCCAGGCTCCGACGAACTGGAGCATGAAGATGGTGACCATGCCGGGGAACATCATCGGCAGCCCGATGGTGGTGAAGATCCGCAGCTCGCCGGCTCCGTCGATGCGGGCCGACTCGATGATGGCGGCGGGCACCGAGGCGTCGGCGTAGATGCGGGCGAGGTAGATCGCGAACGGCGAGATGAGTCCGGGCAGGAGCACCGACCAGTGGCTGCCGACCATGCCGATCTCGGACATGAGGAGGTACTGCGGGATCGCCAGCGTCATGCCGGGCAGCAGCACGCCGGCCAGGATCACGTAGAACAGCGCGTCGCGTCCGGGGAAGGCGTAGCGGGAGAACGCGTAGCCGGCCGCGGTGGAGACGAGGGTGCACAGGAGTGATCCGACGCCGGCGTAGAGCAGGCTGTTGAGTGCCCACTGCCCGTACAGGCCGTCGTTGTGCGCGAACAGCTCCCGCAGGTTGTCCAGCAGGCTGGTGCCGGGCTGGAAGGTGAAGGTGGAGAACAGCTCCGCGCGCGACTTGGTGGCGGCGACGACGATCCAGGCGACGGGCACCAGGCAGTAGAAGGCGCCCAGGAGAAGGAGCGCGGTGGGGAGGATCTTCGCGCGCTGGTGGGCCTGCCGCGCGGTGCGCCGGTCCTCGGGCCGCGCGTGGCGCGTCGGCGTCGCCGGGCGCGCGGCGCCGTGCCCGGCCCCCGGCGCGGTCGTGGGTGTCGTCACTGGAAGCCTCCGAACGCGCGGCGCTGGGCGACCCTGAGGACCAGGAGGGAGACCAGGAACGTCCCGACGGCCAGGACCACGGAGCCGGCCGCGGCCAGGGGCAGGTCGTCCTGGATGAAGCCGCTGCGGTAGATGTGCATCAGCGGCACCCAGGTCTGGGAGATCTCGTTGGTCATCGGCTTGAGCGTGGTGGGTTCGCCGTAGACCTGGAGCGTGCCGACGAGGGAGAACAGGCCGGTGAGGATGAGGGCGGGGACGACGAGGGGGACCTTGATCCGCCAGGCCAGCTGCCACTCGGTGCAGCCGTCGATGCGTGCGGCGTCGTAGACCTCCGCGGGGATGGAGCGCAGGGAGGTGTAGATGATGAGCATGTTGAACCCGACGCCGCCCCAGATCGCGATGTTGGCCAGGGAGGGGTAGATGTTCGCCCCCTCCAGGAAGGGGATCGCGTCCAGGCCGACCCGTTCGGTGAGGTAGCTGATGGGGCTGGTGGAGGGCAGATACATGAAGCCCCACAGCAGGGAGGCGATGACGCCGGGGACCGCGTAGGGCAGGAAGATCGCCGCCCTCGACAGGCGCCGCGCCCTCGCGCCCGCGTGGTCGAGCAGGAGCGCGAAGACCAGGGCGAGGCCGAGGGTGAGCGGGACGGCGAGCGCGCCGTAGGCGGCCAGCCGCTGGAAGCCGGCCCAGAACTCACCGTCCGTCAGGGTCTCGCGGTAGTTCGCGAGGCCGACGAACACCTCCTCCCGGCTGCCGAAGAGGCTGCCCTCGGAGACCCGCATGCCCCGCACGCTCAGGTAGAGCGCGTAGGCCACCGGGATCGCGAGGAAGGCGGCGAAGAGGACGAGCGCCGGGGCGACGAGGACGTAGGGGGCCAGGGAGCGGGGTGTGCGCCGGGCCGCGCGGCTCCCCGGCGGGCTGCTGGCCCGCTGGGTGACATCTCCTGCCATGACTACCTTCGTGCTGGAGGGCTGGAGCGGTGGAGGACGGGAGTGGGGGACGGGAGGGGTACGGAGCGGGGATGCGGCAGCGGTGGCGGGGCGGGGGTGCCCGGGGAGCCGCCCGTCAGTTGGTGACCTCGAACCCGTCGTCCCGCATGTCGTCGACCACGGAGCTCTGGGTCTCCCGCAGCGCGTCCGGAAGGGTCCCCTCGCCACGCAGGGCCTTGGAGGAGGCGTCCCGGAACTCCGACTGCGCGAGGTTGACGTTCGGACCCCACTGGACGTTGGGCAGGGTGCTGCTCGCGGCGCCGCCCGCGACCTCCCAGTAGTCCTCCTGCCCGCCCGCGAGCGGGGGCGGCGGCTGCTCGCTGGTCATCTCCTGGCCCGCGAGCGTCGCCGGGTACTCGCCGGCGGCGATCTGGAGTTCGAGGGCGGGCTCGGAGGTGTTCATCCAGGTGATGAACTCCACCGCCGCCTCGACCTCCCGGTCGTTGGTGACGGACAGGGCCGAGCCGCCCTGGAACGGCACCCGGCCCGGACCGTCGGCCTCCCAGTGCGGCAGCGGCGCGATGGCCCAGTCCCCGGCCTGCTCCTCCGCGATGCCGTGGATGACGCCCGGGCCCCACACGCCGGTGGGCCAGGAGAGGATCTCGCCGCGGTTGACCTGGGCGTTCCACTCGGGGGTGAGGAGCGGAGCGCCCTGGACCAGGTCGTCGTCGAGCAGGCCCTGCCAGTACTCGGCGACCTCCAGCGAGGACTCGTCGGCGATGCCGACGGTCCACTCGCCGTTCTCGACCTCCCACCACTGACCGCCCGCCTGCTGGGACATGCCGGCGAAGCCGCCGAACTCCTCGGAGGAGAGGGTCATCAGGTACGTGTCGGGGTCCTTGTCCCGCACCTCGGCGGCGACCTCGGCGAACTCCTCCCACGTGGTGGGGACCTCGATCCCCAGCTCCTCGAACCGGGCGCGGTTGTAGAGGAAGACCATGGGGCCGATGTCGATCGGGACGCCGTAGACGTGGCCGTCGAAGCTCGACAGGTTCCAGGTGGCCGGGCTGAACTGCTCCTGGAGCCCCTCGGCGTGGTCGTCGATCTCGACGAGGGTGTCCGACACGATCAGCGACGGGATCGTCTGGTACTCCACGCAGGCGACGTCCGGCGCGTTGCCGGCGCGGCTGGCCGTGAGCAGCCTGGTGGCCGTGTCGGTGCCGCCACCCACGTCGGTGTGGTTGACCTGGATGTCGTCGTGGGTGGCGTTGAACTCCTCCAGCTTCGTCGTCTCGCCCCAACACCAGTAGTCGAGGGTGACGACGCCGCCGTCGTCACCGCCGTCGTCGCCGCCACCGCCACAGGAGGCGAGGAGAGCCATCGCGCCCGTCAGCGCGCCCAGGCGTCCAAGGATGCGTCTGCGCATACGTGTGCTCCGTCCCACGAACTCCGTACCGAGAGGGAACCTGACCCTGGCTCACCGCGACCCCGGTTGATTGTGGCGCACAACCTACTCCCGTGGAATGACGAGTGTCTATGGTTGGTAACGAGCGAATTTGTGGGAGAAATTAGGGCAAATGGCGGCGCCAGTGAGGGGTGAGACCTTCGCATCGAACCTAAGTGAACACATGTTCGAACCTGAGGCTGCCGATGTTCGCGCTCGTCCGCGCGTCACGGACCGTCGCCGTCAACGGCCGCCGGGTGCGGCGGCGTTCGACCCCTCGGGCGCCCGTGTCCCGCCGCTCGCGAGCGAGCGTCGTGGTCGGAGCCGTCGGGCGCCGGCGGTCGAGGCGTGACGGCCGGTGCCGCGTCGGCTGCGCGAACTCCCGTACCCTTTCACTGAATTCCTGCCAGTGCCGTCGCATTCGCCACCGAAAGCCCTTAGCATGAGCGGCATGGTCGCAGTTCTCTATGATTTCGACGGCTTACTCGTCGACAGCGAAACGGCAGGTCTCGTCTCCTGGCGCGACATATACGAGGAGTTCGGCCACGAACTCGACATCGCCTGGTGGCTCGCCGAGTTGTCCGCGGGGCGCGGGCCGTGCATGCCCCGGGAGCAGCTCGCGGAGGCGGTGGGTGCGGCGATCGACTGGGAGGAGGTCGAGGCACGCCGCCTGCGGCGCCGCGACGAGCTGCTCGTTCTCCGGCCGGGCGCCGCGGATCACCTGGACGCCTGCGAACGGCTGGGCGTGCGCAAGGCGATCGTCTCCAACGCGCCCGACTGGTGGATCACCGAACGGTTGTCGGCCTGCGGTATCGACATCGCGCGATTCGACGCCGTCATGACGAAATCCGCCGGACTGGCGAAGAAACCGGCCCCCGACTCCTATCTCGCCGTGCTTGAGGAATTGGGTGTTCCGGCGGATTCCGCGGTGGCGTTCGAGGACAGTCCCATCGGTGTCAGGGCCGCCCAGGCGGCGGGAGTGGCGTGCGTCGCCATTCCGAATTTCGTCACCGCCAATTTCGACCTGGGGGAGGCGGACCTGGTGCTGCCCGCGTTGCACTCCCGCCCGCTGGA
Organism: Streptomyces sp. 4N509B; assembly: GCF_052245655.1. Lineage (NCBI taxonomy): Bacteria > Bacillati > Actinomycetota > Actinomycetes > Kitasatosporales > Streptomycetaceae > Streptomyces > Streptomyces sp. 4N509B. Next base: position 69,152 of record NZ_JBQQBZ010000005.1, read on the forward strand.
GGAGGTGCTCGACGCGCTCCGGCCCGCATGGCGGTCGGAGCCGTCACGGCAGCAGCACCAGACGGCCCGTCACGCCGGCCCGCAGCGCCGCCAGGGCCTCGTTGACCTGGGCCAGCGGGAACTCGGAGGCGATCACCGCTCGTAGGGTCCCGGCAGCGGCCATCTCCACCGCCTCGTGCGCCTCCGCGAGCGTCGCCCCCACCGAGCCGAGCACCCTCGCCTCCCGGGTGACCAGCGCGGCGACGTCGACGCTCGCGGGGGCCTCGGTGTAGCCGACGAGCACGACGCGCCCCCGCGGACGGAGCATCGCCACCGCCTGTCCCGGCGACGCCGCGTTGCCGACCGTGTCGACGACGGCGTCGCAGCCGTGGCCCCCGGTGGCCGCGAGCACCGCGTCGGTGGGGTCCACCTCGCCGGGGTCCACCGCCGCCACCGCGCCCAGCCGCAACGCCGCCTCCCGGCTGTCCTTCCGCGGGTCCACGACCGTCACCTCCGAGCCCGCGGCCACGGCGACCTGGACGCACGCCAGCCCCACCCCCCCGACGCCGACGACCGTCACGCGCTCCCCCGCGCGCAGGTCGGCCACCGCGCGCACGACGTGCACGGCGGTCGTCCCCGAGCAGCCCAGGACGGCGGCCTCCGCGAACCCCAGGGACGCCGGCAACGGCACGGCGCAGCGCGCGGGGACGGCGACGTACTCGGCGAAGCCGCCGTCGGCGTCGAAGCCCCACTTCGCCCGCTGCGTCCGGCAGAGGTTCTCCAGCCCCGTCCGACACCAGCGGCACCCGCCGCAGCCGTCGTAGTAGTAGACGAGCACCCGCTCGCCCGTGCCGACCACCTCGCCCGCGATCTCGTGGCCGAGGACGAGCGGCAGCGGCGGGTCGGCCGGCACGCCCTCGATCAGGTGCAGGTCGGTGTGGCACACGCCGGCCGCGCGCACCCGCACCAGCAGTTCTCCCGGACCGGGCCGCGGGACCGGCCGGGTCTCGATCCGCAGCGGCTTCCGTGGCGCGGGCAGCACCGCGGCCCGCATCACGGACGGTCCCTCACGCGTCGCCACGTCATCTGCCGCCACGTCGTGCGTCGCCACGTCGTGCGTCGTCGCGTCAGGCATCGGCGTCCCCCGGCCAGCGGGTGTCGAGGTTCCACGCGGCGTCGAAGACGTCCACCTGGTGCTGGACGCTGCGCAGGTAGAGCAGCTTCATGCGGGCCCGCCCGGCGTCGTCGGTGCGCGCCGCCTCGGACTCCATCATCTGGGAGTGCATGCTCGCCATCTTGTGCACGGCGCGGTGCACGTAGATGTCGGCCCACTTCTGGTAGGCGAGCGGGCCGTTGATGCGCACGTTCCTGAAGCGCTCGCCGATCACCTCGGTGAACATCGCGCAGGGCAGCAGTGCGGACGCGATGTCCCCGATGGTGCCCTCCAGGGCGGTCCGCACCAGGTGGTTGGCGTAGGCCTCACGCGCGGGGATGTACGCGCCGGCGTCGATCCGCAACGGCGTGTCGACGCCGAGCTCCGCGAGCAGCTTCTGCTTCTCCTCGATCTCGTTGAGCACCCACACGTCGTCGAGCACGGTGGTGGCGGCCTTGGTCCAGGCCGAGCCGGCTGGCGCCTTGGAGACGCCGATGGCCAGCGAGCGGTGCAGGTCCACGATGTAGGGGGCGTCGTTGACCTGGAAGGAGACGAACTTCTCGACGGGCAGCTCACCCGCCGCCATGGCCTCGATCCACGGGTGGTGGCGGTAGGCGTCCCAGACGGCGGCGGCGTTGCGACGACACTCCTCTACGAACGAGCCCATCAGTGATCCCTTCTCTCGGGTCGTTCTCGTCTTCTCTGTCGGTCGTTCTCGTGCTCTGTCGGCCCCGGTTGTCAGGGTCGGGTCGGTGCGTCGGGGGTGGGGGTGGCGCGGGCGGCCGCAGCGAGCAGAGCGCGACGGGAGAGCACGCGCACCAGGTGGCGGCGGTAGTTCGCGGTCGCGAGGACGTCGTCGGCCGTGGTGACCTGGTCGGCCGTCGCCTCGGCCGCCTCGGCCGCGCTCCGCTCGTCGACGGGCCGCCCGACGAGCACGTCGGCCACGCTCGTGAGTTCGGAGCCGTCGTGCCCGCGGACGAACGGCGCCAGCCGTACGCCACGGCACCGGCGGTCGGGGCCGAGGGTCAGACGCACGGCGACGCCGCCGAGGTGCGCGCCCACCTCGCGGCGACCGGCGCGCAGGAAGGCCCAGCCCTCTCCCGGGGCGCACCCGGGGAACCGCGCCTCGGTGACGAGTTCGCGGTGCAGCCGTGCGCGGCCACCGAACAGGTCTCGGGCGGCCAGGACGCGCCGCCGCTCGCGAGGCCCGCAGACGGTGAGAGTGACGTCGAGGAGGGAGCAGACGGGCGCGAGTTGGAGAGCGGGGTCTGCCTGGGTGAGCAGGCCGACGAGCGTGCCGCGGGCGCGTGTGGACGGAGTTCCGACCGTGGCGAGGGCGGCGGCGAGCATCCGGTGCGCGGGGTCCTCGCCGGCGGTGGTCAGCGCGTCGGCCTGCCGGACCATCGCGCCGGCGGTGAGAAGGGGGGTGCCGCCCTCCTCCCGCCGGAGTTCGGACATGCCGGGCAGGGCCGATATGTCGATGACGAGGTCGGACCGCCGTGTGCGCGCGGTCAGCGCCGGCACCAGGCTCAGGCCCCCCGCGAGAATGGCTGGATCGGAGCCGTCTTCGAGCGCGGTGAGCGCGTCGGGGATGTCGCGTGCGCGATGGTAGGAGAATGTCGCAGCGTGCACTGGGCAACTCCCGGAATGGTGGGTTGCGACGGGATTCCCTGAACCTGGTCACGACGGTCTGGGCAGGTTCCAGGGAGCCTCGGAGCCGAGGGCATACGTGAACTGGGTCCTGCGGGTTTCCGGTCTGCCGCTACGTCTTCGCGTTCACCGACGGCTCCTCCCGGGGTCTGACGGCATCCTGGGGAAGACGGCGTTCCAGGGTGTGGATTCCGAGAGTCGCCACCGCTGTGAGGAGGCCGAGGACCAGCCAGGGAAGGGTCCGGTCGACGCCGTGCAACGTCGTGAAGAATACGGGTGCGACAATACTTGCAAAGGTGAATCCGTACTGAAAGACAGCCAGATATCGGCCGCGGGTGTCCTCGGGAGCCGCGTCCGCCGCGAGGGCGTTGGAGATGGGAGCGTGAACGACCTCGGCCACCGCGTAGAAGAGGATGACCACGAACAGGTAGGGCACGAGCAGGCCCGCCGGCAGCTGCGTCGCGAGCGCGAAGCCCAGGCACCACACCACCCACGCGGCTCCCGCCAGGACCATGGCACGCACCCGGGAGAGGGGCTTCACCAGGCGGACCGCGAGGCCCTGTCCCGTCGCCAGCAGCACGGTGTTGGCGGCGAGGAGGGGGCCGACGAGCCAGTCGGGCGCCGGCAGGCCGTCCACCAGGTAGACGGGCAGGGCCACGCCGAGCCACACGCTGCACAGGCACAGCACGAAGTTGGAGACGATCAGCGCCTGGTAGGGGCGGTCCCGCAGCAGCGAGCCGTAGCCACCACGGCTCCCCTTCTCCTTCCTCGCCGTCCCCTTCTCGGCGTCCGTCCGCCCTCGGCTCGCCGGCACCCGCAGGAGCACCAGGGACGACAGCAGGAACGTGGCCGCGTTGGCCAGTGCGACCGCCTGGTACGCGGTCGAGGACTCGGCGATCAGCAGCGATCCCGTCAGCAGTGCCCCGAGGCCCGTGGCGGCGGCCTGGACCATCCCGAACAGCGCGAACCTCTCGTCCTTCCCGCCGTCTGGCCGGTCCCGCTCGGTGGGGAGCGCCGCCACCACGGTGAAGATCGAGGCCCAGAAGGTGCGCTGGCCGGCCGCGACGAGCATGACGACCAGGAGGATCGACAGGCGGTCGTCCGCCCAGAGGTAGAGGGAGTATCCGACCGCCTGCATGACCTGCGCGGCGATCACCACGTTGCGTGGGGAGAAGCGGTCGACGAGGGCTCCGACCAGGAGGGGCAACGGGAGCGTGACGAGCGCCGCGGTGCTGGCGAGGACGCCCACCGTACCCAGGGATAAGTCGGTTACACGTGTGAAGTAAAGCAAAGCGATGGGCGTGAAAAGTCCACTGCCCAGCATGTCGATGGCGAGCGCGAACAGCAGTGGCAGCATTCCTCGCGTGCGGGTTAAAGCATGCTTCAGAGTCATCGTACCCGCCGTGGTGAGATGTGCTTCCTCAAGAGGTCAGTTGATAACGGTAGCATGCCATCATCTCGCCTACAAGACCGCGTTGAGAGACTGTCGTCATTGCGCAAACGCGGTTCGCCGCGTCTTTATCCTTGACAGTCAAAGACTACGCGCTTAGCGTGAATCGGCGGTTGTGAGTGGGGGCGGTCTGTCGTCCCGAAACCGAGAATCATCGCCCGACAAGTTCGAATACACGGCCTCATCATCTCCCTGATGAACAGGGGTTGCGCATGGCTTCTCGTGAAGGCTTGTTACCCGTCGCGTGCACCGTGGACGGATTCAACTATTCCGGTTCAGTGCCCGCCAGGATGACGCTCGCCGAGTTTCTGACACTGCGTGGCCGCCCGGTGAACACCGGCTGTGGCACCGGCCAGTGTGGCAACTGCCTGGTGCGCCTGGACGGCGACGTGGTCAGGTCCTGCCTGGTGCTGGCCGTCCAGTGCGCCGGCGCCTCCGTCACCACCGCCGCCGGACCAGAGGAGGCCACGGCGGCGGCACGCGAGTGGATGCGTGCCTGCTCCGCCCTCCAGTGCGGCTTCTGCTCCCCCTCGTTCGTCACCACCCTCGCCGGGCTGTGGCCCGGGCGGCGCGCCGCCACCCCCCACACCGGGGAGAGCGCGCCGGAGGAGCCCGGGGACGTGCGGCGGCGCATCAGCGAGTCGCTGTGCCGCTGCACCGGCTACACCGGACTGGCCCGGGCCGCCGCGGGGGTGAGCACGGGCACGTTGGCACCCGCCCCGCCCGAGGGGGCCGTGGGCCGCGCCGAGGACGTGCGACTCCTGGCGGGGCGCGGCGCCTTCCTGTCCGGACTGAACCCGCCCGGCCTGCTGTGGGCGCGGGTGGTGCGCAGCACGCACCCGCACGCCGCGCTGCTGTCCGTCGAGACCAAGCAGGCCCTCGCCGTCCCCGGCGTGGTCGCCGTGTTCACCGCCACCGACCTCCCCGACGGCCTGCGCCGGCTCCACCCCGACCTCGGCCTGCCCGGCCCGTCCGAACCGCTGCTGGCCGCCGGCGTGGTCAGGTACGTGGGGCAGCCGGTCGCCCTCGTCCTCGCGAGCGGCGCGGCCGAGGCCGAGGACGGCGCCGAGGCGGTGACCGTCACCTACGATCCGCTGCCCGTGCTCGACGAACCCGGGTCGGACGCCGGGCCGTCACCGCGGGACGCGGAGCGCTGGCTGCCTCCGGAGTACCAGGACGTCAGCCCGGAGCCAGGCACCCCCGCCCCGGAGCCGGCCGTCACGCTGACGCGCGAGTTCCGCATCGCCCGGCAGACCGGCATGCCCATGGAACCCCGCGGCCTGCTGGCGCGGTGGGACGACACCTCCGGCGAGCTGACCGTGCACGGTTTCACCAAGCACCCCCGGGCCAACGCCGCGGCGGTGGCCCGGGCGTTGGGCCTTCGGCCGTCCCGGGTCCGCACCCCGCACCTGGACGTGGGCGGGTCGTTCGGCGTCAAGGGCGAGCTGTACCCGGAGGACCTGCTGGTGCCCTGGGCGGCCGTCCACCTCGGCCAGCCGGTGAAGTGGCTGGAGGATCGGCCCGAGCACCTGGTGGCCGCCAACCACTCCCGGGGCCAGACCTGGCGGGTGACGATGAGCGCTGACCGCACCGGCGCGCTGCTGGGCGCCGAGGTGAGCGTCGTGCAGGACGCCGGCGCGTACGTCCGCCCGCTGACCACCCTGGTGCCCCGGCTGGCCACCGCCATGTTCCCCGGCCCCTACCGGCTGCCGCGGTACCACGCCGAGGCGCGCACGGTGCTGACCAGCCGGACCCCCGTGGGCACGGTCCGCGCGCCCGGCCGCCTGGAGGCCAACTTCGTGCGGGAGCGGATGCTGGACATGCTCGCCGGGGCGCTGGACATCCCCCCGGCCGAGCTGCGCCGCCGCAACCTGCTCACCGGGGCGGACATGCCCCACGACGCGGGCACGATCAACGAGGGCCCCGTGCACTACGACACCGGCGACTTCCGACGCGCCTTCGACGACGCGCTCGCCCGCGCCGCCCAGACCGTCCCCACGGGCGGGGACGGCGGCGACGAGGGGGACGGCGACGGGCTGCGGCGTGGCTGGGCCGTGGTTCCGTTCGTGGAGAAGGCCGGGCTCGGCGGCCCGGAGACCGCCGTCGCGACGCTGTTACCCGACGGCCGGATCCGCGTCGACACCGCCGCCGCCCCCTCGGGCCAGGGCCACGAGACCACGCTCGCGGCGGTCGCCGCCGAGGTGCTCGCGGTGCCGCGGGACCGCGTGACGGTCCGCTTCGCCGAGGGGGAGGAGCCGGCCGCGGGCATCGGCACGTTCGCCAGTCGCTCCCTCACCCACACCGGCAACGCGGTGCACCGGGCGGCCCGGGCGCTGCGCGAGGCCGTGGTGGCGCGCGCCGCCGGGACCGAGACGGCCCCAACGGGCTGGCAGCTGGCGTACGGGCAGGTCAGGGACGCGGTGGGCCGGACCGTGACGACCCTGGCCCGGCTGGCGGCCACCGCGGGCCGGCCCCTGCGGGGGCGGGGTGACTACGACTCCGACGCGCACACCTACCCGTACGGGGCCGTGACGTGCGCGGTCGCCGTCGACCCCGAACTGTTCACGGTGCGTGTGGAACGGCTCGCGATCTCCTGCGACGCCGGGCGCGTCATCGACGAGGACGTCGTGCGCGGTCAGCTGATCGGCGGTCTCGTCCAGGGGGTGGGCGGGGCGCTGTGGGAGGAACTTCCCCACGCCGCCGACGGCACTCCGCTGGCACGCGACCTGGACGGCTACCTGGTGCCGACGGCGGCGGACGTGCCGGACGTGACGGTGAGGCTCCTGCCTCCCGCGCCACCCCGCCCCGGCCGCAGCCCCGACAACCCCCTGGGAGCCCGGGGCATCGGCGAGGCCGGCACGGCCGCCGCGGCCGCCGCCGTCGCCTCGGCGATCGGCGCCGCGCTGCCGGACCTCACGCACCACCTGACCGAGCTGCCCATGACCCCTGCCCGCCTCCTGGCCGCACAGTCCGCCGCGACCGCGGATTCCACCACGACCGCGGATTCCACCACGACCGCGGAGTCCGCAGCGGCCGCCGGGGCCGCCGGGGCCGCCGTGTCCGCCACCCGCACCCGTCCGTGAACGAGGGAGAGACCGTGACCACCAGCGTGTCCACCACCGACTCCGGTGTCGAACCCGTCCCCGAGCCGGCCCCCGTCGTCGTCCCCACGATGTCGCCCCCCGCCTTCGCCACCTTCGAGGACGCCTACCTGGCGCAGCTGCGCGAGACCTTCGACCGGCCCGAGTACCGCAACGCCCCGCGCGGGGCGAAGAGCTCCGAGCGGCTGGGGATCGCGTTCCGTGTGCGGGACCCGGTGCAGCGCCACGTGTCGCTGCGGTCGCGCCGCACGAACCTGGTGTTCAACTTCGCCGAGGCGCTGTGGTACCTCTCCGGATCCGACCGGCTGGACCAGATCGGCTACTACGCCCCCAGCATCGCCCGCTACTCCGCCGACGGTCAGCGCCTGGCCGGCACGGCGTACGGGCCGCGGATCTTCAACCACCTCGGCAGCGGCCTCGACCAGTGGTCCAGCGTCCTCGAGACCCTGGCCGGGGACACCGACAGCAAGCGGGCGGTCATCCAGATCTTCGACCCCCACGAGCTGCGCGTACCCGGCAACATCGACGTGGCCTGCACCCTGGCCCTGCAGTTCATGATCCGCGACGACGGGCTGTGCGGCGTCGGCTTCATGCGCGCGAACGACGCGTTCCGCGGCATCGTCAGCGACGTCTTCTCCTTCACCCTCCTGCTGGAGCTGATGGCACGCCAACTCGACGTGCCCGTGGCCGCCTACCACCACCACGTCGGCTCCCTCCACGTCTACGACACCGACCGCGCCTGGGCCGGCGAGGTGATCGCCGAGGCGGGCGCGCGCACCGAGCCGCCGTCGCGCTTCCCCGCCATGCCGGCGGGCGACAACTGGCCGCACGTCCACGAGGTGCTCGCCTGGGAGCGCCGGCTGCGGGAGAACTCCGCCCGGCTCTCCGCCGCCGACCTCGCCGCCCTGGACCTGCCGCCCTACTGGCGGCACGTCGTCGGCCTGTTCGAGGTCTACCGCCAGATCAAGCACCGCACGGACCGCGACGCCAGGGTCGTCGACGCGCTGCCGGACACCTTCCGCACCGCCCTCGTCTCCCGCTGGCCCGCTCTGGCCGGCTGACCCCCCTACGGACCCGTTTCCCCAGCCGCTCCGTCCCGGGGCTGTTGGACGACCACCCCACGAGTGAGGACCACATCGCCATGACCACCACGTCCACGACCACCCCCGCCAGTGTCTTCGTCGGAGGCCCCTTCTTCCGCCTGGTGGACCCGGCCACCGGCCTGATGCCCCAGGAGGAACAGGACAAGATCACCCGCATCATCGAACACTTCGAGAAGGGCGGCTCGACCGTCTACAACGCGCACCGGCGCGAGGCCTGGGGCGCCGAGTTCCTGAGCGCACCCGAGTGCACCCATCTGGACTACACCGAGATATCCCAGTCCGACCTCTTCGTCGCCTTCCCCGGCGTGCCGGTCTCGCCCGGCACGCACGTCGAGATCGGCTGGGCGAGCGCCCTGGGCAAGCCGATGGTGCTGTTCCTGGAGAAGGACGAGAAGCACACCTTCCTCGTCACGGGGCTGGAGACGGTCGCCAACGTCGAGTACGTCTGGTTCTCCAGCGTCGACGACATCTTCCGTCAGCTGCCGGACGCCGTGCAGCGCGTGATGAGCCGGAAGGGCCCCGCCGTCAGGCCGGACGCGCCGTGACCACAGGGACGGACGGGGACGCCGCCGCCGTGCCGGTCTGCCTGACCATCGGCTCCAGCGACTCCGGCGGCGGCGCCGGTATCCAGGGCGACGTCAAGGCGTACGCCGCGGTGGGCTGTTACGCCGCGACCGTCGTCGTCGGCGTCACGGCCCAGAACACGACGGGCATCAGCGACCGGTGGGCGGTGCCGGTTCCCATGGTCCTGGAGCAACTACGCGCGGTCCTGGAGGACTTCCCGGTCGCCGCCGCGAAGATCGGCACCACCTGGAGCGTCGAACTGCTCGAAGCGCTCGCACCTCCCCTGCGGGAGATGACGGCCGGCGGCACGCCGCTGGTCGTCGACCCGGTGATGGTGACGGCGGCCGGCTCGTGGCTCTCGGACAGCGGTCGGATCAGGGACTCGGTCATCGAGACGCTGTTCCCCCTCGCCACCGCCCTCACGCCCAACAGGCGCGAGGCGGAGCTGCTGGTCGGCGCCGCCCCCGGCACCACCTCGCGCGAGGAGCTGGCCGAGGCCCTGGTGGGCCTCGGCGCTCGGGCCGTGGTGATCACTGCGGGGACCGACGAGTCGGGTGACTGGTTCCACGACGGCCGGCGGCACACCCACATCCCCGGCCCGCGTCACGCGACCGGCGCCGAGCACGGCGCGGGCTGCGCCCACTCCTCGCTCCTCGCCGGCCTGCTGGCGCAGGGTTGGCCGCTGCTGGACGCCGCCGTCGAGGCTCACCGGCGGGCCGCGCGCAGTGTGCGCGGCGGCCACCTCGGCATCGGTCGCGCCGTCCACCCCGTCGACGCGCTGGGCCTGGCCGCCCACGCGGCGGCCCCGGCGGTACCCGACCACGGATGGACGACCGAAGGAGACGGCGGACGGGTGAGCGAACGGACGACGGAGGCGAGCCATGGCTGACCTGATCAGTGTCATCGTGCCGACGAGGGACCGGCCCACGGAGCTGGGGGCGGCGCTGGACAGCGTCGCCGCCCAGGACTGGCCCGACCTGGAGGTCATCGTCGTCAACGACGGCGGGGCCCCGCTGGAGCCGGTGGTGGCCGAGCACCGACGGTCGATGGACCTGCGGCTGCTGACCCTCACCGAGCCGCGCGGCGTGGCCGCCGCACGCAACGCCGCGTTCCCACGGGCACGCGGCGCGTACCTCGCGTTCCTCGACGACGACGACGTCTACCTCCCCGGGCACCTGAGCGCCGCGATGGAGGTGCTCGCCGGCGGCGCCGACGCCGTGTACGCCACGGCGGTCGTCAGCGACCGGCGCGTGGAGCGGGGGAGCGCCCGGGACGGCGACGGGCCGGAGTCGACCGCGCCCCACGCCTTCGACTTCCCCTTCGATCCCGACTTCCTCCGGGTGCTCAACGTCGTCCCGCCGACCAGCCTGGTGCTGAGAGCCTCCCCGGCCGTCCGGTTCGACCCCGACCTGCGCACCCACGAGGACTGGGACCTGTGGCTGCGCCTGGCCCGGGACCACGGCTACCGCTTCGAGCACCTCGACCGCCCCGGGGTCGTCTACCACCGGCTGCCCGCCCACGCGACCGCCCCCGACCCGGTGGCGGCCGGGACCCGGGCACTCACGATGTTCCACCAGGGATACCAGCGGATGCTCGCGCGGTGGGCGGTGCCGCCGGGGTCCCCGGCGGAGCTGTACCGGCGACACGTGCTGCGGACGTACGAGCTGGCGTTCGCCCGGTACGCCACGGGCCGGACGCTGGACAGCTACTGGTACGAGCGGCTCGTGCGGACGCTGTACGAGCGGTACACGAGGGGGGAGCGGCCGGAGGACCTGACACCGGAGCTCTCCGGGCTGCTGGAGGGGGCGCCCCGTGCGTGAGGACGAGGCACGGAAGGTCTACTCCCGGATGGCGCTGCTGCCGTTCTTCGCCGTCTTCATGCGCCCCACCGCGCTGTTCGACTGGAGCACGGACGAGGGTGAGCTGCTGATGCGCGAGCACCTGCGCTGGCAGCTGGCCCTGGAGGACGAGGGCAGGCTGCTGGCCGCCGGCCCGCTGAACTACGGAGAACCGCCCACCGAGGACGATCCGATCGTCAACGCGGGCAGCATGTTCATCCTCGCCGCCCGCTCGCGCGAGGAGGCCGAGGACATCGTCGCGCAGGACCCGTTCGTCCTCCGCGGCTGGCGTACCCACGCGATCCGCACCTGGCTGCTCAACGAGGGCGTGGCGCGCGAGGCGGCCCGGCCGGTGTCCGAGCGCTTCGGCAACCCCTTCCAGCCGCAGCCCCGCCCCCCCACGGGCGCGGCCGGGACGGGCGGGGCGGGCGCCAGATGAGAAGCCTCTACCTCACCGAGTACTGGCCCTGGCCGACCACCACCGGTGGCCGGCTGCGGGCCGCCGCGACCGTGCGGGCGCTCGCCGCCCTCGGCTCCGTGGACGTCGTCCACACCGACCGGGGCTGGCGCCACCCGGTGCCCGACGAGCCCAGTCCGCTGATGACGGAGTCCGTCTCCCTGCTGGCCGACGGGCACGCGGCCGACCGGGGCCACGACTACCCGGTCGAGCTGACCGAGATCGTCGGCGCCTACGACGCGGGGCTGCGCGGCTGGCTGCGCGACCGCGCGTACGACGTGGTGTGGTGCAACCGCATCAGCACCTGGATCCACCTGCGCGGACAGGCGCCGTTCCCCTGCGTCGTCGACATCGACGACCTCCAGGACCGGCTCGCCCACGGAGAGGACGCGTCGCGGCGCTGGAGACGGCTCCACCGGGCCGCGGCCGCCGAGGCGGACTGGCTCGTGGTCTGCAGCGACCTGGACCACGGCCGTCTGGGCGCGGCCAACAGCAGCGTCGTGCCCAACGTCTACCTCGGCGACGACCGGTCACCGGGAGGGCCGCCCGACGCGAAGGGGAGCGGCGAGCCGCCCCCCGACGAGCCGGGACCGGTCATCCTGCTCCAGGGGCTGTTCATCTACCCACCCAACGTGGACGCGGCCGAGCGTCTGGTCGGCGAGATCCTGCCCCGCGTGCAGCGGGAGTTCCCCACGGCCCGGGTGTGGCTGGTGGGGCTGGACTTCGGCACCCTCGACCGCCTCGCGCGTGAGGACGTGCGCGTCTTCGGCCTCGTCCCCGACGTCCGCCCGTACGTGCGCGCGGCGGACGTGGTGGCGGTCCCGCTGCGGCGGGGAAGCGGCACCCGGCTGAAGCTGCTGGAGTCCTTCGCCCTGGGAACGCCGGTGGTGAGCAGCACCCTGGGCGCCGAGGGCCTGGCCGCCCGTCACGACGAGCACCTGCTGATCGCCGACGAACCCGACGCGTTCGCCGAGGCCGTCGCCACCGTCCTGCGCAGCCCCGCGTCGCGTGACCGGCTGACGGCGAACGCCCGCGCCCTGGTGCGCGGGGACTACGGCTGGACGACGCTCGTGTCGAGCGTGGAGCACGCGGTCGGGCGGGCGCGTGAGGCCTTCGGGCGGCGGGGCGCGTAGGGGACAAGGAAGGACCGCCGTGGCCGAACGTCTCCTGGAACGTCCCACCTTCATCCTGTCCTCGGTGCGGTCAGGCTCCACCCTGCTGAGGGCCCTGGTCAACGCGCACTCCCAGCTGTGCTCGCCGCCCGAGCTGCACCTCGCCGCGATCAGGCTCGCCGAGCTGCGGTACGGGGCTCGGCGATCCATGGAAGCGGTCGGCCTGAGCGCGTCGGACCTCGAGAACCTGCTGTGGGACAGAGTCCTCCACCTCCACCTGGAACGCTCCGGAAAGAGGTACGTCGTCGACAAGACCCCCCAGAACGTCCTCGTGTGGCGCAGGATCAGAGCGTGCTGGCCGGACGCGCGGTTCGTCGTCCTGCTCCGCGACCCACGGGACATCGCCGTCTCCTGGTACCGGGCCGAACAGCGCTCCGGATTCCGGGACCCGGACACCTGGACCCTCGACGAGGCGGTCAAGGACGTGGTGCGGTACCTGGAGCCCCTGGAGGAGGCGCGGCACAGCCTCGACGCCCTCACCGTCCGGTACGAGGAGCTCACCGGGGAGCCCGAGTCGACCATGAGGTCGGTCTGCGCGTTCCTCGACGTCGCGTGGGAACCGCGGATGCTGCACTACGGGGACGGCGGGCCCGGCTCGTTCCTCCCCGGGCTGGGCGACTGGGGCGCCCGGATCGAGTCGGGGAGGATCCTGCCGCGCCGGACGCACAGCTGGGGGGAGTCGGCACCGCCGGAGTCCCTGCGCCACTACGCGGCCCTCTGGGGGTACGCGTGAGCCCTCCCTCACGGCCACCCGCCCTCGCGTGGTCACCGCGTCGGCGCGGCGTCCCCCTCCCCACCGGCGACGGTGCGGCGGCCGGCCGCGTCGCGGCGGGTCGCCCCCGCCCGGTCCAGCGCCTCCAGCAGCGGGATCGCCACCCGGCGTGAGGTGCCCAGCGCGCGGCAGGCCTCCCCGACCGTGAACGGCCGCGGGATCGCCCGCAGTCGGGCGAGGGCCCGCTCGGCCGCCCCGGCCGGCAGATGGACCTCGCCGTACCGTTCCAGCTCGCCGCGCCGCACCAGCAGGGCGAGGGTCTGGCCGGTCAGCCCCCACGCGGCGAGCTGGGGCCGGCTCGGCGCGCGGAACGGCGTGGCGCGCAGCGCGGACCGCAGCCGCGCGAGCGCCTCGGCCACGGCGGGCGGCAGCCGGTCCGCCTCCGCGCGGCGGTAGAGCAGGCCGCCCTCCACCGCCAGCTCCTCCACCGTCAGCGCCTCCCCGGCCGGGGCGGAGCCCGGACCGGCGACCAGGCCGGCGACCAGGCCGGCGTCCGGCAGGTCCAGCCGCTGCCGCGCGACGCCGAGCGGCAGCCCGGGGTCGGTGGGGTGGTCACGGGCGTACGCGGCCACCTCGGCGGCCAGTTCGCGCCGCAGCCGCCGCGCGTGGTCGGGGTCGAGCAGCCAGTCGCCGACGACCACCGCGCCGGGCGGTCCGCCCTCGGGCACCTCGACGCCCCTGGCCCGCAGCGTGTCCACGCGGGCGAGGCCGACGTCGCGCAGCACCGCGAGTGCGTCGGGCCCGGCCGGCATGGCCGCGAGGCGGCGCCCCCGTTCGGCGCCCGCGCCCCGCCGGGTCAGCTCCGGCGGCTCCACGTCCAGCACCACGGCGCCGGCCAGCAGCCGCGAGCCGGGGTCGCGCAGCAGCAGCCGGTCGCCGAGGTGCAGGTCCAGCGGCGTCCGCAGCCGCAGCCTGGCGGCCTCGGGACCCAGCCGGCGCAGCCGGGCGCTGGTCACGGCGGTCCCGCAGTGCACCAGCGGCTCGGCGGGCAGCCGTTGCCCGTCGGGGAGCGGCCGGGTCAGCCGGACGTCGACCAACCCGGTGCGCCACCAGCCGCCCGGCGTCACGAGGGCGTCGCCACGGCGGACGTCGGTGTGGGCGACGCGGCGCAGGTTGACCGCGACCCTGGCCGGCGCGGTCACGGCGTCGACCCGGCGGCCCAGGCACTGCAGGCCGCGCACCGCCGCCGGCCGGCCGTGGGGGGCGAGGTCGAGGGTGTCGCCGACGGTCAGGCGTCCGGCGGTCAGCGTGCCGGTGACGACGGTGCCGGCGCCCGCCACGCTGAAGGACCGGTCCAGCCACAGCCTGACCGGGGCGTCGGGGTCGGCCGCCGGGTGCGCGGCGGCCAGCGCGGCGAGCCGGCCGCGCAGGGCGTCGAGCCCGGCGCCGGTGCGGGCGCTGACGGCGAGCGCTCCGACCCCCTCCAGGCTGGTGCCCGCCAGCCGCTCCCGGGCGGCGGCGAGCGCGGGCGCGGGGTCGGCGAGGTCGGCGCGCGTGACGACCAGCAGCCCGGAGCGGACGCCGAACGCGTCGATGGCCTGAAGGTGCTCCTGCGACTGGGGCATCCAGCCCTCGTCGGCCGCCACCACCAGCAGCACCGTGGGCGCGGTGGCGACGCCGGCCAGCGCGGTGGCGAGGTACCGCTGGTGGCCCGGCACGTCCACGAAGGCCAGCGGTTCGCCGTCGGCCGGCGTCGTCCACACGAAGCCGAGGTCGATGGTCAGCCCGCGGCGCCGCTCCTCGGCGAGCCGGTCCGGATCGGTGCCGGTGAGCGCGCGCACCAGGGTGGACTTGCCGTGGTCGACGTGACCGGCCGTCGCGACGACGTGCACGTCAGGACCCCTGACGGTGGGCCGCCGCGACGGCCTTCGCCAACTCCTCGTCGGCCTCGGGCGGCACGGTGCGCAGATCCAGCAGCAGCCGCCCGCCGCGCACCCGGCCGACGACGGCGGGGCGGCCGGTGCGCAGCGCCGCCGCCAGGCGGGCGGCGACGCTGACGGCGGCGCTCGGCAGCACCGTCCCGGGCGCGCCGCCACCGCCGACGCGTGCCTCGCTGGGCGCGACGCGGGCGTCGACCCCCCGCGCGAGAAGCGCGCCGACGAGGGCCTCGGCCCGGTCGGTGAGCTCGGGCAGCGCGGCGCGAAGAGCCTGCTGAACGGGCGGCAGCGGCCCGCGGAGCGTCGCCTCCAACGCCGCCAGGGTGAGCTTGTCGACGCGCAGCGCGCGGGCGAGCGGGTGCCGCCGCAGCCGCTCGACCAGCTCGGCACGGCCCATCAGCAGGCCCGCCTGGGGGCCGCCGAGCAGCTTGTCCGCGCTCGCGGTGACGAGCGCGGCGCCGTCGGCGAGGGCGGTGGCGGCGTCCGGCTCGTCGGGAAGGAGCGGATGCGGGGAGAGCAGCCCGGAGCCGATGTCGTGGACCACCGGCACGCCGAGGGTGGCGAGCTCGCGGACGGGGACCGAGGAGACGAAGCCGGTGGTGGTGAAGTTCGAGGGGTGCACCTTCAGCAGGAACGCCGTGCGGTCGTCGCAGGCCGCGGCGTAGTCCGCGAGGTGGGTGCGGTTGGTGGTGCCGACCTCGCGGAGCCGGGCGCCGGTGGCCTCAAGCAGCTCCGGCAGCCGGAAGCCGTCGCCGATCTCGACCATCTCGCCGCGGCTGATGACGATCTCGCGGCCCTGGGCCAGCGCCGTCGCGGCCAGCACGAGCGCCGCCGCGTTGTTGTTGGTGACGTGCACGGCCTGCGCCGCGGGCACGGCCTCGGCCAGCGCCGCGAGGACGGCCTCGCCCCGCCGGCCACGGAGCCCGGTCGCCAGGTCGAACTCGACGTCCGTGGCGCCGGCGGCGGCGTGAAGCGCCTCCCGGGCGGCCGACGACAGGGGCGCCCGGCCCAGGTTGGTGTGGACGACGACGCCCGTCGCGTTGAGGACGGGCAGCAGCGAGGCGGCCGTGTGGGGGAGCGAGGCCACGGCCACGTCGGCCGCCTCCTCCGGCGCGATCGCACCCTGCCTGACCTGCCGGAGCGCCGCCGACACGGCGTCGCGCACCAGCCGCCGGCCGAGCCGGTCCGTGGCCGCGCGCAGGCGCGGATCGGCGAGCACGGAGTCGGTGCGCGGCACGCGCCGCCTGCCGTCTTCCAAGGAGAACTCCAGCGGAGGCGTACGGGAGTCGGCCTGGCTCCCGCCCGCCCCTGGCCTGGGGCGTCGGCGACAACCGGGGAGGCGCCGTCCCGGAGCACGAGGGCGCCGTGGCCGGCGGAGGCGTACGGGAATCGAACCCGCCCGGCCGGGGTCCCCGGCCACACCGGTGTTGAAGACCGGGAGGGCCACCAGGCACCTGTCCGCCTCCTTCGCGGAAGCGAGTGTAGAGGACGGCCGATCGACCTCGTGAGACCACGGCCGCGCCGCGCCAAGTCCCCTCGGGACCACTAGATTCGCCCCATGGACCAGCTCCGACTGACCCAGCTCGCCCACGGCGGCGGCTGCGCCTGCAAGATCCCGCCCGGCGAACTGGACGCCCTGGTGTCCCCCCTGTCCGCCCCGCACGGCCACGCTGCGGGTTTCGCGGGGGAGTTGCTGGTCGGTCTCGACGGCGGCGGTGACGACGCCGCCGTCGTCCGACTCGACGGCGAGCGCGCGGTCGTCACCACGGCCGACTTCTTCACGCCGGTGGTGGACGACCCCTACGACTGGGGGCGGATCGCGGCGGCCAACGCCCTCTCCGACGTCTACGCGATGGGCGGGGAGCCGCTGGCCGCCGTCAACCTGCTCGGCTGGCCGCGCGAGACGCTGCCGTACGAGCTGGCGGCCCGGGTGCTCAGCGGCGGTCGGGACGTGGCGCACGCGGCGGGCTGCCACGTCGGCGGCGGGCACAGCGTCACCGATCCGGAGCCCAAGTACGGGATGTCCGTCGTCGGCGTCGTGCACCCGGACCGGATGCTGCGGATGGACGCGGCGCGCCCGGGGCGGGCGCTGACCCTGACGAAGCCGCTGGGGACCGGCGTGCTCAACGCGCGCCACAAGGCGACCGGCACCGTCTTCCCCGAGGCCGTCGCGTCGATGGCGGCGCTCAACCGCGACGCCTCGCGCGCCGCGGTCGCGGCCGGGATCCGCGCGGCGACGGACGTGACCGGGTTCGGGCTGCTGGGCCACCTGTACAAGATGGCCCGCGCGGCGAAGGTCACCGTCGTGGTGGAGGCCGCCGCCGTGCCGTACCTGGCCGACGCCAGGGCGGCGCTCAGGGACGGCTTCGTCAGCGGCGGCACCCGGCGGAACCTGGAGTGGGTCACGCCGTTCGTCGACTTCGGCGCCGCGCCCGAGGAGGAGCGGCTGCTGCTGGCCGACGCGCAGACCTCGGGAGGGCTGCTGCTGGCCGGCGAGCTGCCGGGCTTTCCCGTGATCGGGGAGATCGTCGAGGCCGGTGCGTCGCCGGTCGTGGTGCGCTGACGGCGCACGCCCGCGGGACGCGCCGGCCGCCGCGGTCTAGGCGCGTCCAGCAGCACGGATGGCGTGTCACCCACGGCGCGCAACGCCCTTGCCACGCGGCCGCATTGACCGTACATTGACAAAATCGTTCGGCTCGACCACCCTCCGCACCCCGTCGCGACCGGAAGGAACCTCATGGCGTCGGCCGCCACCGTCGACCACCGCGCGCTCGACGGCGTCGCATACCGCCTCACGAGCGACCTCGACCTGGGACTGCCCTCCACCTCCGTCGCCGACGTCACCGTCGACGGCCACCTCGTCGAGTTCACCGCCGGCCCGGCCGCGTTGGGCGACGACATCGCCCAGACCCACGGCATCAGCGCGTTCGACACCGAACTCTCCTTCCGGGGCGGCACGGTCCGCACCGCGACGCAGCGCGTCTACGACCCGCAGACCAAACAGGTCGAACGCCCCACGCTGGTGGTCTGGCGCGGCGCCCACCACTCCCTGGTGACGAGGCTGTACCGGGTGACCACCCGGGACGTGCTCGGCATGCTGCGGACCCTGCGCCTGACCGAACGCGCCGACGGCCTGACCCTCGACCCCGACCGCGCAGCCGGCAGCGGGTTCGCCCGCCCCGCCAGCGTGATCAAGGAGGTCCCGGGCCTGGGCCTGCTGGAGATGACCGAGCCCACCAGGGAGACCACCGCCCAACTGCCGCCGTGGAAGGGCCTCGCCGTCCGCGGCGGCGAACTCTACCGCGACACCCTCTCCGACGGCCGTCCCTTCTTCGTGCTGTCGGCCCGCACCGTCTGGGCCACCGTCGTGCCGCTCGCCCACACCACGGTCGAGGAGGTCCCCGGCCTGGTGCGACGGCTCGACCTGAGCCGGGCGGAGTAGGACGGCCGTGGCGACCTTCTGCGCCTCCGCGGCCACCGGCGTCGTGCTCCTCACCCTCCTCGCCGGCTGCGCCTCCCACCTCACGCGGCCGGCCGCGCTGCCCGACGCGCTGCGCCGGCACGGCGTGCTGCCCCGGCGCGCCCTGACCGCCGTCGCCGCCGCCGTCACGGCGGCCGAGGGGCTGGCGGCCCTCGCCGGGACCGCGGCCCTGGTCACCGGCGGGCGCCCGGCGTTGGCCCTCGTCCTGGCCGGCGCGGCCGTCCTGTTCACCGCCTACGCGGGATACGCCCGGCACGTCGTGGCCACCGGCCGCGGCGGGCCCTGCGGCTGCTCCCGCGCCGAGGTGCCGATGAGCGACCTCGTGGCCGGCCGCGCCCTCGCGCTCGCGCTGCTGGCCCTGGCCGGCTCCGCGCTCGTGGCCGGCGGCGCCGCGCCGGCGGCCGGACCCGCCGAACGGGCCACCGTGCTGCTCGCCGCCCTCACCTTCAGCGCGTTGCTGTGGGTGCTCCCCCTCGCGATGAACGACCCGGCCGAAGGAGGCACCTCACCGTGGACTTCGTCACCAGCGCGCTGATCGCGAGCTGGGTCGCCATCTGCCTGCTGGCCCTGGTGGTCTCCGGACTGATCCGCCAGGTCCACCAGCTCTCCAAGGGCGCCGTCCGGCCGCCGCGGCGGGTCGGCATCCAGCCCGGCGCCCCCGCTCCCGGCGTCGCCGAGCTCGTGGGCGACCAGCGCGGCGCCGTCCTGCTCTTCCTCAGCGACGGGTGCCGCACCTGCCGCGACGTGCTGGCCGCAGCCAGCGACTGGGCGAGCGGGCGCTCCTTCGAGGGCCCCGTGCTGCTCGCGCTCTACGCGGGTCAGGTGCCCGAGGCGGCGCCCGGCGCCACGCTGCCGGCCGTCGGCCACCGCCCCGACCTCTTCGACAGCTACGACGCGATCGCCACGCCCTTCGTGGTGGCGGTCGGGGACGGCGGGCTGGTGCTGCGCTCCGAGCCGGTCGGCTCGCGCGGCGAGCTGCTGGAACTGCTCGACACCCTCTACCGCGGCCAGGTAAGGAGCGCGTCATGACCCCCCTCGACCAGGTTCCGACGCTGCGGCGCGCGGGCTCGGCCGCCGCCTTCGGGCCCGACCGGACGCGGCGCGGGAGCGCCTTCCCGACGCCGTCCCCCGGCGGTCGTTTCGTCCCGCCGCGTCGCCGCGTGCTCCAGGCCGCCACCGCCGTGGGCTTCGCCGCCCTCGGCGTCTTCTCCGCCGCCCGCGAGGCCTACGCCGACGGCTACGACATCTGGACCGGCACCTGCCCCACCTACGCCTCCGGCCACGACTGCTCCCCGGGCTGCGGCCCCAGCACCGTCTACGCCGAGTCCTGCGAGACGTCCGGCGCCAACCTCGGCTTCCACAAGAACGACGGGGTCACCTGGACGCTCCGCCCCAACCAGTGCTACTCCGGCACCTACGACGGCTGGCTGTGGCGCTACAGCGAGCCGTGCGGCGCCTGCGGCTGCGGCACCGAGCGGCGCTGCCACGACGGCTACCGCAGCACCAGCTCCGGCTGGGTGCGCTCCATCTGCCGCTACACCACCGAGTGCGGCTGCCCCGGCGCCGTCACCTGGCCGACCGTCGCCAACGGCGACCGGGGGCCGGACGTCGCCACGGTGCAACACCTCGTGACGCACTGGGGGTTCGCGACCGAGGCCGACGGCATCTTCGGGCCCGACACCGAGGCCCAGGTGACGGCGTTCCAGACCGACCGCGGCCTTCCCGGCGGCGGCGTCGTCGACGCCACCAGCTGGCCCGAGCTGGTCGTCACCGTCCGCCTCAACGACCGGAGCCACGCGGTGCGCGGCGCCCAGACACAGCTCAACAAGCACGGCTACGCGCTCACCGTGGACGGCGTCTTCGGCAACCTCACCCGGCAGGCCGTCACCCACTTCCAGGAGCTGCGCGAGATCACGGTCGACGGCATCGTCGGCCCCGTCTCCTGGCGCACCCTCACCGGAACCGCGTAGTGCCGGTGACCTCCCCGTCCGAGCCGGGCGCCGCGCCGACCTGGCGGCGCCGGCTGACGGACCCGCTGGTGCCGGTGCTGGCGCTGTCCGGGGTCGCGCTGCTGGCGGTCGTGTACGCGCCCCTGTTGACGTGGGCGATCACCGGCGGCCTGGCCGGGTACTCGCTCTCCGGCTCCGTTTGAACGCGCAACAGCGCGTTCGCGCTGGCCTCGCCAGGTTGGCGGGCGGTTCATCGACAGGCCCTGGTGCTGGGCGTCCTCACCGCGGGCCTGGTGCTCGGCGGTGCCCTCACGGCGACCGCGCTGTGGCTGTTGTCGGGCCTCGCCTCGGCCGTTCCCGAGACGGGGCGGCTCGGCCTGGTCGCGGCTCTCGCGCTGCTCGGCGCGCTGCGGGACGCCGACCTGGTGCGGGTCCCCCTGCCGCAGAACGCCCGGCAGATCCCGCAGGACGTGCTCCAGCGGAACCTGGTCCGCGGCACGCTCCAGTTCGGCTTCGAACTGGGCACCGGCGTCCGCACCTACGTCTCCGCCAGCGCGCCCTACGCGATGGCCGTCGCGGTGCTGCTGTGCGGCGGCTCGCCGGCCGCCGCGCTGCTGGCCGGCCTCGGGTTCGGCCTGGGGCGGGCGCTGACCCCGGTCATGCGGCTGACGGCCGGCGACTCGACCGCCTGGGACCGGCGGCTCGGGCGGCGCGAGCGGCTGATGGCGGTGTGCGCCTGCCTGGCCGTGGCGACGGCCTTCGCGCTGCTCGCGCTGCTCTCGGCGGACGCGCTGGGCTGACGCGCGGGCTGGTGCGTGCCCCGGGTCGCCCAGCGGGGCAGCGCGCACACGGCGAGGCGGGAAGGGGCTCCCGCGCCGCCGCCGCCGATGACGGCCGCCGGCGGAAGGTGTCCGTTCTGACGTCCCGTGAGGGCACGCGTCGTGCCCCGGTTCCGGCGTCACCGCCGACCCCGGGGCACGACCTGCCGCGCTAAGCGGTGCTCACTGGATGTTGACGTCGATGCAGGCGTAGAAGGCGTTCGGCGTGTCGGCGATGTTCCACACCGCGAGCACCGTCTGCCGGCCGGAGGCCTGGAGGTCGACGGTGTGCGACAGCGACGTCGGCGGCATGGCACCACCGTCGTCGAACTCCGCGACCTTCCGGCCGTTGACGTAGTACTGCCAGGTGCTGGTGGCGTGGTTGGCCTGCAGGATCCAGTGGAACTGCGTGGTGCGGCTGACCGGGGTCGCCACCCACGGCTTGCTGTTGTCGTTGAGGTCGGGGAACCGCGAGTTCCCGCCGTTGCACTGCATGCTGCCCTTGGGCGCCTCGACGCTCCACGGCTCGTACTTGATCTGACCGCAGTCGACGGTTCCCTCGTAGCACTGGGCCTGCCGACTCGGCGGAGAGTTGATGTAGCCGTGCGCGCTGGCGGTGTTCGCCGGCAGGGTGACCGCGATCAGCGGGGCCACCGCGGCGCCGATGACCAGGGCCAGCTTTCTCTTGGCGTGCATGGAGCACTCCTTCACGGAAGGGAAGCCGCCCGAACGTGGGGGTGGAAGGCGTCGGTGTGCTGCGTGCCGGCCGCCCTCGGGGCGACTTCGCTGGGTGGGGGGACTTTCAACAGGACGTCGCCATACGGTGGGTGCCGCAGCCGCCCCGTGAAGTTGCGACGGCTGTCGCCCGTACCGTCCTGTTCCGCATGCGTGACTCGGACCCTAGGGACGTGACGGGACACGGTCAAGACGAAACCCGGCCAGCCACGACCCGAACGAGGCCGCCGTCGGCGTTCGCGCGACCGTCGTGCGCGCGGATAGGGACGCGCGCGGCGGGGCAGATGACTCCTGTCCCGGCTCCATGTCATGAGCATGATTCGGCCGGCGACCGTCGCACCCGTCCCCCCACAGGAGGATCACCGTGACACTCAAGAACGCCGCACGGGCGTTGGTCACCACGCTGGTCGTGGCGCTGTCCTGGACCCTCACCCAGACCCCGGCGACGGCCACCGCCGCACCCGCCGAGACCGCCGCCGCCGTCGTCCTGACCTACGACGCCTCCGGCGCCGAGGAGTTCGTCGACGCCGTGGACAGCGGTGCCGCCGTCTGGAACGAGACCGTCGCCAACGTCCGCCTGGAGCCCGCCGCGCCGGGCGCCGGTGCCAACATCGAGATCGTCGCGGACGACGGCTGGCCGCGCGCCCTGACCACCAGCCTCGGCAACGGCATCGTCTGGATGGGCCGCCAGGCGGTGAACGAGGGCTACGACACCGTCCGCATCGCCGCCCACGAACTCGGCCACATCCTGGGCCTGCCCGACATCAAGCCCGGCCCGTGCAGCAGCCTGATGTCCGGCTCCACAGCCGGAACCGCCTGCACCAACCCCTACCCGAACGCCGCGGAACGGGCCGCCGTCGAGGACAACTTCGCGAGCGGCGCCGCCGCGTGGACCCACGGCCCCCGCCTGTACCGCGACTGACCTCACCCGCCCTCCCGCACGGAGCGCCTCACCCGCGCCCCGCGCGGGAGGGCGCCGCGTTCCTCGCACGGCACGGCACGGCACGGCACGGCACGGCATGGCACGGCACGGACAAGGACACGGACGAGGGGCAAGGACGAGGACCCGGGCCGTTTCGTGGTGTGCCACACGGGTGCCGACCGGCCGTCACCGGCCCACGGGGTCGCCCTCGGCCTCGTCGGTCCGCGTGCGGAGCGTCGCGTGGCCGCCGTGGTGGAGGGGCGTGTCCAGCGTCACGCGGCCCGCCTCGCCGCCCGTTCGGGCGTCGACGAGGTGAACCTCGCCGTGGCCGCCGCGGGTGACGGCGATCCAGTCCGCTCCTGGCGAGGCCGCCACCGCACGGCGTTGGACGCCCTCCCAGGGGGTGCCGCCGCGTCGGGGGGCGCCGTCCATGGCGGGGAGGGGGAGGCGGTGGGCGGTCGTGCCGTCGGCGTGCAGCAGGATCAGCTCGTCGCCGTCGGGGTGGATGCGGGTGAAGGCGGCGTGGTCCCGGGCGAGGGCCAGCCGGAAGACCAGCCCCGTACCGAGTTCGGTGAGGGTCGTGCGGCCCGTTTCCAGGTCGTGGCGCCACGCCTGGTTCGTCCACTCCGGCCACCGCTGCGGGTCCGTGGGGCCGCCCCGCAGCGTCGACCACAGCGTGCGCCGCCGCGGGTCGAGCCGCAGATACCACCCCCGGGCGGGCGAACCCCACGGGATCACCGGTTCCGGGACGAGCGCGTCGCCGTCCCGGCGCGCCGGACGCACCCCCTCGCCCGTGGCGGCGAACACCTGGCCCGAGTGCGGGGCGTGGGCGTCTCCGTGTCCGTCGTCCGGTAGCGGGAGGGAGGCGTGCGGCACGAGCGGCGGGCAGCCGGGCGGCGCGCCGAGCGCGTCGGCGAAACGGTGGACGGCCAGCGCGCCGGGTTCCCGGTGCCGCAGGACGACGAGAGGGTCCCCGCCGCCCAGTACGGTCACGCCCGGCTCGCCCACGCGGGTGCGCGTCCGGGCCGCGTCTCCCGTGGCGAGGTCGACGACCGTCAGCAGGTCCGACCACGGCCCGTCGTTCCTCCCCAGGCCCGTCGTGACGGCCACCCACCGGCCGGACGGGTCGACGGCGAGATGTTCGGCCGGCACGGCGACGGGAATCGTGGCCTCCACCAGGGCGTGGCCGAACGGGGCGAGCACCAGCAGTTCGCCCCTGCGGTCGTCGACGCAGGCGGTCCGCCCGCCCGGCAGCGCCAGGAACCCGGCGTGCTCGGAGAGGTGACGGCGGGTGAGGCGGCCCGTCTCGATGCCGTCCGGCACGGTCAGCACGTGGACGTGTCCCGCCACGTGGTCGGAGACGAGGAGCAGTGGGCCGGCAGTCGTCACGGGACCTCCACGGTCAACGGTGGTGACGGCGCCGCGCGCTCGGGCGCGGCCGGGATCGGCCGCGGTCGGCCGGGATCCCGGGGGGCGGCCGGCCGATGTCACCCGGATCACCACCCGCCAAGGGTATGAAAAGAAAACCATATTCATTATCATCAGCGCTGCGGTGCTCATCCGAACCCCGCGCCCCGCTGCGACAGGGAGAGAGTTCATGGAGAACGAGCAGGTCTTCCAGCCGATCGCCGACCCGGGCCAGCTGGCCCACGACTCGGCCTCCCACTCCAACGCGCTCGTCGAGAACCCCTTCGACGACACCGAGGAGTGACACGGGGTAACGCACGCCGTGGGCCCGCCCGTTGCCTTCCGGGCGGGCCCACGGCCCACGCCCTCGCCCACGGCCCTCACCGACAGGAGAACCGACGTGTCCCGTAGACAGCTCGCACCCGGAGTCGCGGTCGTCGCCGTGCCCGGGCGGGGCCTGGCCGTGCGTACGGCCGACGGGGAGTTCCTCGGCGTGCGGACGGGCGAGGCGGACCGGGACGCACTGCTCACCCGGCTCTCCGGCACGTCGGGCGAGCCCGACGCGGAGCTCGACCGCCTCTGCCGCGCCTTCGAGGACGCCGGCTACCTCACGGGGGAGCCACGGCCGACGGAGTGGCCCGCCGGGCGCCGTGACGTTTGGCTGGTGGGTGACGCCGCGCTGACCGAGCCGCTGGCCGCGTACCTGCGGGCCGAGGGCGCCACGCCGCGGCCGGCGGAACCCGACGCCGTGACGGACGGGCGGCGGCCCGCCGCCGTCGTGTGGTGTCTCGACGGGCCCGTGCCCGAAGGGCTGTGGGAGGCGGCCGACCGGCTGCCCGACCGCGGCGTCGCCTGGCTGCGCTGTCACCGCGAGGGCTGGCAGGCGTACGTGGAGCCCCTCGCGGCCGCCGCGGGTGACGTCACCTCGGCCCACGTCCGCGCGCGCCGGCTGGCCGCCACGCCCGCGCACCGGGAGCTGTCCGCGTACTGGAACGGCCCTCGTACGTCCGGCGCCCGCGTCCGTCTCACCGCCGCGGCGGCCGGATTGCTCGCCGCGCTGCTGGCGCACGACCTCACCCGGTGGGCCACCGACGCGCCCGACACCGGCGGGCTGCCCGCCCGGCGCCGTCTGCGCCGCGTCGACCTGCGCACGCTGACCGTCACCGAGCATCCCGTGCTGCCGGTCCCCGACGTCGCCCCGATGCCCGAGAGGGCCGGATGAGGCTGCTCACCGCGGCCGTCGAGGGCCTGGTCACCGACGTCCAGCTCCCGGACGGCGACGGCCCGTTCCCCGCCGTCCTCGTCCGTACGCCCTACGACAGGCGGCGGCACCGCGCCGAGCTGCGCGGCTGGGCCCGGCGCGGGTTCGCGTGCCTGGCCCAGGACGTGCGGGGGCGGCACGCCTCGGCGGGAGCGTGGCAGCCGTACGAGAACGAGGCCGCCGACGGGGCGGAGACCGCCCGCTGGATCCGGCGGCAGCCCTGGAGCGACGGGCGACTGGTGGCGGCGGGCGCCTCCTACGCCGGGCACTGCGCCCTCGCCCTCGCGCTGCGGGCGCCCGAGGGCGCCCGCCCCGACGCCGTCATCGCCGCCGTGCCCGCGCTGGGCGCCGCCGAGGTGGCTCGCGAGCCCTCGGGCGTGGAACGGTTGGCGGCCCGCGCCGGGTGGTGGGCGGCCCACGGCGACCGGCGGGACTCCGACGAGGAGGCGTTGGCGAAGGCCCTCGCCGCCGACCCGGAGCTGCTCGCCCACCTGCCGGTCAGCGACCTCCCCACACGGCTCGGGCGGGGGCTGCCCTCCTGGCCGGGGGTGTGGCGGCACCGCGAGCGCGGCCGGCTCACCTCGCGGGCGGGGCGCGCCGACACACCCCTGCTCGCCGTGGGCGGCCACCATGACCACTTCGCCGAGGACACGGTCGCGCTGTGGCGCGGCTGGGGCGGGCCCTCGGCGCGGCTGCTGATGGGCACCTGGGGTCACGGGCTCGTCGCCGAGCCCGGCCTCGACGCCGACCCGGCGCACCGGGTGAGCCTCGGCGACCTCTACGCGCGCTGGGCCCGCCTCGCCCTCGCCGGAGAGCTTCGGCACGGGCGCCACGGCGTGATCGCGCTGGGCGGCAGCCCCCTGTGGCTGCCTGCCGGCGCGGAGGGCGAGCCGCGCACGCTGGACGTCCTGCCGCTGCACGGCGCCTCGTTCACGGCGGATCCCGAACGCCCCGTGACCTCCGGGGAGTTGACCGTCCCCACCGACGGCACGCCCGACCGCTGCCTGCTCGTCACCGCGCCGCTGCCCCACCCGCTGGAGGTCGTCGGGCCCGCCGAGGTTCGGCTGGAGGCCAGGGCCGACACGCCGTGCGCCGACTGGTTCGCCCGGCTCGCCGCGATCACCCCGGAGGGCGCGGCCGAGCGGCTGGCCGTGGGCGTCGCCCGCCGCGCCGATCCGCCGGGGCGGGCCGCGGAGTTCACCGTGGCGCTCGGCCGCCTCGGGCGGCGGCTGCGCGCGGGCACCCGGCTCCGCCTGGAGATCGCCGGACACCACTTCCCGGCCCACGCCCGCAACCCCCACACCGGCGACGACCCGGTCACGGCCGCCCGCCTCCTCGCCTCCCGACGCGAGGTCGGCCCCGGGCGCGTGGCCCTGCGGCTCCCCGTGCTCCGGTCCCGCCCCACACCCACCGATCCGGTACAGGAGATCCTTCGATGACGGCGCTGCCGCCGGAAGCACTCGTCGACCCCGTCTGCGGCATCGTCCGTAGGGTCAGGCCCGTCGAGCACCCCACGGGCACCCCGCCCCGCTGCACCGCGCTCACCGCCGAGATATCCGACGCCCGCAGGCTCGGCCTGTGGCCCGCCGACCGGGTGTCGCTCGGCACCACGTTCGGCGACCCCGAGGCCGCCCGCACGGCCGCCGTAGCCGAGGGCGTCGAGCGGTACTGCGGCAACCGTGTGCCGCCTCCCGGACATCCCGCCGCGCCGCTGCGCGCCACGGCCGCCGAACTGGCCGGGAGGGGGCTGCGGCTGTACGGCCCCGACGAGGTGCCGGCCTACGCCCCCTGGCAGTACGCCCGCGAACGCTTCCCCTACCGTCCCCTCACCCCCGACACCCCGGCCCTGTGGACGCGCGGCCGGGAACGGCTTCCCGGCGGGGAGACGGCCGAGGTCTGGGCGCCTGTCGCGCTCACCCACCTCAACTGGCGCCAGGGCGAGCTGCGTGCCCTGCCCCGCACCCACCACCTCAACTACGCGGGCATCGCCACCGGGCAGGGCTTCGACGACGCGGTCGAGCGCGGCCTGCTGGAGACCGTCGAACGTGACGCGCTCGAACTGTGGTGGCACCTCGACGGCCCGACCCGCGGCATCGACCCGGCCAGCGTGCCCGGCCTCGCCGACGACCTCGCCGGGTCCCGGCTGGCGGTCTGGCTCGCCGAGACGCCCTCGGAGTTCGCCCCCTGCGTGGCCGCGCTCGTCCACGATCCCGAGCTCGGCATCCACGCCGCCGGCTTCGCCTGTCGGTACGACCCGGCCGAGGCCGCCCGCAAGGCCGTGCTGGAGGCCGTCCACACCTGGGTCTTCACCCAGGGCCTCACCGACCCCGACGGCTGGGTGTTCCAGGCCGTCGAGGCGGGACTGCTCGCCCGCGGCCTGTACCTGGACCACCGTGCCGACCGCCGCTACCTCGACGCGTGCGGTGAGCACTTCGCCCACGTGCGGGATCTGGGCGCGCACGTCCAGGTCTGGCTGGACGAGCGGATGGCGGCGCAGGCCCGGCGGTTCACCGAGCCCGCGCACGGGACCGTCCCCGTCGAGGCGGTCGAGCCCGGCAGCCGTCAGGCGCTGGAACGCGCGCTCCGCGACGGCGGCCACCGTGTCATGACGTTCGACCTCACCACCGAGGACGTGGCCGAGACGTCGCTGCGCGTCGCCCGGGTCCTCGTCTCCGGGCTCCTCCCCAACGCCCCGGCCGCCTTCGGCTACTTCGGCTGCCCGCGCCTGGCCGACGCCGCCGTGGCCCGTGGCTGGCGCACGAGGGCGCCGAGCGCGCCGGAGGACTTCACGCTGGCTCCTCCACCCCACATGTGAGGGCTGCCCCCGTGGACCTCCCCCCCGTGGACCTCGTCGCCGCCCTCGCCCGCGCCCGTTCCCGCGAGCAGCCCGGACCGGACACACCCGCCGGGCCCGCCGTCCGCGCGTGGCCGGGGCCGCCGCGCCACCTGCCGGAGGCGGGCCCGGGGGAGCTGGATCTGGGGCGGCTGCTGCGCCTCTCGCTGGCGGCCGCGGACCGTGCCGGACGGCTGCGGCCCACCCCGTCCGCCGGCGCGCTCCACCCGGTCGACGCCCAGCTCGTCGTGGGCGGCCGCTGCCCGCTGCCGCCCGGGCGCTACGGCTACGACCCGCTGCGCCACCGCGTGCACCGTCTCGGTCCCGAACCCGGTGCCGCGCTCCCCGGGGCGAGGATCGAGCTCTCCGTCACCCCGCGGCGCACGATCTCTCACTACGGTCACCGTGCCTGGCCGCTGATGCTGCTGGACACCGGGCACGCCGCCGCCGCGCTGTGGCTCGCGGCCCGCGCGCTGTCCGCGGGCCCACCGACGCTCCTGCTCGACGGAACCGACGACGAGCCCCTCGCGGCGCTGCACATCGCCCCGTCCGAGGGGACGCGCCGAGACGCGCAGGCCCCCACGCCCCGGGAGCTGCTGGCCCGCCGCAGCGCCCCGCCACCGCTGCGCGGCACCCCGCCCCGGGAGGAGCTGCGTGCGGTGCTCACCACCGCCACCGAGGCGGGCGCCGGCGAGCTCGCCTGGTGTGTCGCCGTCGGCGCCCCACGTCCCGAACTCGTCGAGCTGGCGCCCGACGGCACGCTGCGCCGCCTCGCCTCGGGCGAGGCCCGGCCCACGCTCGCCGCCTGGGCCGCGGGTCAGGCGTGGCTCGCCGACGCGGGAGCCGTCCTGCTCGGCTACGGCTGCCCGCGGGACGCGGAGGCACCGCGGATCCGCCGCGCCCACCTGCGCGCCGGCTTCGCCGTCGGACTGGCCCACGTCGCCGCCAGCCGACGCGGGGTGGCCGGCCGCCCCGTCGGATCCTGGCAGCAGGCCGACCTGGGCGCCGCGCTCGGCGGCGCGCCGGGCAGGGGCTGGATCGTTCACGGCCTGGCGCTCGGCACCATCCACTCCGCCCACTCCACCCACTCCGACCACTCCGCCCGGTCCGTCCAGTCCGAGGAGGAGACCTCGTGATCGTCCATCCGGAGCTGCGCCGCGCCGCCCGCCACGCGCGGCGGCCCCTGCTCGCGGCCACCCTCCTGCTCGCGGCCGTCACCCTCACCCACCTCGCGCAGGCCGTGCTGCTGGCCCTCGCCCTCGCCGACGTGGCCCGGGGCGACACGAGTCGCCTGCCTCCGCTCCTCGCCGCCGTGCTCGGCGTCGTCGCCGCCCGCGCCGGGCTCGGCTGCTGGCAGCGGCGCACGGCCGCCCGCGCCGGGGCGCGCGTCAGGGTGAGCCTGCGGGACGAACTCCTCGCCCACCTCGGGCGGCTCGGACCCGCGCACCTGACGGCCGCGCGCGCCGGGGCCGTGCGCACCACCCTCGTCGACGGGGTCGAGGGCGTCGACGCGTACGTCTCCCGCTACCTGCCGCAGCTCCTCGTCACCCTCGCCGCGCCGCCCCTCCTGCTCGCCGCCATGGCCGCCATCGAACCCGGCGCCCTCCTCGGTCTCGTCCCCGCCCTGCTGCTCGCCCTGCTCGGGCCACGCGCCTGGGACCGTCTCCTCGCCCGGCGCGGCACGGAGCACTGGGACACCTACGAAGGGCTCGGCGCCGACTACCTGGAGGCCCTCCAGGGGATGCCCGCCCTGCGCGCCGCGGGCGCCGTGGGACGCACCCGGGCGCGGCTGGAGAAGCGTTCGGCGGCGTTGCACCGGGCGACCGTCGCCAAGCTGCGCGTCTCCCTCGTCGACACCGGGCTGACCGACCTGGCCATCCAGGGCGGCACCGCGGCCGCCGCGCTGCTCGCCAGCTGGTCGGCCGCCACCGGATCCACCGCGGCGACCAGCACCTATCTGGTGCTGCTCCTGGCCTCCGAGTGCTTCCGCCCCGTGCGCGACCTGTCCCGCGAGTGGCACGCCGGACACCTGGGCGTGTCGGCCGCCGACGGCCTCGCCGCCCTCCGCACCCGCGAACCCACCGTCGCCGACGCGGGAACGGCACCGGCGCACTGGCCGAGGCCGCCCCGCATCCGCTTCGAGGACGTGGAGTTCGGCTACGGCGGTGCGGCGAAACCCGCGCTGAGCGGCGTCACCTTCACCGCCGAGGCGGGGCGCACCACCGCGATCGTCGGCCCGTCGGGCGCCGGGAAGTCCACGCTCATCGCCCTGCTCCTGCGCCACCACGAGCCACGGCGGGGCCGCGTCACGATCGACGGCCGCGACGTGGCCGCGTACACGCTCGACTCGCTGCGACGAGGCATCGCCGTCGTCTCCCAGGAGACCCACCTCTTCCACGCCACCATCGCCGACAACCTGCGCCTGGCCCGCCCGGACGCGGGCGACGACGACCTGGTCCGCGCGGCACGCGCCGCCGGCGTCCACGACGAGATCGCCGCCCTCCCCGACGGCTACGCCACCGTCCTCGGCGAGCGCGGCGCCACCCTCTCCGGCGGCCAGCGGCAGCGGCTCGCCCTCGCACGAGCCCTGCTGGCCGATGCTCCGGTGCTCGTCCTCGACGAGGCCACGAGCTCGGTCGACGTACGGCGCGAGGCGGACATCGTCGGCGCGCTGCTGGACGCCGCGGGAGGCCGGACCGTGCTGATGGTCGCCCACCGGCTCGCGGCCGTCCGGCACGCCGACCGGATCGTGGTGCTGGACGGCGGACGGGTGGACGCCCTGGGCGAGCACGACGCCCTCGTCGATGCCGGCGGCCTCTACGCCGAACTCGCCACGGCCGGGCGCGTCACGGCCGGCCACGCCGACGGCGCCCACGCCGCCGGCGCCCACGAGAAGGGACACCTCGCATGAGCACCACCGTCGACCACGGAGCCCGCACCGCCGCTTCCGTGCCGGCGCGAGGGTCGCTGCGCGCCCTCCTGCCGGCGCTCGCCGGACACCGGGCCATGGTGGCCCGCACCTGCGCCACCGCCCTCGTCGAGCAGGGTTCGCTGGTCGCGTTGGTCACGCTGGCCGCGCACACCGTCGGAACCGCCCTCATCGAGCACCGCGCCCCCGCCACCGGTACGGTCCTCGCCCTCGTCGTGCTCGCCCTGGTGCGCTCCCTGCTGACTTGGCGGGAGATGGACCTCTCGCACGATCTCGCCTACCGCGTGCTGGCCGAGCTGCGCGTGCGGACCTTCGACGGACTCGCCCGCGCCGCGCCCGCCCGGGTGGCCGGCAGACGAAGCGGCGACCTGGCCGCCACCGCGATGGCCGACGTGGAGGCCCTGGAGTTCTTCTACGCCCACACCACGGCCCAGCTCCTCGCGTCCGGCGCGGTCCTCACCGGCGGAGCCGCGGCACTGGCCACCGTGGAGCCGTGGCTGCTGGCGGCGGTGCTGCCGGTCGCCGCGCTGCTCGTCGCGGCCCCCTTCGCCGACGCGCGGGGTCGGGCGGCGCGCGGGGCCCGCACCCGGCAGGCCGCCGCGAGGCTGTCAGCCGACACCGTGGAGACCGTCGACGGGCTGCGCGACCTGCTCGCCTTCGGCGGGCTGACCACGCGCCGCCGCCGCCTCGCCGACCAGGGCCGGGAGGTGGGCGAGGCCCAGCGGACCGAGGCCACCTGGGAGGCGGTGGCCGCCGCCGTCCGCGACCTTCTGATCGTGCTCGCGCTCCTCGGCGTGGTCCTCGCCGCGGCCCAGTCGGTGACCTCCGGGCGCCTGCACGGCGCGTGGGCCCCGGCGGCGATGGCGCTGGCCCTGTCCGTGCTGGGCCCGGTCGCCGAGTCGGGCCGGGCGCTGAGCCAGGCCGTGGGTCTGCGCGCCGCCGCCGCCCGGGTCGACGCGGCCGTCAAGGCCCCCGCGCTCGCCCCGCCGCCCGCCGCGCCACGCCCGCTTCCACCGGGCCCGCTGGGCGTCCGGCTGCACCGGGTGAGCTTCGACTACGGGGGCCAGCCCGTGCTGGACGGCGTCGAGTTGACGGTTCCCGCGGGGCGCACCGTCGCCCTGGTCGGCGCCTCGGGCGCGGGGAAGTCGACCTGCGCCCACCTGCTGGCCCGTTTCTGGGATCCGGCCAAGGGCGCCGTCCAGCTGTTGCCCGACGACGGCGAGCCCGTCGACCTGCGCGATCTCTCCGACGCCGACCTCCGCGGCGCGGTCGCCGTGGTGGGCCAGGAGACCCCCCTCTTCTTCGGGACCCTCGCCGACAACCTGCGCCTCGCCGCTCCGGACGCGGACGACCGCCTCCTGGCCGAGACGGCGCACCTGTGCGGGGTCTCGGCCATCGCCCCGCTGGACACCCTCGTCGGCGAGCGCGGCGCCACCCTCTCCGGCGGCCAGCGCGCCCGGATCGCGCTCGCCCGCGCCCTGCTCGCCGAGCCGCGGGTCCTCGTCCTGGACGAGACCACCGCCCACCTGGACACCACCGGCGACGCCGAGCTCGCCGCCGTGCTCGGCACGAAGAACCTCACCACGATCGTCATCGCCCACCGCCCCGCCACCATCCGCCGCGCCGACCGCGTCGCCGTCCTCGAAGCGGGCCGCATCACGGAAGAGGGCACCTGGGAGGAGCTCACCGCCCGCTCCGACAGCGCGCTGGGCCGGGTGCTCGCCGTCACGGCGTCCTGAGCGCCGCCGGCCGTGTGGCCGCTGGCGTCGCGTCAGAACGCTTCGGGGTACAGGCCCGCGGCGATGTCCGCCACCGCGTCGACGTTGCCGAGCGTGCCGGGGTAGACGTCCGAGGCGGAGATCACGATGAGGCGGTCCTCGCGCACCGCGTCGAGCTCGGGGAAGGTACGCGTCAGGTAGTCGCGGGTGGCCTGCTCGTGTTCGGGGCTGTTGACGGCGAAGACGAGCGCGTCCGGATCGCGTTCGGCGAGCACCTCGGGGTTGATCTGGGCGGCGAAGAACTCGGCGAACGCGGCGTCGTCGGGACCGAAGACGTTCTCCCCACCCGCCCGCTGGATGATGTCGTACTCGATGCCGGCGCCGATCGCGGAGAGCGTGCTGCCCTCGACGTAGACCTGCGCGACCGTCACGGGCCGCTGGCCCGCGACGCGTTCGGCGACGTCGTCCAGCGTGGCCTGGGCGTCCTCGCCGAGGGTGGCGGCGGCGTCCGGCACGTCGAGGGCACGGCCGAGGGCGTCGAGGTCGGTGAACAGGTCCTCGACCGTGCCCGTCATGCGGCGGTCCTCGCAGCCTCCGGTGGCGATGTAGGCGGCCACGCCCGCGTCGTCGAGCTGCTCGACGCTGGCGAAGCCCTGCTCGGCGGTGAACTCGTAGGCGGTCGGCGCGACCACGAGGTCCGGTCCGGCCTCCAGCAGCACCTCCCGCGTCGGCGGTTCCTCCTCGCTGAGCACGGGGATGTCCTCGGCTTCCCGCCGCAGGTCCTCCGGCAGCGGCGCGGTGGCGGTCTGCGCCTGGCCGACCATCCGGTCTCCCACGCCCAGGCGCAGCAGCAGCTCCGTCTGGGAGGGACTCATGCCGACGATCGCCTGGGGGGTGTCGGAGAGTGCGACCTCCCGGCCGCAGTTGGTGAGAACGGTCCGCTGCCCGCCGCCGGTGCCCTCGCCGTCCGCCTCGGGCTCGGTGACGCCCGAGCCGCACGCGGTCAGGGCGAGCAGGCCCAGTCCGGCCAGGGCCGTGCCGGAGACGGCGAAGCGAGAGGGCAGGGGACGGTTCATGGCGCGTGCTCCTTTGCTGGGTGCCCGGGCGCCGCGTCGCGTGGCGAGGCAGCCGCCGAGGCGGATGAAGAGGCCGACGGGTCGGACGGGGCGGGCGGGAGCGGGGAGAAGGCGATCAGGGGCCGACCGGTCTCCGGGTGGCTGAGCCGGTGCGCCCGAACGCCGAAGACCTCGCCGATCAGCTCGGGCGTCAGCACCTCCTCGGGCGGACCGTGGGCGATGATCCGCCCCTCGCTCATCACGGCGACGACGTCGCAGTGGGCCGCCGCCAGGTTCAGGTCGTGCAGCGCCGCGAGCGTGGTCAGCCCCAGCTCGCCGACGATGCGCATGAGTTCGAGCTGGAAGGCGACGTCCAGGTGGTTGGTCGGCTCGTCCAGCACCAGCACCTGGCTTTCCTGCACCAGGGCGCGCGCCAGCAGCACCCGCTGCTTCTCGCCGCCGGACAGCCCGCCGAACGGCCGTCCCGCCAGCTCGGTGGCGCCGACGCGGGCCAGCGCACGGTCGGCGAGGTCCAGGTCGCGCGGGGAGTCTCCGCCGAAGCCGCGGTGGTGGGGCAGCCGGCCGAGGAGTACGACGTCGAGCACGTCGAGGTCGAAGTCGGCGGTGGTCTCCTGCGTCATCACCGCCACCTGCCGCGCCACGGTCCGCGGCGGCAGCCGCCACACGTCCTCACCCCCGACCGCGACCGTGCCCGCCTCGGGCCGGGTGACCCGGTAGAGGCTGCGCAGCAGCGTGGACTTGCCGCTGCCGTTGGGGCCGACCAGCCCCGCCACCTGGCCGGGCGCCACGCCGAACGTCGCGCCGTGCACGATGCGGGCCCCACCCAGCGCCACGGCGACGTCCCGGAAGTCCACCCTCATCGCAGCATCCCCGCCCTGGCGGCACGCCCCTGCCGTATCAGCCACAGGAAGCACGGGGCCCCCACGACGGCGGTGACGATGCCGATGGGTATCTCGGTGGGCTCGGCGACGGTTCGTGCCAGCACGTCGGCGACCATCAGGAACAGCGCGCCGCCCAGGACGGCGACGGGCAGCATCCGGCGGTGGTCGGCGCCGACCAGGATGCGGGCGGTGTGCGGGATGACCAGCCCGACGAAGCCGATGCCACCGCTGACGGCCACGACCGACCCGGTCAGCAGGGAGGCCGCGATCACCAGGTGACCACGCAGCCGGTTGACGTTGACGCCCAGGGCCGTGGCGCTCTCGTCACCGACCAGCAGGGCGTTCAGGGTTCGGGCCTTCGCCAGGGCGAACAGCGTCACGGTGGCGAGCGCGAGGGCCGGGACCGCGAGCTGGTCCATGGTGGCCGCGGACACGCTGCCCAGCAGAAAGAACAGGACGCTGAAGACGTTCTGCGCCTCGGTGGTGAGCGTCAGGTAGCTCGTCACCGCGCTGAGCAGCGAACCGAGCGCGACCCCCGCGAGGATCATGCGCGTCGGCGCCAGCACGCCGTGCTGCCGGGCCAGCAGGTAGACGGCGGCGGTGGCGCCGAGCGCGCCGAGGAACGCGGCGCCGCTGAGCGGCAGCCCGCCCACGGCGGACGAGCCCAGCGTGATCACGGCGACCGCGCCGACGCCGGCACCCGCCGAGACCCCCAACACGTACGGCTCGGCCAGCGGGTTGCGCACCGCCGCCTGCATCAGCGTCCCGGCCAGCGCCAGGCCGGCCCCGGCCAGACCGGCCAGCAGCGTGCGCGGCAGGCGGAACTGCCACACGGCCTGGTCCTGGAGCTGGGTGATCGAACCGTCGCTCATCCACGGCGCGCCAGGGACGAGGTGACCGATGACGACGCGCGCGGTGTCGGCCACCCCGACCTCGGCCGGGCCGGTGGCGCCGGAGACGACCACGGTGGCCAGGATGGCGAGCACGAGCGCGAGGTGGGTGCTCACCAGCACCCCCGTGGACCGGCGTCGCACCCGCTGCCGCGCGGCCTGTTCTGTGGCGGACAACGACGCTCCTCCGTGCGCTCTATGAAAACGGTTTTCGTAACCATAGTCATGAGACGGTGGGCAGGCAACGGATGGTGGACCGGTGTGAAGACGATCACTCGCGGCGGAAGGTCCGGGGAAAACCCGCGTGGCACCGCGTGGCACCGCGCGGCGTCGCCCGCGTCCGCCTCCCCGCCGAGCACGCCCCCCGCACGCCGGGCCAACTCTCCGGCGGCGAACGCCCATGGCGGCCGGGCGCCGGGCGGCCAGCCGGTGCCGGAACGCTCCTCTCGCTCACGCCGCTCGACTCAGTCCTCCGGCTTCAGCAGGCCGCGCTGGTAGGCGCGGACCAGGGGCCGGGGAACGCGGACGGTTCGGCCGTCGACGGTGACCGGCACGAGGTCGGGCGCCTGCGCCTTCCACCGGGCTCGCCGGTGGCGCGTGTTGCTGCGGGACATCCTGCGCTTGGGTACGGCCATCGTGGTCTCCGGTTCGGTGCGGGGGGTGGGGGTCAGCGCGGGTAGGGCGGCCGGGCCGTCTCGCGGGCGTTCTCGATGGCGGCGGCGGGCGGTCGCTGCTGCTGGACGGTGACACGGGTGACCCGGCGGCACGGGGATCCTCCGACGTGCGGAGGGCTTGCCCCGGTCGGAGACGAACGTCCGGTGGACCAGGTGAGGAACGCGAAACCGGCCGCCCGGTCCCGGAAGACGACCGGACCGTAGGCCGGAGGGATACCGGGCTTCGTCGTCAGCGCTCCTCGCGGAAGTCGACGTGGCGCCGGACGACGGGGTCGTACTTGCGCAGCACCATGCGGTCGGGGTCGTTGCGGCGGCTCTTGCGGGTGACGTACGTGTAGCCGGTGCCCGCGGTGGAGCGGAGTCTGATCACCGGGCGGAGGTCGTTGCGTGCCATGTCCGCTAGCATACGACAACGATTTTCATTAGCGTTAGTGGCTCGTCCTTCCGGAGGTGTTCCCCGTCGTGTCCGCCCGCTGTCAACTCACCGGAGCCGAACCACGCTTCGGCAAACGCGTCTCGCGCTCCCACCGCCGGACCTCGCGCCGGTTCAACCCCAACCTCCAGCACAGGCGCTACTGGCTGCCCGGCGAGGGCCGCCACATCCGCCTCGCCCTCAGCGTGCGCGCCATCAGGACCATCGACGCCATCGGCGTCGAGGCCGCCGTGGCCCGCATGCGCGCCCGAGGAGAGAAGATCTGATGGCCAAGAAGAGCAAGATCGCCAAGAACGACAGGCGGCGCGCCACCGTCGAGCGTTACGCCGCACGGCGCGCGGAGCTCAAGGAGATCATCCGCCGCCCGTCCTCCACCGACACCGAACGCCAGGCCGCCTACGCCGAACTGCGTCGTCAGCCCCGGGACGCCAGCGCAACCCGGCTGCGCAACCGCGACAGCGTGGACGGCCGCCCCCGCGGCCACCTGCGCAGGTTCGGCCTCTCCCGCGTCCGCTTCCGCGAGCAGGCCCACGCCGGCTACCTCCCGGGCGTCACCAAGTCCTCCTGGTGAACCGGACACGCCTGGCGCGCCGCCGGGGCGCCCGACCCAACGAAGCGGTCACGGACACCGGTGAAACCGTCACGGAACTCACCGCGGCCAGGGAGACCGGGGCGCCGCCGGCCGAACGCCGCAGCGGCCCGGGACCGAACCGGCGCGCCAGGTCGTCACGGGGCCGGAGCGCCTTCGGCCCGCTCAGCCAGCGCCAGTTCGGCGAGCATCGCGGACCTGCGTTCGTCCGAGGTGAACGCCGCCCGGATCGCGTCGCGGGTGAAGCCGGCGAGTTGCTCACCGCTGATGCCGAGATTGGCCGCCACGGCGTACTCCCGCTCGATCGTCGTGCTGAGCTGGACGGGGTTGTCCGTGGCCAGGGTGACGGCGACGCCCGCCTCGACCAGCCGCAGCAGCGGATGCTCCTCGGTCTCCGGCAGCACGCCGAAGTAGTCGTTGCACGTCAACGCGCACTCCAGCGTCACGCCCCGGTC
This sequence comes from Streptomyces sp. 4N509B, assembly GCF_052245655.1. NCBI lineage: Bacteria > Bacillati > Actinomycetota > Actinomycetes > Kitasatosporales > Streptomycetaceae > Streptomyces > Streptomyces sp. 4N509B. Next base: position 107,319 of record NZ_JBQQBZ010000005.1, read on the forward strand.
AACCAGCAGCCGCAGCAACTCCGGGTCCGTCGCGGCGTGGATGCCGTGCCCGATCCTGGTCAGGCCGGGCATCCGGGCCGCGGCGGCGATGTTGGCCGTCGACACCTCCCCGGCGTGTGCCGTGATCCCGAGACCGGCCTCGGCGAAGCGCTCTGCCAGCCGGTACATGGGGGCCCAGTCCGCCTCGGTGTCGTAGGGCGCGTAGAGGAAGTCGATCCCCGCCAGCCCCTCGCCCTGGAGACGACCGAACGGGACCCGCAGCCGCGTCGCTCTGGTCCGGCCGAGGACAACCCGAGCGGCGCACAGTCGCCGTCACGACGCGCCGAGCTGGCGCTGGCCGGAAAGGAACGGGTGCTGCTGCGCGGCGTGGCCGGCTCGGGCAGGACGACGCCGGCGCAGTGGCTGACCGTCCTCCTCAGACGACCAGACGGGACCCGATCACACGGCCGATCAAGAGGAGCCGAACCGACTGCCGACCTGGTCCCCAGCAAACCTGTCACGAACAGTCCCGACTGCGATGGCTGTGGTCGTGCCGAGATGCGGCGGGGTCCGTGGCCAGGACTCGGGCGAGCCAGTCGGTGCGGGTTCGGCGGGCCGTGGCCGAGATGTGCGCCTGAGGGTACAGAGCGTCGAATCCGTGGAAGCCGCCTGCCCAGACGTGGAGTTCGGCCTGGCCGCCGGCCGCCCAGATGCGGGTGGCGTAGTCGGTGTCCTCGTCGCGGAAGACCTCGGCGGAGCCGGTGTCGATGTAGGTGGTCGGCAGGCCCGCGAGGTCGTCGGCCAAGGCGGGTGAGACGTGTGCGGGTACCTCGTCGTCGGCGAGGTCGCCGAGGAGGCAGCGCCATCCGAATCCGTTCATCTCGCGGGTCCAGACGCCGGGCCCGTTCGCGTACTGGAGGCTGGAGGTGGTGGCGTTGCGGTGGTCGAGCATGGGGCCGATCAGGACCTGGGCGGCGATCGTCGGGGTGCCGAGGTCGCGGGCCAGCAGGGTGACGCCGGCGGCGAGGCCGCCGCCCGCGCTGGCGCCCGCGACGATGATCCGGGAGAGGTCGATGCCCAGTTCGGCGGCGTGGTCGGCGATCCAGAGGAGTCCCTGGTAGCAGTCGTCGACCGGGATGGTGCCGGTGGCCTCGGGCGCGAGCCGGTAGTCGACGGAGACCACGACGGCGCCGAACTCGTCGAGCCACTCCAGCGGGATGTCGATCTGTGAGAAGCGGTCGCCCATGACCATCCCGCCGCCGTGTATCCAGTAGACGCAGGGCGCGGCGGTGGTGCGATCGGTGTTCGCGGGGCTGAGGACGGACAAGGGGATCGTGGTGCCGTCCGGGCTCGCGGCGGTGACCTCGCGCCGGTCGATCGCGCGACCTTCGAGGAGGGGGTCGACGGGCATCGAGGAGAAGGGGCGTACCTGCGCGAGCACGTCCGGGCTGAGCTGGGACATCAGCGGCATGTCGGCCAGGAGTTCCTGCAGTTCGGGGTCGAGGGCGGGTCGCGCTGTGGCCATGGTCGTTGCCTTTCGTGGGTGGTGGCGGGACGGTCGGGCGAGGAGGGGGTCGCCCCGGCGGGCGCCGGGGCGGAGGGGCTGGGGCGTGGGGCGTTCGGCGGGGGTTCAGAAGGCGGCTTTGCCGCGGACCGGGACGTAGTCGGTGTACTCGGATTCCTTGGCCAGCAGTCCGTCGATCTGCGCCACGATGGCCTGGGCGGCCTCGCCGGCGAAGATCCGGTGGTGGTCCTCCTCGCTGGTCCAGCCCTCGGTGACGTGGACGACGTCAGGGGCGGACGCGGAACGGGAGACGAGGTAGACGACGCAGTGTTCGCTCGCACCGGGACTGCCCTCGTCCAGGCCGGTCAGCAGCAGGTCGACCAGCCGATCGCCCATTCCGGGCCTGGCGGTCAGGGTGGCGTTGAAGCCGTACTTGGCAGTCATGGAGGCCTTCTTCTGCACTGGTGGAATGAGGTGATTCCATTCAACTGCGCTGACCTGAGGAAACGTTAGAACGATGCTCGCTGCTACTTGCACGATCCTCTCAGCCACGGGAGCCCGGATGACGAATGGTGCTGCAATGGACACATGTACCTCGAAGAGCTCCGCACCCTGCTGGCCCGGCATGCCCGCCCCGACTGGACCACGCCCATCGACGGTGTCCTGATCTCGAAGGTCGACCGGCCCGATCCGCCGGCGCCCTCCATGTCCGGCACGGTGCTCGCAGTCATCGCCCAGGGCGCCAAACGCCTCGCGCTGGGCGACCGGATCTACGAGTACGGCGCCGGGCAGTACCTGGTCGCATCCGTCGACCTGCCCGTCACCGGGCAGTTCACCCAGGCCGACCCCGGGCGGCCGGCCCTGGGATTCGGTCTCACGCTGGAACCGTCCGACGTCGCCGAACTGCTGCTGCAGGCCGGTCCCGGCGACGCCCCCCACGCCGGCACGGGCACGCCGCCGGGAATCGCCGTCAGCGACGCCCCGCCCGCGCTGCTCGACGCGGTGGTCCGGCTGCTGCGCATGCTCGACGAACCCCGCGACCGGGCCGTACTGGCCCCGCTGGTCAAACGCGAGATCCTGTGGCGCCTGATCACCGGCGAGCAGGGCGCGACGGTGCGCCAGTTCGGCCTCGCCGACAGCGGCCTCAGCCATGTCTCCCGGGCCGTGCGCTGGATCCGCGAGCACTACGCCGAGCCCTTCCGGGTCAAGGACGTGGCACGCCTGTCCGGCATGAGCGTCTCCGCGTTCTACCGCAACTTCCAGGCGGTGACCGCGATGAGTCCCATCCAGTTCCAGAAACAGATCCGGCTCCAGGAGGCCCGGCTGCTGCTCGCCACCCACCCGGGCGACGTCACCGGAGTCGGCCACCGCGTCGGCTACGACAACCCGTCGCAGTTCAGCCGCGAGTACCGCCGCCAGTTCGGCACACCCCCGAGCCGGGACGCGGCCCGCCTGCGGAACACCGCGGGCACTCCCGCAGGCGTTCTGCCCTGAGCTGGGTTGCACGTCGGAGCAGGATGGTGCAAGGAAAAGCGAGGATAGTTCTACTGTTCCCGCAGGTCAGAGCGATTCCATGGGATCACGAGTTCTTCCGCGGGGCAGGCAGACGCCTGTCCGTCCGCGGCTCCCACGACATCGCGAGGACCACCCCATGAAGACAGTCCTGATCACTGGCGCCTCATCCGGGTACGGGCGGGAGACCGCCCTGTACTTCCACTCGCAGGGGTGGAACGTCATCGCCACGATGCGCACGCCGCGTGCGGGCGTCCTGCCCGAGTCGGACCGGCTCCGCGTCGTCGAGCTCGACGTGACCAAGCCCGAGACCATCACCACTGCGTTCGAGGCGGCAGGGCCCGTCGATGTCCTGGTCAACAACGCGGGCGTCCCCTCGATCAGCGTGTTCGAGGGCACACCCATGGCCCGAGTGCGGGAAGTCTTCGAAACCAACACGTTCGGTGTGATGGCGACGACGCAGGCGGTGCTGCCACCGTTCCGCGAGCGCGGCTCCGGGGTGGTGGTCAACGTGACCTCCAGCGTGGTGCTGGGCCACATGCCGCTCTCGGCCGTCTACAAGGCGAGCAAGATGGCCATCGAGGGGTTCACCGCGTCCCTCGCGCTGGAGCTCGCACCCTTCGGTGTGCAGGCGAAGACGGTCGAACCGGGAGCCTGCCTGACGACGAACTTCGCGGCCAACGCGACGAAGGGCGCCTCGCTGGACGAGCTGGTCCCGGCGCCCTACGCGCCATGGGCGAAGAAGGCCATGGACGACTTCACGGGCCAGGACCTGTTCACCAAGGAGAGCGACGTCGCCGAGACGGTGTGGCGCGCCGTGCACGACACGACCGGCCAGCTGCGCTTCCCGGCCGGTCCCGACGCGGTCCGGCTCGCTCAGGCGAGGTGACCCTCAGCAGGCAGGTGACGCCGCGCTGATGCCACGAGTCGGCCACGCGCAGAGGCATCCGTACGGAACCTCTCCGGCTGACCGGTTCCCAGCGGCAGGGCCCAGCCCACGGGCCAGGTGACCAGCGATCCGGCGGGACGGCTTCAACGACCGCCAGACCGCCGCCCTCGTCAGAGCGGTCTGGCAGCCGTGCGGGACCCCGGCGCTGCGACGACGGACTCACCCACCACCGCCCACGACGCACCGCTGCGGACGTTCGTCGCGGCGACGGGCGTCCGCAGCGGCGAGGCTCTCGGCCAGAGGTGGTCCAACGTTCACTTCGACGAGGGCTACGTCGAGTTGGAACGGGTCGTCGCCGAGGAAGGCAACTCCTCCACCCTGCGCCGCCGCCTCACGCTCCCCGAGGGCTTCCGGATCCACGCCTGGCGGCCTCGCTCGTCACCAACGAGCTCGACCACGGCGACAACCCCGCCCAGGTCTCCGCCAAGGGCCCGCCACCACTCGCCCGGCTACACCATGGCCCGCCACGGCAAGCCGCGCGAGGAAGGTGCCCGGAAGCTCGCCGCCTCCAGCGCCGGCCGCGTCGGGTTGGACACGGCCACCCAAGAACAGGATCCCCTACGGGCTGGTCACGCCGCTGGTCACGGCGGACCCCTGACAACAGAAAAACCCCAGCTCAGCCGGGGTCTCTGTGAGTGTCCGAGGGGGGACTTGAACCCCCACGCCCTTAGTCGGGCACTAGCACCTCAAGCTAGCGCGTCTGCCATTCCGCCACCCGGACGAGGTGAGCGCGCGACCCGATGCGGCCGCTGCGGTGTGGGCAACGATAGCAAAGTCCCGGGCCTGGTGATCTCCCTTGGGGAGGGGCGGGGGGAGGGGGGAGGATGAGCGGGTGAGTACCAGCGCAGGAGGAGGCAGCGTGAGCCGGTCGGACACCAGCGGGGTGCGTGGCGAGGACGAGGTCGTCGGGATCTGCCGGGACCTGATCCGCATCGACACCAGCAACTACGGCGACGACTCGGGACCGGGCGAGCGCGCCGCCGCCGAGTACGTCGCGCAGCAGCTCGCGGAGGTCGGACTCGAACCGCGGATCTTCGAGTCCCGGCCGGGGCGGGCCTCCACCGTCGCGAGGATCGAGGGGGAGGACCCCTCGCGCCCCGCCCTGTTGATCCACGGACACCTCGACGTCGTCCCGGCCAACGCCGACGACTGGCGGCACCACCCGTTCTCCGGCGAGATCGCCGACGGCTGCGTCTGGGGCCGCGGCGCGGTGGACATGAAGGACATGGACGCGATGACGCTGGCCGTCGTCCGGGACCGGATGCGGTCGGGCCGCAGGCCGCCGCGCGACGTCGTCGTGGCCTTCCTCGCGGACGAGGAGGCCGGCGGCCTGCACGGCGCCCGGTACCTCGTGGACCACCATCCGGAGCTGTTCGAGGGCGTCACCGAGGCCATCAGCGAGGTCGGCGGCTTCTCGTTCACCGTCAACGAGAACCTGCGGCTCTACCTCGTCGAGACGGCCCAGAAGGGCATGCACTGGATGCGGCTCACCGTGGACGGCACCGCGGGACACGGCTCGATGACCAACGACGACAACGCCATCACCGAACTGTGCGAGGCGGTCGCCCGGCTGGGCCGGCACCGCTTCCCGGTCCGGGTCACCAAGACCGTCCGGGCCTTCCTCGACGAGCTCTCCGACGCCCTCGGCGTCGAGCTCGACCCGGAGAACATGGACGAGACGTTGGCGCGGCTCGGCGGCATCGCCAAGATCATCGGCGCCACGCTCCAGAACACCGCCGCCCCCACCCAGCTCGGCGCCGGATACAAGGTGAACGTCATCCCCGGCCAGGCGACGGCGCACGTCGACGGGCGCTTCCTGCCCGGCTACGAGGAGGAGTTCCTCGCCGACCTCGACCGGATCCTCGGCCCGCGCGTCCGGCGCGAGAACGTGCACCACGACAAGGCGTTGGAGACCACCTTCGACGGCGCGCTCGTGGCGGCCATGCAGACCGCGCTGCAGGCGGAGGACCCGGTGGCGCGTGCCGTCCCCTACATGCTCTCCGGCGGCACCGACGCCAAGTCCTTCGACGACCTGGGCATCCGTGGCTTCGGGTTCGCGCCGCTGAAGCTGCCCCCGGAGCTGGACTTCGCCGGCATGTTCCACGGGGTGGACGAGCGGGTGCCGGTGGACGGTCTGACCTTCGGCGTGCGGGTGCTCGACCGCTTCCTGGACGCGTGCTGACCGCCGCCGCGCGTCCCCCTGCGATCGTGTGTTCGTTCAGGTGGGGGTGTCGGATTCCCCAGAGTGGGTGAATGCCCTCGGCGATTCGTGCCCTTGGTACGGCCTCCTCGTTACAAGCAGTGCAGTTCCCAGCTGGGACCGCATTGTCACCAAGGAGGAAGAATGATCAAGAAGGTCGTCGCCGCAGCGACTGCCACCAGCGGTCTGGTGCTGGCGGGCGCCGGCGTCGCCGTCGCGGACTCCGGCGCCCAGGGAGCGGCCGCCAAGTCCCCCGGCGTCATCTCCGGCAACGTCATCCAGGTGCCCATCCACGTGCCCATCAACGTCTGCGGCAACACGATCAACATCATCGCCCTGCTGAACCCGGCCTTCGGTAACACCTGCATCAACGACTGATGCCGCGCCCGACTCCATGAGGGCGTGACGTCGGCGGCCCCGGGACGCGTGACGCGCGCCCGGGGCCCTCGGCTGTAGACGGGCGCGGGATGCCCTCATTCCCCCACCCCGCGACCCACGACGAACAAGGGTGAAAGACAACCATGCGTCAGCTCACGCGAAAGCGCCTGCTCTCCGTGGCCACCGCAGCCGGTGGCGTGTTGGCCGTGTCCGCCGGCGTGGCACACGCCGACTCCGACGCGGCGGGCCGTAGCGCGCAGTCGCCCGGTGTGCTCTCCGGCAACACCGTCCAGGTGCCGGTCCACGTGCCGGTCAACGCCTGCGGCAACACCGTCAACGTGGTCGGGGTCCTCAACCCCGCCTTCGGCAACACCTGCGTCAACGGGGGCGGCGGTCACGGCGACGGTCACGGTGGCGGCGGCCAGGACGGCGGCGGCCATGACGGCGGTGGCCAGGGTGGCGGTGGCCAGGGTGGCGGCCAGGGCGGCGGGAACCAGCACAGCGGTGGGGCGGAGGCCTCGGGCACCGCGCAGAACTCGCCGGGCGTCGGCTCGGGGAACCAGATCCAGGTTCCCGTCGACGTCCCCGTGAACGCGTGCGGGAACAACGTCTCCGTCGTCGGCGTCGGCAACGCCGCGTTCGGCAACGAGTGCGCCAACGGGCACGGTCGGCCCGACGGGCCGCCGGAGCACCCGGGCCCCGAGGAGCCCGGTCCCGAGGAGCCCGAGGAGCCGGGTCCGGAAGAGCCCGAGGAGCCGGGTCCCGAGGAGCCCGAGGAGCCCGGCCCCGAGGAGCCGGGCGAGCCGGGTGAGCCCGAGGAGCCCGGTTCGCCGGGTGACGAGGGCCCGTCGGACGAGCCGGAGGGCTCCGGCGACGGGCCGGGCGCCGAGGCCCCCGCCCCCGGCCACGAGCCCGCGGACACCGAGCCGTCCGAGGGCGCCCTGGCCGAGACCGGTGCGGGTACGGCGCTCGGCGCCGCGCTTCCGCTCGGCGCGGGCCTGTTGCTCGGCGGCGTTGTGCTCTACCGCCGCGCGCGGCTGGCACGCCTGGGCTGATCCGCCCCGGCGTTCCCCGACGAGTGGGTCCCGCGACGCGGGGCCCACTCGTTCACGTTCCGCCTCCCAGCGGTCTTCACGGCAGGCGTCATCCGTAGCCTTCTCGGCCGTCTTCTCAGCAGGCTTCGCGGGCGGTCCGTCACCGGGCGTTCACCAGGTGGCGCGCACCTGCCGGATGATCCGTCGTCTCAGCCGCACCCGACGGCTGCCGTCCGGGTACAGCCGTAGCTGGGCCAACTCCCAGTGTCCGTACTCGGCATGGTCGGTCAGGAGGCGGGTGGTCGCCGCACGAGAGACCCCCCGCGGCACGTACACATCGCGAAACTCGTATTCCGGCATCGAATCTATTGTGCGGCCAAGCCCAGGATGCCGATACCGTCTGCACCATGTCTGATGCTGTGCAGCCAGGCGCTGCCGAAGTCCGCGCCGCAGCCGAGGCGCTCAAGGGAGCGATCGACCGGCACCTCGCGGCCATCGAGCGACGGGCGTCGAAACCCGACGACGTCGCCGAGGCGGACGCCGAGGTGTTCTCCGCGTTCAACGAGATGGCCGCCGCGGGCGAGGCGTACGACGAGCTGCTGTACGACGTCTACGACGAGGTCACGCCCTTCGAGGTGCCCGAGACCGACGGTGCCGCCTACACGGGCCCGGAGGAGCCGGAGGCGCTGAGCGTCTTCATCCGCCGGGACTACGCGGTCGTCGATCCCCGGCGTCTCCTCGCCCAGGCCCGTCGCGTGGCCGAACTCGACCCGGAGGCCGTCGGCGGCGACGAGGACGACGTCCAGGACGCCGCCGGCCGCAGCATGCCGGCGGCCCTCGGGGTGCTCTTCGGCGAGTTCGAGCCCGACGAGATCGCCAGCCGCCACAAGGAGTTCGGCCTGGAGGAGGGCGACGCCACGCTGTGGATCGTGGCGGCCGAGGAGCCGGCGGAGCCGGGGGAGTGGCTGTCCTCTCCCTTCGAGGCCGTCGATCCCGAGCGCGTCGTCTGCCGCTTCGACATCAGCGAGGCGTTCGACGGCGAGGAAGCCGAGAACGTGCCCTGACGCCGCGCACGGGAGGGCCCACGTGCCCTCCCGGCGCCACGGGCGCGCCTCAGCCGCGCAGCAGCGTCCGCAGCCGGGTGGTCCTGGGCGAGGCGGCGGGTCCGGCCACCACGTCGGGGAGCACGGATCCCACTCCCTGCACCACCGAGAGGTGCCGCTGGCCCCGGCCGAAGGCCGTGTACACCCAGGAGCGGGTCAGCGCCGCCGCCGCGTCGCCCGGCAGCACCACCACGGCGGCGGGCCAGCGGCTTCCCGCCGCCTGGTGCGCCGTGACGGCCCAGCCGTGCCGCACGGTCTCCGCGACGCGCTCGCGCGCCACGACGAACGGCCCCTCCTCGCCGTCGAGCCACAGTCCCTCGGCGTCGGCCCGCGCCACCGTGGCCGCGTCGGCGCGGCCCGGCACGGGGGAGTGGACCACCCGGTCCCCGGGGTCGAAGCCGCCGAAGCGGCCCGGCCCGGGGTTCAGACGCTCCTTCAGCGCGGCGTTCAACGCCCGCGTGCCCGCCGCGCCGCCGTGTCCGACCGTGATCACCTGGATGCCCGCCCCCGTCTCACCGAAGGCGCGGGGGATCGACTCCGCCACGAGCTGCACGGTGCGGTGCACCGCCTCCGCGGCGTCCCGGACGGGGACGATCACGACCTCGCGGCCTGGCGCCTCCACCGGCCGCAGCCTGCCGACGCCCACATCGGCGACGAGGCGACCGACGACGCCCGGCTCCGTGGCGTCCGAGGCGAGATGCGGGCAGACGCCCGAGGCCAGCACGTCGGCCACGACCTGACCGGGGCCGGCGGCGCCCAGCAGCAGCGGATCGCCGCTGAGGACGAGCCGGGCTCCGTCGGGCAGCGCCTCGACGAGGGACGCGGCGTGCTCGGTGCCGAGCTGCGGAGCGTCCACCACGGCCAGGAGGTCGACGGCCAGCAGCCCGTCGGCGTCCCGTCCCGGTCCCTCCCGTCCCGTGAGCAGCCCCTCGACGGTGACCACCACGCCCCCGGCGGCCTCCTCGCGTGTGTCCTCGCTCCCGCCGCCGCCGCTCGCGGCGCCGGTCCGGGCCTCGGCCGCGTCGGGCAGCAGGGCGGCCAGCCGCCGCCGCCCGTCCGTCGTGTGCGCCGCGCCGTACGCCCGCAGGCCGAGGGCGCGCGCCGCGCCGACGAGGGCGGCGACCTCCGCGCGGGCGGCCTCGCCGCCCGTGTGGACGAGCAGGCCCGATCCGGCGGCGCCACGGATCAGCGCGGCGGCGGCCGGCGTGGGGGCCGCCCGCGCGGCGGCCTCCCACCGCGCGCCGGGGCCGCCCCCGGACCCGGCGGCCTCCTCTGCCTCACCCCGCTCGTCGAGGGACGCCTCGTCGAGGGACGAACCGAAGGTGCCCAGCAGCCGCGTCAGGCCGTCGGCGAGGCTCTCCTCGGCCAGCGCGTACCGGTCGAGCCCGAGCAGCGTGCCCTCCGCCGCCGTCTCCGCCGTCGCCGGATCCCCGGCCGCCTCGGCCTCGGCCCCGGCGTCGTCTTCGGCCTCGGGCCCGGTGTCCTCGAAGGCGAGCACCGCGCCGCGCTCCACGGCCGCGCGCACCGCCGCCTCCGGCTCGGGCACGCCGTGCGCCGCCAGCTCCGCGGCGACCGTCCCCGCCGCGACGGCCGTGTGCCCGGCGAGGGCCGCCCGCTCCAGCAGCCACACCACCAGCGCCCGGGACCTGCGCTCGTCGCCGGGGGAGCCCTCGGCGCCCAGCAGGGCCCGCGCGAAGTCGTCCGCCCGCGCCGGTCCGACCCCGGCCACCGCCAGCAGCTGCCAGGGGTCCGCGCGCAGCGCCTCCTCGGCCGCCTCGCCCAGCGTGGCGACGGCCGCCGACGCCAGCGCCTCGGGCACGCCGCCCTCGGCGAGCAGCTTGGCGACGGCCGCCACCGTCACGGGGTCCACGCTCGCCGCCGACACCGCGGCCGGTGAACCCCGCGAGACGACGGCGCGGGAGCGGGCCGGCTTCGCGGCCTCGGGGAAGAAGGACGCCGCCGCGCGCTCGCCACTCTCCACGGCGCGCACCGCGGCCCGCAGCTCCTCCGCGACGCTCCGCGGCCGGTCCGCGCCGCTCGTGGTGGACTGGGGGCGTGGGGAGGACGACGGGGACGACGGGGGGGTGGAGGCGGAGGGCTGGGGGGAGGGCAGGGAGGAGGAGGTCACAGCGCGCTCCAGTCGTGGTCGGGATAGCGGTGGACCGGGGCCGAGACGTCGTCCAGGGCCCGGCGAATCTCACCCGGAAGGCTAAGGTCCTCCACTGACAACGCCTCCCGCAGCTGCCGCCCGTCGCGCGAGCCGAGGATCGGCGCGACGACGCCCGGCCGGTCCCGCACCCACGCCAGCGCCACCTGCAACGGCGTCACGGCCAGGCCGTCCGCGGCTATCGCCACCGCCTCCACGATCCGCGCCGCGGGATCGTCGAGGTACGGCGCGACGAACGGCGCCAGCCGCTCGGAGTCCCCCCGCGAGCCGGCCGGCACGGCCCCGTCGCGGTACTTCCCGGTCAGCACCCCCCGCCCCAGCGGCGAGGACGGCAGCAGGCCGATCCCGAGGTCCGCCGCGGCCGGCAGCACCTCGCGCTCCACCCCCCGCTGCAACAGCGAGTACTCCATCTGGGTGCTGGCCAGCCGGGTGCGCGTGGCGGGTGCCGCCAGCTGCCAGGTGGCGGCCTTCGCCAGCTGCCAGCCGCAGAAGTTCGACACCCCCGCGTAGCGGGCGCGTCCGCTGGCCACCGCGATGTCCAGCGCCTGGAGCGTCTCCTCCAGCGGCGTCTCCGGGTCGAAGGCGTGAACCTGCCACAGGTCGACGTGGTCGGTGCCGAGGCGTTCGAGGGAGGCGTCGAGCGCGGCCAACAGGTGGCCGCGGGAGGTGTCGAAGCGCCGGTCGGGATCGGGCACGCTGCCGGCCTTGGTCGCGATCACCAGGTCGGCGCGGGGCACGAGGCCGCCCAGCAGCCGCCCCAGCAGGTACTCGGCGCCGCCGTCCGCGTAGACGTCCGCGGTGTCCACGAGGGTGCCGCCCGCTCCCCAGAAGGTCTTCAGCAGCTCGGCTGCCTCCTGCTCGCCCGTGTCCCTCGCCCAGGTGAGGGTGCCGAGGCCAAGCCGGGAAACGCGCAGGCCGGTCCGGCCCAGGTGCCTGAGATCCATGGGCGTTGAGCGTACTTGCGCCACGCGTTAGAGTCCTGGGGACATAGGAGTTACCCGTAGGTAGCTAATCGGATGGGAGCTGCGCGTGCGGCTGGGAGTCAACCTCGGCTACTGGGGAGCCGGAATGGACGCGGACAACCTGGAGGTGGCCCGCGAGGCGGAGCGCCTGGGGTACGAGGTCTGCTGGGCCGCGGAGGCGTACGGCTCCGACGTCCCCACGGTGCTGGCGTGGGTGGGGGCCCAGACGAGCCGCATCGACGTCGGCTCGGCCATCCTCCAGATCCCGGCCAGGGCCCCCGCCATGACCGCGATGACGGCCGCCACCCTCGACTCGCTGACCGGCGGACGCTTCCGCCTGGGCCTTGGCGTGTCCGGACCGCAGGTCTCCGAGGGCTGGTACGGCGTCAGGTTCGACCGCCCGCTCGCCCGCACCCGCGAGTACGTCGAGATCGTCCGCAAGGCGATGGCGCGCGAGCGCCTCACCCACGAGGGCGAGCACTGGACCCTGCCCCTGCCGGGCGGTCCCGGCAAGCCGATCAAGCTCACCGTGCACCCGGTCCGCGAACGCGTTCCCCTGTACATCGCCGCCATCGGCCCGAAGAACCTCACCCAGACCGGCGAGATCGCCGACGGCGCGCTGGTGGTCTTCTTCTCGCCCGAGCACGCCGAGGAGACGACCCTGAAGCCGCTGCGCGCCGGCCGCGCCCGCGTCGGGAAGGACCTGGCCGGCTTCGACCTCGTCCCCACCGTGCCGCTGGCCGTCGGCGACGACCTCGACGCCCTGGCCGACCACTTCCGGCCGTACACCGCGCTGTACGTCGGCGGCATGGGCAGCAGGGACCAGAACTTCTACAACCGGCTCGCCCAGCGCATGGGGTACGAGAAGGAGGCCGCCGAGATCCAGGAGCGGTACCTCGCGGGCGACCGGGAGGGCGCCGCCGCCGCGGTGCCGCACCGCCTGATCGACGCCACGACGCTCATCGGTTCGCCGGAGCGCATCGCCGACCGGATGCGCGCCTACGCCGACGCGGGCGCCACCACCCTCTCCCTCGCGCCCGCCGGCTGGGACCTCGACCAGCGGATCGCGGGCCTGCGCGTGGCGGCCGAGGCCCTGGACCGCGCCGGCCTCGCGTAGCGCGCCGCCCCACCCGGCCCGCCGCGGGCTCACGCCGCCGTGCGATGCCCCGTGTCCGGGATCCCGACCCGGGCGGCCCCGGCGGGACGTCGTGGGCGCGCCCTGGAGGCGCGCCCGTCACTCCCGGGGAGTCACGGAGCGGCGGCCGGGGGGCGCCGTCCGGACCCGGAGCGGTCTGGGGGAGTACGCCCTGCGACTCCCCCTGCCGCGTTGTCGTCGGTCGCCAGCCCGCAAGGCTGACTCGCTCCTCCGCCTTGCAATCGAAACCAACAGGACGCCGCTCCCTGACCCACCAGGGAGTGCGGGACAGCCTTTAGGCTGGGCCCATGCCCACCCTGCTGCTCCTGCGCCACGGCCGCACCACCGCGAACTCCTCCGGCCTGCTGGCGGGTCGCGCGCCCGGCGTCGGCCTGGACGAGTACGGCGCCGCGCAGGCCGCCGCCCTGCCGGCGCGGCTGGCCGGGATCCCGCTGGTGGCCGCCGTGCACAGCCCGCTCCAGCGCTGTGTGGAGACCCTCCAGCCGCTGCGGGCCGCCCGGCCCGAGCTGCCGGTCCACGCCGAGGAGCGGATCGTCGAGTGCGACTACGGCGCGTGGACCGGCCGCACGCTCGGCGAGCTCGCCGAGGAGCCGCTGATGGCGACGGTGCGGCAGCACCCCTCGGGCGTCGTCTTCCCCGGCGGCGAGTCGCTGCGCGCGGTGCAGGCCCGCGTGGTGGAGGCGGCACGGGAGTGGGACGCCAGGATCGCCAGGGACCACGGCGAGCGGGCCGTCTGGCTGATGTGCACCCACGGTGACAACATCAAGGCACTCGTGGCCGACGCCCTCGGCCTCCACCTCGACCTCTTCCAGCGCATCCTCCCGCACCCGGCGTCGATCACCGCCGTCCGCTACGGCGCGATCCCGATGCTGCTGCGCTTCGGCGACACGGGGGACCTCAGCGAGTTCGTGCCGCACAGCGAGGAGGCCACCGCGCGGCAGGAGACCACGGACAGCGAACAGGCGCCCGTGGGCGGCGGAGCCTGAGAGCGCCCGAGCACGCCGCCGCAGCGCGCACGGCGCCCGCGCAGTAGGGTGCCAGTGTTCCGGCCGCACGACCCACCGAGCCTCACACCCAGCAACTCCGACACGTTTCCACCGAATTCGACCGCTCGACCCTCGACCACCCATCCACTCACGAGTCCTACGGAGCAGTGCGTGTCCCGTCAGGTGTTCCTCTACGACCCTCCCGAACGCTTCGTCGCCGGGACCGTCGGACTGCCTGGCCGTCGTACTTTCTTCCTGCAGGCGTCGGCGGCGGGTCGCACCACCAGCGTCGCGCTGGAGAAGGCACAGGTGGCGGCGTTGGCCGAGCGCATCGAGGAGCTGCTGGACGAGGTGGTCCGCCGCTCCGGCGGGAACACCTCGGTCCCCGCCGTCGCCCCCTCGGAGCTCACCGACTCCGGCCCCCTCCAGACGCCCGTCGAGGAGGAGTTCCGGGTCGGCACCATGGCCCTGGCCTGGGACAGCGAGGGCGAGCGGATGATCGTCGAGGCCCAGGCCCTCGTGGAGCTGGAGGCCGAGTCCGAGGAGGAGTTCGCCGAGGCCGAGGAGCGCCTGCTGCGCGACGACGAGAACGGCCCGCCGATGCTGCGGGTGCGGCTGACCGGCACCATGGCCCGCGCCTTCGCCAAGCGCGCGATGGACGTCGTCAACGCCGGGCGGCCGCCGTGCCCGCTGTGCAGCCTGCCGCTCGACCCGGAGGGACACGTATGCCCGCGCCAGAACGGATACCGCCGCAGCAGGGCATGACCCCGGTGGACCGGGCGCCCGACGCCGCCGACCGTGTCACCGAGGTGCTGGCCCGCGGTGAGCTGGTCGTCCACGGCCGGCTCGCCGACGCCTCCAACGCCGTGCTCTACGCCACCGCCACCCTCGGCGACCGCCGCGTGCGCTGCGTCTACAAGCCCGTCGCGGGCGAGCGCCCGCTGTGGGACTTCCCCGACGGCACCCTCGCCCGCCGTGAGGTCGCCGCCTACGAGGTCTGCCGGGCGCTGGGCTGGCAGCTGGTGCCGCCCACGGTGCTGCGCGACGGGCCCTACGGCGAGGGCATGTGCCAGCTGTGGATCGGCCCGGGTCCCCACGTCCCGGACACGGACCCGGACACGGACGCCTCGGACACGGACGCCTCGAACGCGGACACGTCGGCCGCGGACGGCCGGGAAACCCGGGACGTGCGGGACACGGACGAGGAGCCGGGCGGTCCGGAGACGGAGGGGCCGGAGACGGACGAGGACGGCCACGGCGTCGGGGAACTCCTCGCCCTCGTCGACGCCGAGAGCCCCGAGCCCGGCTGGCGGGCCGTGGTGCGTGCCCAGGTCGACGACGGGCGGACCGCGCTGCTGGTCCACGCGGACGACGAGCGGCTGCGGCGCCTCGCCGCGCTGGACGCCGTCATCAACAACGCCGACCGCAAGGGCGGTCACCTGCTGCCGCTGCCGGATGGCCGGCTCTACGGCATCGACCACGGCGTGACGTTCCACACCGAGGACAAACTGCGCACCCTGCTGTGGGGCTGGGCGGGGGAGCCGATGCCCGAGCCCGTCCTCGCCGCGTTGCGCGGGCTGCTGGCGGAGCTGGCCGACGGCCGCCCGCTGCTGGTCCGGCTGCGCGAGCTGCTCAGCGAGGGGGAGTGCCAGGCGCTGCGCGCCCGGACGGCCACGCTGCTGCGCACCGGCAGGTACCCGCGGCCGGGCGGGGAGTGGCCGGCGATCCCCTGGCCGATCCTCTGAGGCCCCACGAGGGCGCCGCCAGGCACCGGGAGAACACCGAGGACCGCGAGGACCGCGAGGACCGTGAGACGCCGTGAGGCCGCCGCGGCGACGACGCCGGGGCTGGCGCACGGCACCGCGTGCCGGGACCCGTCTCGTGTGGGCGCCGCGGACCGACGCCCCGAGGCCCGTTCCCCCGTCAACCCGTTCGTGCCTTCCGTGGGCGGCCGGTTAGGCTGAACGCCATGCATGCCTGGCCCGCCACCACGGTTCCCACGCTGCCCGGTCGGGGTCGTGACCTCTCGGTTCACGACACCTCCACCGGCGGACGGGTGACCCTCACCCCGGGCCGGGTGGCCCGGTTGTACGTCTGCGGCATCACCCCGTACGACGCGACCCACCTGGGGCACGCCGCCACCTATACCGCCTTCGACCTCGTCCACCGGGTCTGGCTCGACGCCGGGCACGACGTGCACTACGTGCAGAACGTCACGGACGTCGACGACCCGCTGCTGGAGCGCGCCGCCGCCACCGGTATGGACTGGCGGGAGCTGGCCGAGCGCGAGACGGCCCTCTTCCGCGAGGACATGACCGCGTTGCGCGTCCTCCCACCCCGTCACTACCGGGGCGCCGTGGAGGCGATCCCCCTGGTCATCCCGCTCGTCGAGCGGCTGCGTTCGCTGGGCGCCGCCTACGAGCTCGACGGCGACGTCTACTTCTCCGTCGCCTCCGACGCCCACTTCGGCGGCGTCTCGCACCTCGACGCCGCCGCCATGCGGCTGCTGTCCGCCGAGCGCGGCGGCGACCCGGAGCGCGAGGGCAAGAAGAACCCGCTCGACCCCCTGATGTGGCGCGCCGAGCGGCCCGGAGAGCCCTCCTGGGACGGCGGCTCGCTCGGGCGGGGCCGCCCCGGTTGGCACATCGAGTGCGTCGCGATCGCGCTGGAGCACCTCGGCATGGGCTTCGACGTGCAGGGCGGCGGGTCCGACCTCGCCTTCCCGCACCACGAGATGGGTGCCTCGCACGCCCAGGCGCTGACGGGGGAGTTCCCGTTCGCCACGGCGTACGTGCACGCCGGTCTCGTCGCCTACGAGGGCGAGAAGATGTCGAAGTCCAAGGGGAACCTGGTCTTCGTCTCCCGGCTGCGCGAGGAGGGCGTGGACCCCGTCGCGATCCGGCTGGCGCTGCTCGCCCACCACTACCGCGCCGACTGGGAGTGGACCGACGAGGTGCTCCGGGAGGCCCTGCGCCGCCTCGACCGCTGGCGGGCGGCCGTCGTCCGCCCCGAGGGGCCGCCGGCCGACGGTGTGGTGGACGCGATCCGCGCGGCGCTCGCCGACGACCTCGACGCGCCGACGGCGCTCGCCGCCGTGGACCGCTGGGCCGAGACGCAGACGGCCACGGGCGGCGACGACGCGGGCGCCCCCGGCGTGGTCTCCCGGGCGGTGGACGCGCTGCTGGGCGTGGCCCTGTAGCACCAGCGGGCGCGGCGCCGCCACCGTCACCCGCCGGCGGCGCGGTGACCAGGACGACCACACGGCCGGGGAGCGCGGGATCCGCCCGCCGCTCCCCGGCCGTCGTCGAAAGCCCTTCTCAGCCGTCGTCCGCGTCGTCCGAGCCGCCCGGGTCCGGCGGGCCCTGCTCGCCCTCCGAGGCCGGAGGACGGCGGCGCGGCCGGGTGCGTCCGCTCCCGGGGTCCCGCAGGTACGAGCCGGGCCCGCTCCCGGAGGATCCCGGCTCTCCCGGGGGCGTGGAGCCGTCCCGGCGGCGCAGGTAGCGCTCGAACTCCTTCGCGATCGCCTCGCCGGACGCCTCCGGCAGCTCGGCGGTGTCCCTGACCTGCTCCAGCGACTGCACGTACTCGGCGACCTCGCTGTCCTCCGCGGCCAGCTGGTCGACCCCGAGCTGCCAGGCCCGTGCGTCCTCGGGCAGGTCGCCCAGCGGGATGCCGACACCCAGCAGGTCCTCCAGGGAGTTCAGCAGCGCGAGGGAGGCCTTGGGGTTGGGCGGCTGCGACACGTAGTGCGGCACCGCGGCCCACAGGCTGACCGCTGGCACGCCGGCGTGGGCGCAGGCCTCCTGCAGGATCCCGACGATCCCGGTCGGACCCTCGTACCGCGACTCCTCCAGGTCCAGCGTGCGGGCCAGCTCCTCGTCCGAGGTGACGCTCGTGACGGGCACCGGCCGGGTGTGCGGCGTGTCGCCGAGCAGCGCGCCGAGCACCACCACCAGCTCCACGCCCAGCTCGTGGGCGAAGCCGAGGATCTCGTTGCAGAACGAGCGCCACCGCATGCTCGGCTCGATGCCGCGCACCAGGACCAGGTCGCGGCGGCGGCCCGGCCCTCCCTCGGAGCCGACCCGCGCCACCGACAGCCGGGTGGTCGGCCAGGTGACGCGGCGGACGCCGCTGTCCAGCCACATGTGGGGCCGGTTGACCTGGAAGTCGTAGTAGTCCTCCGCGTCCAGTGCCGCGAAGACCTCGCCCTTCCACTCGCGCTCCAGGTGAGCGACCGCGGCGGAGGCGGCGTCACCGGCATCGTTCCAGCCTTCGAACGCGGCCACCATGACCGGGTCAACCAGCTCGGGAATCCCCTCGAGCTCGATCACCCAGTGCCTCCTTCCGGCCGGGTGCGGGCGTGGGGCCCGACCCGGCTGCCGACTGTGTTCCGTGCGGCCCCAGCCTACGGCGTCACCGTGCCCAGGCCGGAGTCCTCGTACGCATGCGGACGGCGAGTGGGCGGGTGGCGCGGCGGGTGGTGCGGCGAGCGGCACGCGGGAGCGCCGCTCCCACGGGGGTGAGGTCGTGTCACCCGCGGGAACGGCGCTCACGGCGGCACGCCGCCGGCCGCGGCGGGAAGCCGCCAGCCCGCCCGGCCGGGCCGCTAGCCCTCCTCGTCCTCCAGCCACCCCATGGTGCTCTGCACCGCCTTCAGCCACAGCTTGTACTCGCGGTCGCGCTCCTCGGCGTCCATCGCCGGGGTCCACTCCGCGTCGCGGCTCCAGTTGGCCCGCAGGTCCTCGATGTTCGACCAGAAACCGACGGCGAGGCCGGCCGCGTAGGCGGCGCCCAGGCAGGTGGTCTCGGCGACCAGGGGGCGGACCACGGGCGCGTCGAGGAAGTCCGAGATGTTCTGCATCAGCAGGTTGTTGGCGGTCATGCCGCCGTCCACCCGCAGCGAGGTGAGGTCGACCCCGGAGTCCTTCTTCATCGCGTCGACGATCTCGCGGGTCTGCCAGGCGGTGGCCTCCAGCACCGCGCGGGCCAGGTGCGCCTTGGTGACGTACCGGGTCAGGCCGGCGATCACGCCGCGGGCGTCGGAGCGCCAGTACGGGGCGAACAGGCCCGAGAAGGCGGGCACGAAGTACGCCCCGCCGTTGTCCTCGACCGAACGGGCCAGGTCCTCGATCTCGGCGGCGGCGCTGATCAGCCCCATCTGGTCGCGCATCCACTGCACGAGGGCGCCGGTGATGGCGATCGAGCCCTCCAGCGCGTAGACCGGGGCCTGGTCGCCGATGCGGTACCCGACGGTGGTGATCAGACCGGCGTAGGAGTTGATGGGCTCCGCGCCGGTGTTCATCAGCAGGAAGGTGCCCGTGCCGTAGGTGGACTTGGCCTCGCCGACCGAGAAGCAGGTCTGGCCGAAGAGCGCCGCCTGCTGGTCGCCGAGCGCGGAGGCGACGGGAACGCCGTCGAGCACGCCGCCCCGGGCGTGGCCGTAGATCTCCGCGGAGGAGCGGATCTCGGGCAGCACGGCGGCCGGCACGCCGATGGAGTTGAGGATACGTTCCTCCCACGCCAGCGTGCGCAGGTTCATCAGCAGCGTGCGGGAGGCGTTGGTGACGTCGGTGACGTGCACGCCGCCGTCGACGCCGCCGGTGAGGTTCCAGATGACCCAGGAGTCCATCGTGCCGAAGAGGATCTCGCCGCGTTCGGCGCGCTCGCGCAGGCCCTCGACGTTGTCCAGCAGCCAGCGGATCTTGGGTCCGGCGAAGTACGAGGCCAGCGGCAGGCCGGTCTCGCGGCGGAAGCGGTCCTGGCCGACGTTGCGGCCGAGTTCGCGGCAGAGGGCGTCGGTGCGGGTGTCCTGCCAGACGATGGCGTTGTGGACCGGCTCGCCGGTGGCCTTGTCCCACAGCAGCGTGGTCTCGCGCTGGTTGGTGATGCCGATCGCCTTGACCTGGTCCTTGGTGATGCCGCCCTTGCTCAGGGCGCCGGCGACGACCTCCTGGACGTTCGTCCAGATCTCCATGGCGTCGTGCTCGACCCAGCCGGGCCGGGGGAGGATCTGTTCGTGCTCCTTCTGGTCGACCGAGACGATGCGGCCGGCGTGGTCGAAGACGATGCAGCGGCTGGAGGTCGTGCCCTGGTCGATGGCCGCGA
This sequence comes from Streptomyces sp. 4N509B, assembly GCF_052245655.1. NCBI lineage: Bacteria > Bacillati > Actinomycetota > Actinomycetes > Kitasatosporales > Streptomycetaceae > Streptomyces > Streptomyces sp. 4N509B. The sequence goes on from NZ_JBQQBZ010000005.1 coordinate 127,354, forward strand.
TGTACTCGCGGGGGGCGGGGGACGTGTCGCTCATACGGCGGCTCCTGGTCGGAACGGGTGCGGCTTCGTGGTGGGACGGAGCGTCGGTCGTCAGTTGATGAGGTTGTGGATGCCGGCCGCGAGCGCGGCGCCGATCAGGGGCCCGACGACGGGGATCCAGGAGTAGCTCCAGTCGGAGCCGCCCTTGTTCGGCAGCGGCAGCAGCGCGTGGACGATGCGCGGGCCCAGGTCGCGGGCCGGGTTGATGGCGTAGCCGGTCGGGCCACCGAGCGAGAGGCCGATGCCGACGACGACCAGCGCCACCATCAGGCCACCGGTGCCGGAGACGGCGAGTCCCTCGTTGATGCCGATGGCCAGGACCAGCAGGACGAGGACTGCGGTGCCGATGATCTCGGTGGCGAGGTTCTGCACGGGGTTGCGGATCTCGGGGGCGGTGGAGAAGACGCCGAGGACCGGGCCGGGCGCGTCGGGGTCGGACGAGGGGCGCCCCTCCGGCACGATCGGCTCCTCCACGGCCGCCGGGCCCGGCGTGTCGGAGCCGCCGACGATCTCACGGTCCCGCAGGTGAGCCTCGAAGTGCCCGTAGTAGGCGAGCCACACCAGGGTGGCGCCGATCATGGCGCCGACCATCTGTCCGGCGACGTAGGTGGGGACGTCGTTCCACTCGCCGGTGTCGAGGGCGATGCCGAAGGTCACCGCGGGGTTGATGTGGGCTCCGGAGATGTGCGTGGAGGCGTAGACGCCGCAGAGCACGGCGAACCCCCACCCGAAGGTGATCGCGACCCAGCCGGCGCCGAAGGCCTTGGACTTCTTGAGCACGACGCCGGCGACGACGCCGCCGCCGAGCAGGATCAGGGTGGCGGTGCCGAGGAGCTCGCCGAAGAAGATGTCGGAGCTGGACACCCGATGACTCCTTTGTCCGTCGTCCAGAGATGTGCGGTCAAGCGGCCAGAACACCCGCACGATGTTCGGCAATGTCGACCGCTGACCGGCAGTTTTTCTCTGGGTAGGGCCGCCGTCAAGGGGGTGTGCGGCAGGCGGCGTCCTGGTTCTTTTTCCAGATTCTCCCCGAAATGTGCTAGAAGCGCCCGGCGCCGAGATCGCGTGACACGGAGCGGGCGCACTCCCGCACCGCCGCGATCAGTCGCGGCTGGAGCGCGCGGCCCGACCGCATCCGCTCCACCGCCCCGGTGATGCCCACCGCGCCCACCGCCACCCGCCGGCGGTCGAGGATCGGCGCGGCGATGGAGGCCACGCCGTCCCAGGTCTCGCCCTCGTCGCTCGCCCAGCCGCGGGAGCGGACCACCTCAAGCCCCCGGTCGAACTCGGCCGGATCGGTCACCGTCAGCTCGGTGATCGCCGCCATCCCGCCCTCGACCGCCTCGCGACGCGCCGCCGGGTCGTGGGCGGCCAGCGCCCGGCCCAGGGCGGTGCTGTGCAGCGGCTGCATCGCGCCGACCTCCAGCACCTGCCGGCTGTCGTCCGGGCGGAAGACGTGGTGGACGATCAGCACGCCCCGCCGGTGCAGCACGCCCAGGTACGCGCTCTCGCCGGTGGCCCGCGCCAGGTCGTCGGTCCAGACCAGGGCGCGCGAGCGCAGTTCGTGGACGTCGAGGTAGCTGTGGCCCAGGCGCAGCAGCTCGGCGCCGAGCTGGTACTTGCCCGAGGCCCCGTCCCGCTCCACGAGGCCCTGCTGCTGGAGGGTGCGCAGCAGGCCGTGGGCGGTCGCCTTGGCCAGGCCCGTGGCGGAGGCGATGTCGGACAGGCCCAGACGCCGTTCGCCGCCGGCGAGCAGCCGCAGCACCGCCGCGGCCCGTTCCAGCGACTGGATGGTCCGCGCCATCGCGCTGCCTTTCTGCCGGTGGACCTGTCTGCCCGTGGTGTGCCGCGTGTGCCGGGTGCGCGCCGCCCGCCCCCGTCCGGCACCGTCGTCCGGCACCGTCCCGCGACCGGGTGGGGTGGGGTGGTGGTGGGCCCGCGAGGACGGAGGCGTCGCGGACGCCCTGGTCATCGACAGTGCGTTCGACACTGCCGACTCCCGACGGGCCATGCCGACATCCTCGGGAAAGCCGGATACGAGTCTAAGGCCGGCACGGGGCCCGGCCCGGGCCCCGTTCGGGCCACGACCGGCCCCTTTCGGGCCACGGCCGGGCCGCGCCGATCCGCCGTTCGCCGAAAATCGCCGGGGCGCCACCGCCGGTGGCCGTTACGCTGGCTGGGTGCGCCCGCCCGCGGGGCGGCGCATAGCCGACAGCCGTCGCACCCAGGGAGAGCCCGCCCATGACCACGCCCAGCCCGTCGTCCGCCCTGTCCAGCCAGCAGCAACGCGCCACCGCACTGCGCGAGGCACTCGCCTCCCGGGTCGTGGTGGCGGACGGCGGAATGGGCACCATGCTCCAGGCCAGCGACCCCACGCTGGAGGACTTCCAGCAGCTGGAGGGCTGCAACGAGGTCCTCAGCGTCACCCGCCCCGACATCGTGGGCTCCGTCCACCGGGCCTACTTCGAGGCCGGCGTGGACTGCGTCGAGACGAACTCCTTCGGCGCCAACCTGAGCGCGCTCGCCGAGTACGAGATCGCCGACCGCGTCACCGAGCTCTCCCACGCCGCCGCCCACGTCGCCCGCCAGGTCGCCGACGAGTTCACCACCCGGGACGGCCGGCAGCGCTGGGTCCTCGGCTCCATGGGCCCCGGCACCAAGCTGCCGAGCCTGGGCCACGTCACCTTCGCCGCGCTCCGCGACGCCTACCAGCGCAACGCCGAGGGCCTGATCGAGGGTGGCGCCGACGCGCTGCTCGTCGAGACCAGCCAGGACCTCCTCCAGGCCAAGGCCGCCCTCATCGGCGCCCGCCGCGCCCAGACCGCCGCCGGCACCGAGCTGCCGCTGCTCCTCCAGGTGACCGTCGAGACCACCGGCACCATGCTGCTCGGCTCCGAGATCGGCGCGGCGCTCACGGCGCTGGAGCCGCTCGGCATCGACATGATCGGCCTCAACTGCGCCACGGGCCCCGCGGAGATGAGCGAGCACCTGCGCCACCTCGCCCGCCACGCCCGCGTCCCGCTCTCCTGCATGCCCAACGCGGGCCTGCCGGTGCTCGGCAGGGACGGCGCGCACTACCCGCTCACCCCGGGGGAGCTCGCCGACGCCCACGAGACGTTCGTCAGCGAGTTCGGCCTCTCCCTCGTCGGCGGCTGCTGCGGCACCACCCCCGAGCACCTGCGGCACGTCGTCGAGCGGACCCGCGACCTCGCCCCGGCGCCGCGTGACCCCCGCCCCGAGCCCGGCGCCGCCTCCCTCTACCAGGCCGTGCCGTTCCGCCAGGACACCGCCTACCTCGCGATCGGCGAGCGGACCAACGCCAACGGCTCGAAGAAGTTCCGCACCGCCATGCTGGACGGCCGCTGGGACGACTGCGTGGAGATGGCCCGCGAACAGATCCGGGAGGGCGCCCACCTGCTCGACCTGTGCGTGGACTACGTCGGCCGCGACGGCGTCGCCGACATGCGCGAGCTCGCCGGCCGCCTCGCCACCGCCTCCACGCTCCCGGTCGTGCTGGACTCCACCGAGCCGGCCGTGATCCAGGCCGGGCTGGAGGCCCTGGGCGGCCGCGCGGTGATCAACTCCGTCAACTACGAGGACGGCGACGGGCCCGACTCGCGCTTCGCCCAGGTCACGCGCCTGGCGGTCGAGCACGGCGCCGCGTTGATGGCCCTCACGATCGACGAGAACGGCCAGGCCCGCACCGCCGAGGACAAGGTCGCCATCGCCGAGCGGCTGATCGCCGACCTCACCGGCACCTGGGGCATCGCCGAGTCCGACATCATCATCGACTGCCTGACCTTCACGATCTGCACCGGCCAGGAGGAGTCCCGGCGCGACGGCCTCCACACCATCGAGGCCATCCGCGAGCTGAAGCGGCGCCACCCCCGGGTGCAGACCACGCTCGGCCTGTCCAACATCTCCTTCGGCCTGAGTCCCGCCGCCCGCCTCGTGCTGAACTCCGTCTTCCTCCACGAGTGCGTCCAGGCCGGCCTCGACTCCGCCATCGTCCACGCCGCGAAGATCCTCCCCGTCGCGCGCATCGCCCCCGAGCAGGTCGAGGTCGCCCTCGACCTGATCCACGACCGGCGCCGCCCCGGCTACGACCCGCTCCAGCGCTTCCTGGAGCTCTTCGAGGGCGTGGACGCCAGGTCCCTGAAGGCCGGCAAGACCCAGGAGCTGCTGGCGCTGCCGCTGGAGGAGCGCCTCAAGCGTCGCGTGATCGACGGCGAGCGCAACGGCCTGGAGGCCGACCTCGACGAGGCCCTCACCACCCGGCCCGCCCTCGACATCGTCAACGAGACGCTGCTGGACGGCATGAAGACCGTCGGCGAGCTCTTCGGCTCCGGACAGATGCAGCTGCCCTTCGTGCTCCAGTCGGCCGAGGTGATGAAGAGCGCCGTGGCCCACCTGGAGCCGCACATGGAGAAGTCCGACGACGAGGGCAAGGGCACGATCGTGCTGGCCACCGTCCGCGGCGACGTCCACGACATCGGCAAGAACCTCGTGGACATCATCCTCACCAACAACGGCTACACCGTCGTCAACCTCGGCATCAAGCAGCCCGTCTCCGCCATCCTCGACGCCGCCAGGGAGCACCGCGCCGACGTCATCGGCATGTCGGGCCTGCTGGTGAAGTCCACCGTGGTGATGAAGGAGAACCTGGAGGAGCTCAACCGGCGCGGCATGGCCGCCGACTTCCCCGTCATCCTCGGCGGCGCCGCCCTCACCCGGGCCTACGTCGAGCAGGACCTGCACGAGATCTACGAGGGCGAGGTGCGCTACGCCCGCGACGCCTTCGAGGGCCTGCGGCTGATGGACGCCCTCGTCGCCGTCAAGCGCGGCGTGCCCGGCGCCACCCTCCCCGAGCTGCGCCGCCGCCGCGTCTCCCGCCGCGAGGCGGCCGAGGCCACGCCCGAGCCGGCCGGGTCCGCCGCCGCGCCGGCCCGCTCCGACACCGCCACCGACGTGCCGATCCCCCGGGCGCCGTTCACCGGCACCCGGGTGGTCAGGGGTATCCCGCTCAAGGAGTACGCCGAGTGGTTGGACGAGGACGCCCTCTTCAAGGGCCAGTGGGGGCTGAGGGCCTCCCGTTCCGCCGACGGACCGAGCTACGAGGAGCTGGTCGAGACCGAGGGCCGGCCCCGGCTGCGCGGCTGGCTGGACCGCCTCCACACCGAGGGCCTGCTGGAGGCCGCCGTCGTCTACGGGTACTTCCCCTGCCACGCCGAGGGGGACGACCTCGTGATCCTCGACGAGGACGGCACCGAGCGCACCCGCTTCACCTTCCCCCGGCAGAGCCGGGGGCGGCGCCTGTGCCTGGCGGACTTCTTCCGGCCCGCCGCCAGCGGCGAGCGGGACGTCGTCGCCCTCCAGACCGTCACGGTCGGTCCCCGGGTCAGCGAGGCCACGGCGGAGCTGTTCGCCGCCGACGCCTACCGCGACTACCTGGAGCTCCACGGCCTGTCCGTGCAGCTCGCCGAGGCGCTCGCCGAGTACTGGCACGCCCGGGTCCGCGCCGAGCTCGGCATCGCCGGCGGCGACCCGCACGACCTGGCCGGCATGTTCCGCACCGAGTACCAGGGCTGCCGGTACTCGCTGGGATACCCGGCCTGTCCCGAGCTCGCCGACCGGGCCAGGATCGCGGAGCTGCTCGGGCCCGAGCGGATCGGGGTGTCGCTCTCGGAGGAGTTCCAGCTCCACCCCGAGCAGTCCACCGACGCGATCGTGCTGCACCACCCGGAGGCCTCGTACTTCAACGCTCGCTGACCCGCGTGTCGCACGCCGGGCGGGCGTGCGCCTACGGGCGTAGACTGGTCGGTCCGGTACAGGCCGGCCATCCCTCTCGGCGTGGGGGATGGCCGGCCTTCTGGCCCCTCACGGAGCCCTTTGGAGGTGCACGCGGATGGCGCGTTCCCTGCCTGTTCTCGACGCCGGTGTCCCGTCGGGGCCCGGACCCCAGGCCGTGCTGCTCGACATGGACGGCACGCTCGTGGACACCGAGGGTTTCTGGTGGGACGCGGAGGTGGAGGTCTTCGGACGCCTCGGACACCGCCTCGCGGAGAAGCACCGCCAGGTGGTGGTCGGTGGGCCCATGACGCGCAGCGCCGGGTACCTCATCGAGGTCACCGGCGCCGACCTCACCCTCGACCAGGCGCGCGACCTGCTGAACGCCGCCTTCCTGCGCCGCGTCGAACGGGGCGTGCCGCTGATGCCGGGGGCCCGGCGGCTGCTCACCGAGCTGGCCGCCCACCGGGTGCCCACCGCGCTGGTCTCGGCCTCCCACCGCGCCGTCATCGACCGCATGCTGCCCTCCCTGGGCGCCGACTCCTTCGCCGTCACCGTCGCCGGGGACGAGCTGCGCCGCACCAAGCCCCACCCCGACCCGTACCTGGCGGCAGCGGCCCGCCTCGGCGCGGACCCCCGGCGCTGCGTCGCCGTGGAGGACACCGCCACCGGCGTGGCGTCGGCCGAGGCGGCCGGCTGCCGGGTGGTCGCGGTGCCCTCCGTCGCCCCGATCCCGCCGGCCGCGGGGCGCACCGTGGTGCCGTCGCTGGCGGAGGTGGACGTCGCGTTCCTCCGCTCCCTGGTGGCCCTCCCGCGGACCGCCGTCCACGCGCCGGCCGGCGGCGCGGCGTGACGACTCTCACCTCCCCGGCGACCGCCCCCGGACCGGAGGCGTAACCTCCCGCGGTTAGTGTCGTGCTCGGCGCGCGGAACGGCACGTACGTGCACTGACCGCCGAAAACGTGGACGTGGTGATCACGAAGGGGACACGGGTGAGAAAGCACGTCGGGCGTGCGCGGCTCCCGCTCGTCGCGGGGCTTGGCGCCGCACTGCTGGCGAGCTCCCTCGCGGGATGCGGCTGGATGGGCGAGAGCGCCGGCGAGGGCCAGTCGGTGGTGATGGGCATGACGGACGACGTCCTCGCCGTCGACCCGGCCTCCGGCTACGACCCCGGCTCCTGGCTGGTCTTCAGCAACGTCTTCCAGTCCCTGCTCAGCTTCCCGCCCGGCGGCACCGAGCCGCGGCCCGAGGCGGCCGAGGAGTGCGGCTTCACCGACCGCGTCAGCCAGCGCTTCACCTGCACGCTCCGCACCGACCTGACGTTCAGCGACGGCGGCGAGCTCACCTCACGCGACGTGAAGTTCTCCTTCGAGCGCACCCTGCGCATCAACGACCCGGACGGGCCCGCGGTGCTGCTGTCCACCATCGACCGCATCGACACGCCGGACGACCACACGGTCACCTTCCACCTGAGCGAGCCCGACGCCACCTTCCCGCAGAAGATAGCCTCCGGCGCCGGCTCCATCGTGGACCACCGCAGCTACCCCGCCGACGCCCTGCGCACCGACGGACAGGTCGTCGGCTCCGGCGTCTACACGCTGGAGAGCCACGACGAGGACGAGGCCGTCTTCGCGGTCAACCCCGACTACCTCGGGCCCGCCGAGGTGCGCAACTCCGGCATGACGCTGCGCTTCTTCCACGGCGACCAGCGGGCCCTGAAGGACGCGGTGCTCGGCGGCGACGTCGACGTCGCCTACCGGGGACTCACGGCGCGGGACACGGCCGCGCTGGAGCTCTCCGGCGGCGGCGAGCGGGACCTGGAGGTGGTCGACGGCGCCAGTGCCGAGGTGCAGCACCTGGTCTTCAACATGGACGACCCCGTCGCGGGCAACCCGGCGGTGCGCGAGGCCGTCGCCCACCTCATCGACCGCGCCGCCCTCACCAGCGAGGTCTACCACCGCACCGTCGAGCCCCTCTACTCGATCGTCCCGGCCGGCATCGCAGGCCACACCACGGCGTTCTTCGACCGCTACGGCGACGACCCGCGGCCCGACCTCGCCAGGAGGGCGCTGCGCGAAGCCGGCATCACCGAACCGGTGGAACTCACCCTCTGGGCCACCCCGGTGCGCTTCGGCCCCGACACCGTCGCCGCCTTCGAGCACCTGGCCACCCAGCTCAACGACAGCGGCCTCTTCGACGCCACGGTGCGCAGCGTGGACGCGCAGCGCTTCGCCGAGGGCGTGGAGGCCGGCGAGTTCGGCGTGTACGTGCGCGGTTGGGTGCCGGACTACCCGGACCCGGACAACTTCACCGCGCCCTTCTTCGGCGACGGCAACGTGCTGGCCAACAACTACGACGCCGGCGCCATCACCGAGGAGCTGATCCCCCACACGGCGCGGCAGGCCGACCGGGCCAGGACCGTCGACGAGTTCGCGGAGATCCAGCGGATCGTGGCCGAGGAACTGCCGTTCATACCGCTCTGGCAGGGCCGGCAGTACGCGGTCGCGGCCGACGGCGTCGGCGGGCTGCAGTGGACCCTCGACGCCTCCACCGTCTTCCGCTTCTGGGAGATCAGCAAGAGCTGACGGCGCGCGGTGGAGCCCGCCGGCCCGCCGCTGCACCACCACCGGCCGCCGCCCGCCGCGCTATCCGCCAGGACGGACCAGGCCGCTCTCGTAGGCGAAGACGGCCGCCTGCACCCGGTCGCGCAGCTCCAGCTTGGTCAGCACGTGTCCCACGTGGGTCTTGACCGTGGTCTCGCTGACGAACAGGTCCGCCGCGATCTCGGCGTTCGACAGGCCGCGCGCCACCAGCCTGAGCACCTCCACCTCCCGCTCGGTGAGCGTGCGCAGCGCGTTCGGCACGGACTCCTCGCCCGAGGGCAGGCGGCCCGCGTACATGTCCAGGAGCCGGCGGGTGACACTCGGTGCGAGCATGGCCTCGCCCGCCGCCACCACCCGGATGGCCTGCACCAGCTCCTCCGCCGGCGCGTCCTTCAGCAGGAAGCCGCTGGCTCCCGCCCGGAGCGCCTCCACCACGTACTCGTCGAGGTCGAAGGTGGTCAGCACCAGCACCTTGGCGGGGCCGTCGTTCGCCGGCCCGCCGGTGATCTGCCGGGTGGCCTCCACGCCGTCCATCCGGGGCATCCGGATGTCCATCAGCACCACGTCCGGCTGCAACGCCCTGACCTGGTCCAGCGCCTGCAGGCCGTCACCGGCCTCCCCGACGACGGCCACGTCGTGCTCCGCCTCGAGGATCATGCGGAAGCCGGTGCGGAGCAGCGGCTGGTCGTCAACCAGCAGAACGCGGATCGCCATGGGAACACCCTTCGTCAGACGTTCTCATTGTCACCCGACGCGGCGGCCTCGCCGACCGCGTCCCCCGGCCGCGGCAACGGCAGCGAGAGCTGCGGCGAGAGGGGGTACGGCGGGGGAGTCCCGCCGAACTCGGGGCAGCGCGACTGGTGGTCGCACCAGCCGCACAGCCGGCTGCGGTTCGGCCGCCAGTCACCCGACTCCGTGGCCCGCGCGATGGCGTCCCACAGCGCGAGCAGCTTGCGCTCCACGCCGCGCAGGTCGGACTCGTCCGGGTCGTACGTCACCACCTCGCCACTGCCCAGGTACACCAGCTGCAGACGCCGGGGCACCACGCCGCGCAGGCGCCACAGCACCAGGGCGTAGAACTTCATCTGGAACAGCGCGCCACCGGCGAACGCCGGGCCCGGGGCCTTGCCCGTCTTGTAGTCCACGATCCGGATCTCACCCGTGGGGGCGACGTCCACCCGGTCGATGACGCCGCGCAGCCGCAGACCCGACTCCAGCCGCGTCTCCACGAACAGCTCGCGCTCGGCCGGATCCAGCCGCGTGGGGTCCTCCAGCGAGAACCAGCGCTCCACCAACTCCTCCGCCCCGGCGAGCCACTCCGCCAGCCGCTCCCCGGCGTCCCGCCCGTCCCCACCCGCCGCGCCGTCCCCGCCGTCCGCACGGGCCGCGTCGTCCCCGCCGTCCGTGGCCGAAGCGGCCTCGGCCGTCTCCTCGGGGAAGAGCGAGGCGAGCTCCGGCCGCCGGGCCAGCAGCCGCTGCCACTCCCGCGCCACCAACGCACGGGCCCGTCGCGCGTTACGCTCGGTGGCGGGCATGTCGAAGACCCGCTCCAACACGGCGTGCACCACCGTCCCACGGGTGGCGGCCGCGCTCGGAGCCTCGGGGAGCCTGTCGATCACCCGGAAGCGGTAGAGCAGGGGGCACTGCATGAAGTCGGCGGCCCTGGAGGGCGAGAGCGAGTGGGGACGCGCGGCGGTTGACCGTTCCATGGGCGGAACCCTACGGCGTGTCACTGACAGGTAGCCCCTTACCATCGATGGCGGCCCCGCACAGGGCCGAACAAGGCAGCGAGGGAGCCTGGTGGCAGATTCGGAACGGGACCGGACACCGCGCACCACGGGCAGGAGGGGCCCGGGCGGCGGCATCCTCATGGGGCGGGTGCTCGGGGTTCCTGTCTACGTCGCGCCCAGTTGGTTCCTGGTCGCCGCCCTCATCACCTGGTTCTTCGGCAACCAGCTGGACCGCGTGCTGCCCGAGCTCGGCAACGGTCGGTACCTGGTGTCCCTCTTCTTCGCCGTCGCCTTCTACGCCTCGGTGCTGGTCCACGAGCTCGCCCACACCCTCGCCGCCCTCCGCTTCGACCTTCCCGTGCGCCGCATCCAGCTCCAGTTCTTCGGCGGCGTCTCGGAGATCGAGAAGGAGTCACAGACCCCCGGGCGGGAGTTCGTCCTCGCCGGCGTCGGCCCGTTGCTCTCCCTGGTCCTCGCCGGCGTCTGCTACGGCGGCATGCTGCTGGTGGAGTCCGACACCGTCCCCGGCGTGCTCCTCGCCGGGCTGATGATCTCCAACCTGATCGTCGCCGTCTTCAACCTGCTGCCCGGCCTCCCCCTCGACGGCGGCCGGATGCTGCGCGCCGTGGTCTGGAAGGTCTCCGGTAGGCCCATGACGGGCACCGTCGCCGCGGCCTGGACCGGCAGGGCGCTGGCGATCGCCGTCCTCGTCGGCTTCCCGCTGGCCACCCACTCGGGCTCCCTCACCGACCGGGAGTCGTTCACCGGCGTCGCCTCGCTCACCGACGCCCTGCTCGCCGCCATCCTGGCCGCCATCATCTGGACCGGGGCGGGCAACAGCCTGCGCATGGCGCGGCTGCGGGAGCGGCTCCCGGCGCTCACCGCCCGCGCGCTGACCCGCAGGGCCGTGCCCGTCAGCGGCGAGACCCCGCTGTCGGAGGCGCTGCGCCAGGCCAACGAGGCGGGCGCCCGCGCCCTGGTCGTGGTGGACGACGAGGGCACCCCCACCGCCCTCGTCCGCGAGGCCGGCATCGCCGGCGTCCCCCAGCACCGCAGGCCGTGGATCGCGGTCGGCACCCTCGCCCAGGATCTCACCGAGGAGATGCGCGTCTCCGCCGAGCTGACCGGAGAGGGCCTGCTGGACCACCTGCGGGCCGCCCCCGCCACGGAGTACCTCGTCGTCGAGGAGACCGGCGAGATCTACGGCGTTCTCTCCACCAGCGACGTCGAACGCGCCTTCCTCAACGCCATGGCCCGCCCGGCCCAGGGGGCCACCACCCCCCTGGACTAGGCTTGGACCCATGTCCGAACCGACCGGTGCCGCCCGCCGTCGCGGGCCCTTCAGGGTCGGGGACCAGGTCCAGCTCACGGACCCCAAGGGCCGCCACTACACCTTCACGCTCGAAGAGGGCAAGAGCTTCCACACCCACAAGGGAGCCTTCCCCCACGACGAGCTGATCGGCGCCCCCGAGGGAACCGTCGTCCGCACCACCGGAAACGTCGCCTACCTGGCGCTGCGCCCCCTGCTCCCCGACTACGTCCTGTCCATGCCACGCGGAGCCGCCGTGGTCTACCCTAAGGACGCGGGGCAGATCCTGGCCATGGCCGACATCTTCCCCGGCGCCCGCGTCGTGGAGGCCGGTGTCGGCTCCGGCTCGCTCAGCACGTTCCTGCTGCGCGCCATCGGCGACCACGGCATGCTCCACTCCTACGAGCGGCGCGCCGACTTCGCCGACATCGCCCGCGAGAACGTCACGCGGTACTTCGGCGGCCCCCACCCGGCCTGGCAGCTGACGGTCGGGGACCTCCAGGACAACCTGACCGACGCCGACGTCGACCGCGTCATCCTCGACATGCTCGCCCCCTGGGAGTGCCTCGACGCCGTCGCCAAGTCCCTGGTGCCCGGCGGCCTGCTCTGCACCTACGTCGCCACCACCACCCAACTGGCCCGCACCGTCGAGTCCATCCGCGCCCACGGCAACTTCAACGAGCCCGCGGCCTGGGAGACGATGGTGCGCACCTGGCACGTCGAGGGCCTGGCCGTGCGCCCCGACCACCGCATGATCGGCCACACCGGCTTCCTCCTCACCGCCCGCCGTCTGGCCGACGGCGTGGAGCCGCCGCTGCGTCGCCGCAGGCCGGCGCCGGGCGCCTACGGCGAGGACTACACGGGGCCGGGCGGCGAGGGCGCGGGAGGCCGGGGCTGACACGCCGGTGAGCCGGGCGCGGGGGAGCCGGGGCGGGGGAACGGGGTGGCGTGCAGGAGCGGGGCGCCGCCGGGCCCCCGCCGTTCCCGTCGGGTGTGACGTGTGGCACTATGCCGGCACCGTCAGCGTGCGGACCGCGTCCCGGCTCCCCCACGGTCGTCTGCGGGCGTTCCGCCTCCCAGCCCTCGAGGAGTTCCCCGCGTGCAGACTCCGGCCGGCCCCGGCCTGCCCCACACCCAGACCCGCCCCGTCCACTGGGCCGTCACGGCCGCCGTGCTGGCAGCGGCCTGCGGCGCCGCCGCCCTGATCCAGCCCGCCGACGCCACGGCCACGCCGGAGCCCGCCGCGCCGGCGACCGACGCGCCCTCGGCCGACGCGCCGGTGGTCGAGGCGCCCTCGGCCTCGGCCGCGAGCTTTCCCCTGGACTGCGGCCCCTACGACGTGCTGGTCACCGCGGAGGAGAGCGCCGACATCGACGGGGACGGCCGCCCCGAGACGGTCGCCGCCGTCCGGTGTGACGCGGCGGGCGGCACGCCGCCCAGCGGGCTGTACGTGCTGGCGGCGGCCGAGGAGCGCGGCGGCGCCCCCCGGGTGGCCGAGACCCTGCTCGACCCGGCCGAACAGATGACGGTCGAGCTGCTCGAGGCGAGCTCGGGCACCATCACGGCCCGGCTGCTCGGATACTCCTCACCCGACGTGCCCCGCGCCCAGCCCGACCTGCACGCCGCCGTCACCTGGACCTGGCGCGACGGGCGGCTGCACCGGGACGCGGAGGTCCCCGTCACCGCCCACACCGTCTGACCGACCTCTCGGGAGCCCTCGGCCCGAGTCCTCAGCCCGGCCCGGCCCCCGGCGCGCGGCTACGCGGCGGCGTCGGGGCCGTACACCTCGGCGCCGTCCGCCACCCGGCGGACGTGGATGCACTCGCCGGGACACTCCTTCGCCGAGGCGACGACGTCGTTCAGCAGCGGCAGCGGCACGGGGGCCGCCGCGCCGGGGGCCGTCAGCAGCTCGGCCTCCTCGCCCGCCGGGACGGGGGGCTTCACGTACGCGAGCCCGTCGATGTCCAGCTCGAACACCTCCGGGGCGTACTGGGCGCAGATACCGTCCCCGGTGCAGAGGTCCTGGTCGATCCAGACCTCCATGTCCTCCACGACTTCGTGCTCCCCGGACATATGGCCTACCGTTCCTGGATGAGTGCCTCCCACGGGCGTTGACCGCAACGCACCGTGTTCTGACCGCGTACGACGATACGCCGCCCGCTTTCCCGCGAGGCAGGCTGGGTATTCCCTGGCGTGAGGGAGTGCGCAAGGGTGAAGATCGGACACACCCTGACCGTCTTTTTGATCTAGGGGTTTCGAACGACACCGGGCCAGGTAGGGTCTGGAAGCGTCCAGCTCCCCTTGGAGGAGGTGAGGACCGTGGCATCCCACGATGACGACAGCAACCGCGGCATCCGGCCCGGGAGGGGTTCCGACGAGCCCGCCCGGGAGATCGCCGATCTCGAGCAGGAGATCACCGTCCTGCGGCGAAAGCTGGCTGACTCTCCGCGGCACACTCGGATTCTCGAGGAGCGGATCGTCGAGCTGCAGACCAACCTCGCCGGCGTCTCCGCGCAGAACGAGCGCCTGGCGAACACCCTGCGTGAGGCGCGCGACCAGATCGTCGCCCTGAAGGAGGAGGTCGACCGCCTCGCGCAGCCGCCCTCGGGCTTCGGCGTCTTCCTGCGGGCGAACGACGACGACGGCACCGCCGACATCTTCACCGGCGGCCGCAAGCTGAGGGTCAACGTCAGCCCGAACATCGATCTCGGCGAGTTGCGGCGTGGCCAGGAGGTCATGCTCAACGAGGCGCTGAACGTGGTCGCCGCCATGGCGTTCGAGCGGGCGGGCGACATCGTCACGCTCAAGGAGGTCCTGGAGGACGGTGAGCGGGCGCTCGTCGTCGGTCACACCGACGAGGAGAAGGTCGTCCGCCTCGCCGAGCCGCTGCTGGACACCACGCTGCGTGCCGGTGACTCGCTGCTGATGGAGCCGCGCTCCGGGTACGTCTACGAGGTCGTGCCCAAGAGCGAGGTCGAGGAGCTCATCCTCGAGGACGTCCCCGACATCGACTACACCCAGATCGGCGGCCTCACCGGTCAGATCGAGCTGATCCGCGACGCCGTCGAGCTGCCCTACCTCTACCCCGACCTCTTCCGCGAGCACGAGCTGCGGCCGCCCAAGGGCGTCCTGCTCTACGGCCCGCCGGGATGCGGGAAGACGCTCATCGCCAAGGCCGTGGCGAACTCGCTGGCCAAGAAGGTCGCCGAGGTCACGGGCAAGCCCGCCGGCAAGAGCTTCTTCCTCAACATCAAGGGCCCCGAGCTGCTGAACAAGTACGTCGGCGAGACCGAGCGCCACATTCGCCTGGTCTTCCAGCGGGCCAGGGAGAAGGCGAGCGAGGGCACGCCCGTCATCGTCTTCTTCGACGAGATGGACTCCCTCTTCCGCACCCGTGGCTCCGGCGTCAGCTCCGACGTGGAGAACACGATCGTTCCCCAGCTGCTGTCGGAGATCGACGGCGTCGAGGGCCTGGAGAACGTCATCGTCATCGGTGCCTCGAACCGTGAGGACATGATCGACCCGGCCATCCTGCGCCCCGGCCGGCTCGACGTGAAGATCAAGATCGAGCGTCCGGACGCCGAGGCGGCCAGGGACATCTTCTCGAAGTACCTCACCCCGAGGCTGCCGCTCCACGCCGACGACCTCAACGAGCACAACGGCAGTGGCGAGGCCACCATCGCCGGGATGATCCAGACCGTCGTGGAGCAGATGTACGCCGAGACGGAGGAGAACCGCTTCCTCGAGGTGACCTACGCCAACGGCGACAAGGAAGTCCTGTACTTCAAGGACTTCAACTCCGGCGCGATGATCGAGAACATCGTGGACCGGGCGAAGAAGATGGCCATCAAGGACTTCCTCGACCACAACCAGAAGGGCCTTCGCGTCTCCCACCTGCTCGCCGCCTGCGTGGACGAGTTCAAGGAGAACGAGGACCTTCCGAACACCACCAACCCCGACGACTGGGCCCGCATCTCCGGAAAGAAGGGCGAGCGGATCGTCTTCATCCGCACCCTCGTCACCGGGAAGCAGGGCGCGGACACCGGCCGCTCCATCGACACGGTGGCCAACACCGGTCAGTACCTGTAAAACACCGGTCAGTACCTGTACGTCGTCAGTCCGTCAGACCGTCGCACGTGGCGTCCGGCTGCGGGGCACGCGAGGCGTGCGCCGCAGCCGGACGCTTTCCCGGAAGGAACCGGCAGTGATCTCCCCACCGCAGGCCGTGTCGCTTAGGCTCGTACACAGTGGCGGGGCCACGCGGTGCCACCGCCGGGTGAGGAGGGCCGCATGACAGTACGGCGCGTGATGGGCATCGAGACGGAGTATGGCGTCTCCGTGCCCGGCCACCCCAACGCCAACGCCATGCTCACCTCATCCCAGGTCGTCAACGCCTACGCGGCGGCGATGCACCGTGCCCGCCGGGCACGCTGGGACTTCGAGGAGGAGAACCCGCTACGCGACGCGCGTGGCTTCGACCTGGCCAGGGAGAACGCCGACGCCAGCCAGCTCACCGACGAGGACATCGGCCTGGCCAACGTCATCCTGACCAACGGCGCCCGGCTCTACGTCGACCACGCCCACCCCGAGTACAGCGCCCCCGAGGCCACCAACCCCCTGGACGCCCTGCTGTGGGACAAGGCGGGCGAGCGCATCATGGCCGAGGCCGCGCGCCGCGCGGCCGAGGTCCCCGGCGCCCAGCCGATCCACCTCTACAAGAACAACACGGACAACAAGGGCGCCTCCTACGGCACGCACGAGAACTACCTGATGAAGCGGGAGACGCCGTTCTCCGACATCGTGCGCCACCTGACGCCGTTCTTCGTCTCCCGCCAGGTGGTCTGCGGCGCCGGCCGGGTGGGCCTCGGCCAGGACGGCAGCGAGCACGGCTTCCAGCTCACGCAGCGCGCCGACTACTTCGAGGTCGAGGTCGGTCTGGAGACGACGCTGAAGCGGCCGATCATCAACACCCGGGACGAGCCGCACGCCGACGCCGAGAAGTACCGGCGGCTGCACGTGATCATCGGGGACGCCAACCTCGCGGAGGTCTCCACCTACCTCAAGCTCGGCACCACCGCCCTCGTGCTCTCCATGATCGAGGACGGCTTCATCGCCGTGGACCTGGCGGTGGACCAGCCCGTGCGCACGCTCCACCGGGTCAGCCACGACCCGAGCCTGCGCGAGCTGGTCACGCTCCGCAGCGGCCGGAAGCTGACCGCGGTGCAGCTCCAGATGGAGTACTGCGAGCTGGCGCGGAAGTACGTCGAGGAGCGCTGGGGAGCGGACGCCGACCCGCAGACCAGCGACGTCCTCAGCCGTTGGGAGGACGTGCTCGGCCGGCTGGAGAACGACCCGATGAGCCTGGCGGGCCAGCTGGACTGGGTCGCCAAGCGGGAGCTCATGGAGGGCTACCGCCGCAGGGACGGCCTGGGCTGGGACGCCGCCCGCCTCCACCTCGTGGACCTGCAGTACGCCGACGTGCGCCCCGACAAGGGCCTGTACAACCGTCTCGCGGCCCGGGGCCGGATGACGCGGCTGCTGAGCGAGGAGGACATCCTGCGGGCGCAGACGAGCCCTCCGGAGGACACGCGGGCCTACTTCAGGGGCCGCTGCCTGGACCAGTACGCCGACGACGTCGCCGCGGCCTCGTGGGACTCGGTCATCTTCGACCTGCCCGGACGCGACTCGCTGCAGCGGGTGCCGACGATGGACCCGCTGCGCGGCACCCGGGAGCACGTCAAGGATCTGCTGGATCGCTCCGCCACGGCCGAAGATCTGGTCAGAGCGCTGTCCGGCGGCTGAGCAATCTTTCCGCGGGGAACGGGAATCAATCAGGTGGCTTACGAACGTTGACCAGGGTGCAGGGCGCGCGGCTTCCCCGACGGGGGCGCCGGTGACCACCCCGAGGAAGTTCCCGACGACAAGCCCGACGAGAACCCGACGAAGAGCCGATGTCAGTCCCGGCTAGTAGGGTCTGATCTTGATACGCCGAGCCGAGCATGGGGTGAGGGAGATGGCGACCAAGGACACCAGCGGCGGCCAGCAGAAGGCGTCGCGGACCACGGAAGAGACCGACGAGCAGGCCCAGGACGTGGAGGTCTCCGAAGAGCTCAAGGAGCGGCAGGAGGCCCTCACCGACGACGTGGACTCCGTGCTGGACGAGATCGACGAGGTGCTCGAGTCGAACGCCGAGGACTTCGTGCGCAGCTTCGTGCAGAAGGGCGGCGAGTGAGTCCGGTCCGCCCATGTGGATCATGAGCGCCTGACGGGTAGGGTCCGTTGCGTACTCTGCTTCGGCCACGGCACAGCGGGCCGTTACACCTACCTGGAAGGAAACCTGTGGCACCCAACACCCACGGCACGGGCCGAATCCCGGCCGCCTTCCTGAGGCCGGGATCCTCCTCGTTCCTCGACTTCCTGGCCGACCACGCACCCGAGCAGCTCCCGGGCAACCGGACCCTGCCCCCGGTGGAGGGCGCGATCGAGGCGGTGCACGGCACCACCATCGTCGCGGTCGCCTTCCCCGGGGGCGCCGTGCTGGCCGGTGACCGACGGGCCACGATGGGTAACATGATCGCCCAGCGGGACGTGGAGAAGGTCTTCCCCGCCGACGACTACTCCGCCGTCGGTATCGCCGGCACCGCCGGGATCGCCGTGGAGCTGGTGAAGCTGTTCCAGCTGGAGCTGGAGCACTTCGAGAAGGTCGAGGGCGAGGTGCTCTCCCTGGAGGGCAAGGCCAACCGCCTGTCCACCATGATCCGCGGCAACCTGGGCATGGCCATGCAGGGTCTCGCCGTGGTCCCCCTCTTCGCCGGATACGACCTGGACCGTGGCAAGGGCAGGATCTTCTCCTACGACGTGACCGGCGGGCGCTCCGAGGAGCTGGGCTTCGCCGCGATCGGCTCGGGCTCGATCTTCGCTCGAGGCTCCCTGAAGAAGCTGCACCGGGAGGACCTCACCGAGCAGCAGGCCACCACCGTGGCCGTGCAGGCGCTCTACGACGCCGCCGACGACGACTCCGCCACCAGCGGCCCCGACCTGGTCCGCCGCATCTACCCCGTGGTCTCCGTGATCACGCAGGAGGGCTTCCGCCGGCTGACGGAGGACGAGGTCGGCGAGGTCGCCCAGGCGGTGTACGACGGGCGGCTGCGCCTGCCCAACGGCCCACAGGCCCCCGTTCTGTAGATTTCCGGGCCTGGCAAGAACTTTCGACGGACAGGAAGGGACGAGTAGCCGGTGACCACGCCGTTCTATGTCTCACCCCAGCAGGCCATGGCCGACCGCGCCGAGTACGCCCGCAAGGGCATCGCCCGGGGGCGCAGCCTGGTCGTGCTGCAGTACGCCGACGGCATCGTGTTCGTCGCCGAGAACCCCTCGCGCGCGCTGCACAAGGTCAGCGAGATCTACGACCGGATCGGGTTCGCGGCGACCGGCAAGTACAACGAGTACGAGAGCCTGCGGATCGGCGGCACCCGGTACGCGGACCTGCGCGGATACACCTACGACCGTGAGGACGTCACCGCGCGGGGGCTGGCCAACCTCTACGCCCAGACGCTGGGGAACATCTTCTCCAGCGCGGCGGAGAAGCCCTACGAGGTGGAGCTCCTCGTCGCCGAGGTGGGGGAGACCCCGGCGGAGGACGAGATCTACCGCCTGCCCCACGACGGCTCGATCATCGACGAGCACGGCTCCGTCGCCGTGGGCGGGAACTCCGACCAGATCGGCAGCTTCCTCAGCCAGCGCCACCGCGAGGGCATGAGCCTGGGGGAGGCGTTGCGGCTGGCCGTCGAGTCCCTCGGCCGCGACAGCAACGGCGGGGAGCCCCGCGAGCTCACCGCCGACCAGCTGGAGGTCGCGGTGCTGGACCGCACCCGCCCGCAGCAGCGCAAGTTCAAGCGCGTGCTGGGTCGCCAGCTCTCCCAGCTGATGGAGGAGGGCCGGGAGGGCGACGGCGGCGCGGAGGAGACCGGTTCGGACTCCGGCAGCGCCGCCGAGCCGGACGCGGCCGGGAAGGACGCCGCCGAGGACACGGGCGCGGGCAAGGGCAAGGGCAAGGGCAGGAACAAGGCCGACGGCGCGTCGTCGGACGAGTCCGCCGGGTGAGCTCGGCCCCGGCCGCGCCCGGGGCCGAAGCCTGACCCCGCTGCCCTGGTCGCGCGGAAAATGATCGAAACGCCGCCCTCGATCCCGGTTTCAGACCATGGCATCGGGCGTACTGTTCACTCATGGATCGCCGAATCTTCGGGCTGGAGAACGAGTACGGCGTCACCTGTACGTTCCGGGGACAGCGCCGGCTGTCACCGGACGAGGTGGCGCGGTACCTCTTCCGCCGCGTCGTGTCATGGGGTCGCAGCAGCAACGTGTTCCTGCGAAACGGCGCCCGCCTGTACCTGGACGTCGGCTCGCATCCCGAGTACGCCACTCCCGAGTGCGACAACGTCGTCGAGCTCATCACCCACGACAAGGCGGGTGAGCGCATCCTCGAGGGGCTGCTGGTGGACGCCGAGCGCCGCCTCCACGAGGAGGGCATCGCCGGCGACGTCTACCTCTTCAAGAACAACACCGACTCCGCCGGCAACTCCTACGGCTGCCACGAGAACTACCTGGTGGCACGCCACGGCGAGTTCTCCCGGCTGGCCGACGTCCTCATCCCGTTCCTCGTCACGCGGCAGCTGATCTGCGGCGCCGGCAAGGTGCTCCAGACCCCGCGCGGCGCCGTCTTCTGCGTCAGCCAGCGCGCCGAGCACATCTGGGAGGGCGTCAGCTCCGCGACCACGCGCTCCCGGCCCATCATCAACACCCGCGACGAGCCGCACGCCGACGCCGAGCGGTACCGGCGGCTCCACGTGATCGTTGGCGACTCCAACATGTCCGAGACGACCATGCTGCTGAAGGTCGGCGCCACCGACCTCGTGCTGCGCATGATCGAGGCGGGCACCGTGATGCGCGACCTGACGCTGGAGAACCCGATCCGCGCCATCCGGGAGGTCAGCCACGACATCACCGGCCAGCGCCGGGTGCGGCTGGCCACCGGCCGCGAGGCCTCGGCGCTGGAGATACAGCAGGAGTACTTCGACAAGGCGCTGGACTTCTGTGAGCGCCGCGGCATGCGCACGGGCCTGACCGAGCAGGTCCTGGAGCTGTGGGGGCGGGCGCTCGAGGCGATCCGCGCCCAGGAGCTGGACAAGATCAACACCGAGATCGACTGGGTCATGAAGTACCAGCTCATCGAGCGGTACCGGGCCCGTCACAAGCTGACCATGTCACACCCGCGGGTGGCTCAGATAGACCTCGCGTACCACGACATCCACCGTCGTCGCGGCCTGTACTACCTCCTGGAGCGCAAGGGCCAGGCGCAGCGGATCTGCAACGACCTGAAGATCTTCCAGGGCAAGTCCGTGCCCCCGCAGACCACCCGCGCCAGGCTGCGGGGCGACTTCATCCGGCGCGCCCAGGAGCAGCGGCGGGACTTCACCGTCGACTGGGTGCACCTCAAGCTCAACGACCAGGCGCAGCGCACCGTGCTGTGCAAGGACCCGTTCCGGTCGGTGGACGAGCGGGTGGAGAAACTGATCGCCGGCATGTGACGCCGTTCGGGGGCGATCCTTAACCGGCTCCGACCGGGAAGGCCGTAGGGTGGGGCGGGACCACGGGTCCCGCCGCCCGACCGTGCCTACCCCGAGTTGGACTGATGATCCCCACGAAACGACTGCGCCGCACCGTCGCGGCCCTGGCACTGCCCGCCGCTCTGCTGTTCACCGCCGCCTGCGGCTCCGACGACGGTGAGTCCTCCTCCGGCGGCTCCTCCGACTCAGCGCCGTCGGGCCCCGTGGCCACCGTCACCGGCCAGCCGGGGGAGCTCCCGGAGATCTCCGTCGGCAAGAACGCCACGGTCGGTGAGGAGACCGTCTCCCAGGTCCTCGCCGAGGGGGACGGCGACGAGGTGGTCGAGGGTGCCTTCATCCGGCTGGACGTCCTGGCCACGACCGTCGAGAGCGACACCGAGCTGCTGAACACCTGGCAGTCCACCTCCGCCGACACCGGCGAGGGCGAGGACGGCGGCGAGGACAGCGAGGGCGCGCTGCGTAAGCAGATCGTCACCCAGGCCGGTCAGGACTCCTACCTGCCGAAGGCGGTGACCGAACCGCTGATCGGCGAGCCGGTGGGGACCCGCCTCCAGGTCGAGGGCCGGGCCACCGAGCTCTTCGGCGACTCCGTCGCCCAGCAGTACGGCTTCTCCGACGAGGAGGGCGTGGTCTGGGTGCTCGACGTGGCCGGCACGGCCGACGTCGACCTCCAGGCCGAGGCGGAGGGGGAGCAGGCCGCCCCCGAGGAGGGCATGCCCGAGGTCGAGGCGGGCGGCAAGAAGCCCGCCACCATCACCGTCCCCGAGGGCCAGGAGCCGCCCGGCGAGCTCCAGGAGCAGGTGCTGATCGAGGGCGACGGCCACGAGGTCGAGGCGGGAGACGCCCTGGTCGTCCAGTACACGGGCGTGCTGTGGGACACCGGTGAGAAGTTCGACTCGTCCTGGGACCGCGACAGCGCCTCGGGATTCCAGATCGGCACGGGCTCCGTGGTCGAGGGCTGGGACCAGGGCCTGGTCGGCAAGCACGTCGGTGACCGGGTGCTGCTCGTGATCCCGTCCGACCTGGCCTACGGCGAGGAGGGCACCCAGGGCATCCCGGGCGGCTCCACCCTCGTCTTCGTCGTCGACATCCTCGCCGCCGACTGACCACCACCGCCCGCCCGACATCCCACCCGAAGGAGTCAAGGACGTGAACACCGAGAAGCCCGAGGTCGACTTCCCCGTCGGCCAGCCCCCGGCCGACCTCGAGGTCAAGGACCTCTGGGAGGGCGACGGCCCCGTCGCGCAGGCGGGCGCCGAGGTCGCCGTCCACTACGTCGGCGTCTCGTTCTCCACCGGCGAGGAGTTCGACGCCAGCTGGAACCGCGGCACCCCGCTCCGTTTCCAGCTGGGCGCCGGACAGGTCATCCCCGGCTGGGACCGCGGCGTGCAGGGCATGCGGGTCGGCGGCCGACGCCAGCTGACCATCCCTCCCCACCTCGCCTACGGTGACGCCGGGGCCGGCGGTGGCCGCATCAAGCCCGGAGAGACCCTGATCTTCGTCTGCGATCTGGTCGCCGCGTAATCGGCGCACCCCACATGGCGGTACGGTGGGCCCATCCCGCGCGGGGTGGGCCCACCCGCCGTTCCGCCGTGGCGACACGGGACCGGTGACGGGGAGGTCCACGACGCGTGCTGACAGGTGGTCTGACGCGACAGGAGAGGGGCGGCCCGCCGATGGCGATCGCCAAGGCCGAGCGGCTGATGAACCTGGCCCTGTGCCTGCTGGGCACCGGCCGCCCGCTGACCAAGCGGGAGCTGCGGTCCTCGATCGAGGCGTACCGCGAGGTCGGCGGCGAGGACGCCTTCAACCGCATGTTCGAGCGCGACAAGGACGACCTGCGTGAGCTCGGCATGGTCATAGAGACGGTCGAGAGCATCGACGGCGAGGTCGGGTACCACGCGCACCGCGACCACAACCAGCTGCCGCCCATCACGCTCGACGTCGAGGAGGCCGCCGCCCTCGGCCTGGCCGCCAGGGTGTGGCAGCAGGCCCGGCTCGCGGGCGCCGCGAGCGGCGCGCTCCAGAAGCTGCGGGCCGCGGGCATGCCCCTCGCCCCCCAGGAGCAGGACAGCTACGGCGCACTGGAGCCCCGCATCCCCGCGGGGGAGGCCGCCTTCGAGCCGCTGATGATCGCCTGCCGTGACCGTCGCCCGGTCACGTTCGACTACCGCAAGTCCAACGCCGCCCGCCCCGAGACGCGCCAGGTCGAGCCCTGGGCCCTGGAGTGCTGGCGTGGCCACTGGTACCTGGCGGGCTTCGACCGCGACCGCGGGGCGGAGCGGGTCTTCCGGCTCTCCCGGATCGTCGGCCGGGTCCGCTCGCGCGGGGCGCCGTTCACCGCCCCCGTTCCCGACCAGGTCGCGGTCCGCGAGAGCGTGGCCCGCTGGGCGGGCGAGGCGGCCACATCCCAGGCGCGGATCCGGCTGCGCAGCGGCTCGGGGTACCCGCTGCGGGCGCGCGCGAGTTCGGTGACGCCCCGGGACGCGGAGTGGGACGAGCTGGAGATCCCCTACGGCCACGGTCTGGACGCCTGGCTGGCCGAGTTGGGCCCGGACGTGATCGTGCTGGAGCCGGCCGAGCTCAGGGACGGGGTGCTGGACCGGCTGCGGGCCGTGGCCAAGGGCTGAGCCCGGCGTCGGGCAGCGTCGCCGGGCGCGGGCACGGCGCGGGCGATATCGAGGACAGCGGGAAACGAACGCGCGAGGACGCGGGAAGGAGGGTCCCAGGGACATGGCGACGACCGCCATCGACCGGACGCGGCGGATGCTCTCCCTGGTCACGTACCTGCGGGAGCGGCAGGGCGCCCGGGTGGACGAGGTGGCCAGGGCGTTCGGCGTCAGCGAGGAGGAGCTCATCTCCGACCTCGGCGTGCTGCCGATGTGCGGCACGAGCTTCCGCGGCGGCGACCTGCTCGACATCGACACCGACGGCGAGCACATCTGGTGGCACAACGCGAACGCCGTGGCCGACGGGACCGGCCAGCCGCTGCGGCTGGCCGCCGACGAGGCCACCGCGCTCCTCGTGGCCGCCCGAGCCGTCGCCACCCTGCCGGGGCTGCGCGACGACGACCGGGACGCGCTGCTGCGCGCCACCGCGAAGCTGGAGGCGGCCGCCGGCGAGAACGCCGTGGCCAGCGCCCGACTGAACGTCACCTTCGAGGCGGAGGGTGGCGTCTTCGCCGAGGTGAACCGCGCCATCAACGAGCGGCGCCGGCTGCTCATCCGCTACTACTCGCCCGGCCGTGACCAGCTCACCGACCGCGAGGTCGACCCGATCCGCCTGTTCACCGTCGGCCACACCTACGTCGAGGCGTGGTGCCGCAGGTCCGAGGCCCGACGGACCTTCCGGCTCGACCGGGTGGCGCGGATCGAGCTGCTCGACGTGCCGGCCGACCCGCCGCCCCTGGAGCCGCGCGACCTCAGCGAGGGGCTGGTGCAGCCCGCCCCCACGGACCCCGAGGTGGTGATCGAGGTCGGCCCCGGCGGCCGGTGGGTCGCCGAGTACTACCCGCACGAGGAGGCGCGGGAGCTGCCCGACGGCGGGCTGCGGATCACCTTGCGCACCTCGGACCCGGCCACCCTGCGCCGGTTGGCGTTGCGCCTGGGCGGCGACGGTCGGATCGTCGCCCCACGGGAGCTGGCCGACAGCGCCCGCGACGCCGCGCGGGCGGCGCTCGCCGAGTACGAGCGGGCTCCCGAACCGTGATGGCCTGGTCGATGGTCCACCTCGCGCTCGCCTTCGCCGGCGTCGCCGTCCTCGGCGTGCTCGCCGTCCGCGTCGCGATCGAGGTGCGACGGCTGGCACGGGCCGTCGCGGAGGGCACCGAGCGCGTCGCGCGGGCCGCCGACGACCTCGAACGGGCCGCCGGGCCGCTCGTGGCGCGCGGCGGCCGGCTGATCCGGACCGAAAGGCACCCTGGCGCAGGTCCAGGGTGACGGGGGAGACTACATGTACGCTCGGGCATTGATTTGCGTTCACCCTTGCGCGTTAAGATTGCCGGGCCTGCGGGACTTCGTCACACGTCCCGTCCGGCGCGGCCGGAAGGTCACCACCTCACAGAGATAGCGGACGGACATCATGGGCTCGATCTCTCCCTGGCACCTCCTGCTCGTCGCCATTGTCGTCATCGTGGTCTTCGGGTCGAAGCGTCTTCCTGACACCGCTCGGTCGCTTGGCAAGTCCATGCGCATTCTCAAGAGCGAGACGCAGGCCATGAAGAACGACGGGAAGTCGACCACCGACACCACCACGGCCAACAGCTCGGAGCAGCCTCCCGCCCCAAAGACGATCCAGGCGGCGCCCGGCGACGTCACCACCTCCCGTCCGGTCCAGGAGCCCAGGGACACCACCCAGGGCTGACCGGCCGTCGCGATACCAGGAGTGAAGTCCGGCGGCCGGAGCGGTTCCGGCTGCCCTACGAGATGAGGACGTGGGGTGCCCAGTACCGCGCGTGGCAAGAGGCAGAAGGACCCCGAGGGGAGGATGCCCCTCACCGAGCACCTGCGGGAGCTGCGTAACAGGCTCGCGGTGTCGGTGGGCGCGATCCTCGCCGTCACCATCGTGGGGTTGTTCTTCGCCAAGGACATCATGGACTTCCTCAGCGATCCGCTGCCGATCTGCCCCGAGGACAGCAACACGCTGAACGGCGAGCGCTGCGCGATGTTGACGCAGGACGGCCTCACCTCGCCGTTCGCCACGTACTTCAAGGTCTCGCTGCTGGTCGGCGTCATCGTCTCCTCGCCGATCTGGCTCCACCAGGCGTGGGCGTTCATCGCCCCCGGCCTTCACAAGAACGAGAAGAAGTACAGCCGCGCCGTCGTCGTGGTGGGCGTGCCGCTCTTCCTCACCGGCGCGTACTTCGCGTACTGGCTGCTGCCGCGGGCGATCCCGGTCCTCCTCGGCTTCTCCGCGGACGAGGCCCAGAACCTCGTCTCGATGGACAACATGCTGGACATCTCCGTCCGCCTGGCCCTCGCCTTCGGCCTCTCCTTCGAGCTGCCGCTGGTGCTGGTCCTGCTGAACCTCGGCGGGATCGTCAGCGGCAAGCGCATGATCAGCTGGTGGCGGTGGATGGTGGTCGGCATCGCCATCTTCGCCGCCGCGATCACCCCCACCGACATGATGTCGATGGTGGCGCTCCAGGTCCCCGTCACGGGCCTGTACTTCATCGCCTGCGGCATCGCGATGCTGAACGACCGCCGCAAGCGGCGCCGTGACCCCGACGCGGAGCTGGACGACGACGAGGCGTCCGAGCTGGACCTGACGCCCTCGACGATCGAGCCCACGGAGCGCGTGAGCGCCGGCAGGGGCGACGACGCGGGATACACCCCGCGCAACGGCTACGACGACGCCACCTGACGCCCGGTCGGACCCGGAAGCGGACCCGAGTGAGCAGTGACATAGCCCTGCTGGTCAACCCCACGGCAGGGAAGGGCCGCGGCGCCCGTGCCGCCCAGCCCGCCGCGAGCGTGCTGCGGGAGGCCGGCTGGACGGTGCGCTCGGTCGTCGGTGAGGACGCCCCCGACGCCCTGCGTCGCGCCCGTGTCGCCGTCGCCGAGGGGGTCGCCGCGCTGGTGGCCGTCGGTGGCGACGGGGTGGTCTCCCTGGCCCTGCGGGCGGTGGCCGGCAGTGACACGCCGCTCGGCGTCGTCGCCGTCGGCACCGGGAACGACATCGCCCGCTCCTGCGGCCTGCCGGTGCGCGATCCGCGCGCCGCGGCCGCGGCGGCGGCCGTAGCGCTGAAGGAGGGCGACGCCCGTGCGGTCGACCTCGGCCGGGTCAGCCTCGCGGAGGGCGAGGGGCCCGCGTGGTTCGGCGGCGTCCTGGCCTCCGGCTTCGACTCCCGGGTCAACGACCGGGGCAACCGGATGCGCTGGCCGCGCGGCCGTTTCCGGTACGACGTGGCGATGCTCGCGGAGCTGGCCTCCCTGCGGCCCATCCCCTTCCGCCTGCGGCTGGACGACGGCCCCTGGCAGGAGCTCCCCGCCACCCTCGTGGCCGTCGGGAACGGCCCGGACTACGGCGGTGGGATGCGGATCTGCGCGGGAGCCCGCCTCGACGACGGCCTGTTCGACGTCACCGTCGTCGGCCCCTGCTCGCGCACCGAGCTCGTGCGGGTCTTCCCCCGCGTCTACCGGGGGACCCACCTCACCCACCCCGCGGTGACGGTCCACCGCGTGGCGCGAGTGGAGCTCGACGCCCCCGACGTCACGGGTTACGCGGACGGCGAACGGCTCGGGCCACTGCCGCTCGCCGCCGAGTGCGTCCCCGCCGCGGCCCGCGTTCTCGCGGCCCGTCTGCCGGAGGGCGGCGGAGCGTAGCGGCGCACGCCAGGGGCCCGGCGGGCGGACACCGTCGGGCACGGAAAACCGGGGTGCTGTCAGTGTCGGCCGGTAGGCTCGTAGACACAATGACCGACGAGATGTCACCCGCCGAGCGCTTCGCCGCCGCCCGTCGGCGCGCCGCCGAGCAGGCCACCGCCCTCGCCCCGTTCCGGGCGCTGTACGACTTCGAGCTCGACGGCTTCCAGGTCGAGGCGTGCGAGGCCCTCGAACAGGGCTTCGGCGTCCTGGTCGCCGCCCCCACCGGGTCGGGCAAGACGATCGTGGGGGAGTTCGCCGTCCACCTGGCGCTCGAGCAGGGCCGCAAGTGCTTCTACACCACGCCGATCAAGGCCCTGTCGAACCAGAAGTACACCGACCTGGCCAAGCGGTACGGCCCCGACCGGGTCGGCCTCCTCACCGGTGACAACAGCGTCCACCCCGAGGCGCCGGTGGTCGTCATGACCACCGAGGTGCTGCGGAACATGCTCTACGCGGGTTCCTCCTCGCTGACCGGCCTCGGGTACGTGGTGATGGACGAGGTCCACTACCTCTCCGACCGCTTCCGGGGCGCGGTCTGGGAGGAGGTCATCATCCACCTCCCCGAGTCCGTGACCCTCGTGTCGCTCTCGGCCACCGTCTCCAACGCCGAGGAGTTCGGCGACTGGCTGGACGCCGTCCGCGGCGAGACCCGGGTGATCGTCTCCGAGCACCGGCCCGTGCCGCTGTGGCAGCACGTGATGGCCGGCCGGCGGCTGTACGACCTCTTCGAGGAGACCTCCGCCGCGGGCGATCCCGGCCAGGTCGCCCGCGAGGTCAGCCCCGAGCTGCTGCGGATCGCGCGCCTGGAGAACAGCCGCCCCTCGCCGCGCGAGCGCTTCCGCGCCGGCCGGGACCGGGACCGTCGCTTCACCGCCGAGCGGGAGCGCCAGCGCCGCCAGCGGGCCAGGCTCCACACGCCGAGCCGCCCGGAGGTCATCAGCCGGCTCGACGCCGCCGGCCTGCTGCCGGCGATCACGTTCATCTTCAGCCGCGCCGGGTGCGAGGCCGCCGTCCAGCAGTGTCTCCTCGCCGGCCTGCGGCTGAACGACCCCTCCGCCCGCGTCCAGGTGCGGGAGATCGTCGAGCGCCGGGTCGCCGGCATCCCCGACGCGGACCTGCACGTCCTCGGGTACTTCGAGTGGCTGGAGGGCCTCCAGCGGGGCATCGCCGCGCACCACGCCGGGATGCTGCCGACGTTCAAGGAGATCGTCGAGGAGCTCTTCGTCCGTGGCCTGGTGAAGGCGGTCTTCGCCACCGAGACGCTGGCGCTGGGGATCAACATGCCGGCCCGCTCCGTGGTGCTGGAGAAGCTCGTGAAGTGGAACGGCGAGCAGCACGCCGACATCACGCCCGGCGAGTACACCCAGCTCACCGGGCGCGCCGGCCGCCGCGGCATCGACGTGGAGGGCCACGCCGTGGTGCTGTGGCAGCGGGGCATGGACCCCGCCGCCCTCGCGGGGCTCGCCGGCGCCCGCACGTATCCGCTGCGCTCCTCGTTTCGCCCCTCGTACAACATGGCGGTCAACCTGGTCTCCCAGTTCGGCCGTCACCGCTCGCGAGAGCTGCTGGAGACGTCCTTCGCGCAGTTCCAGGCGGACCGTGCCGTCGTCGGGATCTCCCGCCAAGTCCAGCGCAACGAGACCGGCCTGGCCGGGTACCGCGAGGCGATGACCTGTCACCTCGGGGACTTCGAGGAGTACGCCCGGCTGCGCCGCGCGCTGAAGGACCGGGAGACGGAGCTGGCGCGGCAGGGCACCGCGCAGCGGCGCGCCGCCGCGACCATCGCGCTGGAGCGGCTGCGCCCGGGGGACATCATCCACGTGCCGAGCGGGAAGTTCGCCGGCCTCGCGCTGGTGCTGGACCCGGGCGTGGCCGACGGGCGCAGCGCGGGACCCCGCGGTCACGGCCACCACGACGGTCCCCGCCCGCTGGTCCTCACCGCCGAGCGCCAGGTCAAGCGGCTGGCCTCGATGGACTTCCCGGTGCCGGTCGAGCCGGTGGACCGGATGCGGATCCCGAAGTCGTTCAACCCACGCAGCCCCGCGTCGCGCCGCGACCTCGCCTCCGCGCTGCGCACCAGGGCGGCGGGCGGCGGCCGCTCGGCGCCGCCCGAGCCGCGCCGGCAGCACGGGCGGCGCGGGCAGTACAGCGGCGCCGCGGAGGACCCGGAGATAGCGCGGCTGCGGAGCGAGATCCGCGCCCACCCCTGCCACGGCTGCGACGAGCGGGAGGACCACGCCCGATGGGCCGAGCGGTACTACCGGCTGCGGCGTGACACCCGCCAGCTGGAGCGGCGCATCGAGGGCCGCACCAACACCATCGCCCGCACCTTCGACCAGGTCTGCGCCCTGCTGACCGAGCTGGACTACCTCCGGGGGGACGAGGTCACCCCGCACGGCCGGCGGCTGGCCCGGCTCTACGGCGAGCTCGACCTGCTGGCCAGCGAGTGCCTGCGGGACGGTGTCTGGGAGGGGCTCGGCCCGGCGGAGCTCGCCGCCTGCGCCTCGGCCCTGGTCTACGAGTCCCGGGTCGGGGACGACGCCCCGGCGCCCGAGCTCCCGGGGGGCAGGGCCCGGGAGGCGCTGGCGGACATGGTGCGCATCTGGGGGCGGCTGGACGACCTGGAGGGCCGCCACCGGGTGAGCCAGGCCACGGGCGTGGGCCAGCGCGAGCCGGACCTCGGCTTCGCGTGGGCGGCGTTCCGCTGGGCCCAGGGTGAGGGGCTCGACACGGTGCTGCGCGACGCGGAGATGCCCGCCGGCGACTTCGTCCGCTGGTGCAAGCAGGTCGTCGACGTGCTGGGCCAGATAGCCGCGGCCGCCCCTGAGGGGGGCACCGTCGCGCGGAACGCGCGGCGGGCCGTGGACAAGGTGCTGCGGGGTGTCGTGGCCTACAGCTCGGTCGGCTGATCGGGCGCCGCCGGCTCGGCGAGCACGGCGAGCAGGCGGCTTAGCGAGCCGCCCAGGCCCCAGCGCTCGTCCAGCGCCGCCAGGCCCTCGGGGTCGCGGGCGGTGCGCGGCAGCGTCGCGTCGTGCGGCGGCAGCGGGACGTCACGCGCCACCCGCACCACGCGGGGCGCCACGGCCAGGTACGGGCGTGCCTCGGTCAGCCGGGCGCGCTGGGCGGCGGTGAAGCCGGTGGCGGCGGCCACCGGGTCGTCCAGCGCCGCGAGGATTCCCGCGAGGTCGCCGTGGCGGTCCAGGAGTTTGGTCGCGGTCTTCTCGCCGATGCCGGGGACGCCCGGCAGGCCGTCGCTGGGGTCGCCGCGCAGCACGGCCATGTCGGCGTAGCCGGGGCCGTCCACGCCGTAGCGCGCGCGCAGGGCCGCGCCGTCGAAGGCCGTGAGGCTGCCCATGCCCTTGACCGGGTAGAGCACGCGTACGCCGCGCGCGTCGTCGACGAGCTGGAACAGGTCGCGGTCGCCGGTGACGATGTCGACCGGTCCGGTGGCCCGGGTGCTGAGGGTGCCGATGACGTCGTCGGCCTCGTAGTCGCGCGCGCCGCTCCTGACGATGCCGATCGCGTCGAGCACCCGCTCGATGACCGGCACCTGCGGGGAGAGCGTGTCGGGCACGACCTCGGCGTCGGGCCCCTCGGCGCTCTCCTCGGCGACGCGGTGGGCCTTGTACGACGGGATGAGCTCGACGCGCCAGGCCGGCCGCCAGTCCTCGTCCATGCAGGCGACCAGGGCGGTCGGCCGGTGGTCGGTCACCAGCCGGGCGATGAAGTCCAGCAGCCCGCGCACCGCGTTGACCGGGGTGCCGTCGGGGGCGCGCACCGACTCGGGGACGCCGAAGTAGGCGCGGAAGTACAGCGAGGCGGTGTCGAGCAGCATCAGGCGTGGCGTGGGAGTCGTCGTGGAAGTCACGGGAGCGATCATGCCGCAGCCGGGCCGGTACGAGGGGGTCGGGGAGCCACGCCGGGGTACCCCGGGGGCCTCGGGCACGTCGGTGAAAGATGCTTTGTTAAGCTAAACATTGACGTTTTCTTGATGCCTCTTTGACGCTTGCTTTACGTGATCATTCGCCCGAACACGTGACCGAGCCGTCCGGACGCCACGGAGGAGCCATGCACTCACTGACGCCCGCCCGACCCGGCACGCGAGGGTGATCGTGGGACACGCCGACACCCTGCTCGCCATGGGCGGTGCCTTCGTCGCCGCCGCCGTCCTCGCCCGCGTCGGCAGCCGCATCGGCCTGCCGACGATCCCGCTGTTCATCCTGGCCGGCATGCTGCTCGGCCCTCACACACCCGGGTACGTCCTGCTGGAGGACCCGCACGAGCTGGAGATGCTCTCGGCGCTCGGCCTCGTGCTCCTGCTGTTCTACCTCGGCCTCGAGTTCCACATGGACGACCTGAGGACCGGCGGCCGACGGATGGCCGTGGCCGGCTCCCTCTACCTCGTCCTCAACGTGGGCGCGGGTCTCGTCTTCGGACTCGCCGTGGGCTGGGGCACCTCCGAGGCGCTGGTTCTCGCGGGGGTCCTCGGCATCTCGTCCTCGGCGATCGTCACCAAGATCCTCGTGGACCTCGGCCGCATCGGGAACCCGGAGACCCGGCCGATCCTCGGCATCATCGTCGTCGAGGACATCTTCCTCGCCCTCTACCTCGCGGCCCTCCAGCCGGTGATCTCCGGCTCCGAGGACGTCGGCGGCACGGCCTGGCAGATCGCGAAGGCCTTCGGCTTCCTGCTGGTGCTCGCGCTCGCCGCGCGCTTCGGCATCAAGATCATCGGACGGCTCTTCGCCACCCGCGACGACGAGCTGCTGACCATCTCCTTCCTCGGCGCGGCGGTGCTGGTCGCCGGGATTGCGGAGCGGTTCGGCGTGGCCGACGCGATCGCCGCGTTCATGGTCGGCCTCATCCTGGGCAACACCGGCTCGGGCGACCGCATCCGGGAGCTGGTCCACCCGCTGCGGGACGCGTTCGCGGCGATCTTCTTCTTCGGCTTCGGCCTCTCGATCGACCCCGGCGACCTGCCGAGCGTGGTCTGGCCGGTGGTGATCGCGGTGGCGATCACGGTCGTCATGAACGTGGCGGCCGGCGTGGTCACCTCCCGCGTCTACGGCTTCGGGCCGCGCCCCACGGCGAACGTCGCCACCACGCTGCTGGCGCGCGGCGAGTTCGCGCTGATCCTCGCCACCATGGCGGCGGCGGCCGGTCTCGACGGGCGCCTGTCGCCGTTCATCGCCGGGTACGTGCTGGTCCTCGCCGTGGTGGCGCCGCTGGTCGCCGGCCGCTCGCACTGGCTGGCGCGCGTCCTGCCCGGTGGGCGCGCCGAGGTGGCGGCCGAGCGGGCCCAGCGCGGCGAGCGGCGCAAGCACGAGCCGACCGCCCCGACGGACAGCGGCAGAACGTGACGGGGGCGCGGGGAGCGCGCGCGGGCGGCGTCGTCTGAGCCGGCCCCGACGGGTGCCGGTCGACGGGGGCCGGTCGACGGGCGCCCTCGCCGGGAGGGCCGTCAGGCGGCGTCGCGCCCCGGCCCGCGCCGACGGGGGAGGCCCCCGCCCGCCGCGGCGGTCGTCAGGGCACGCATGACGCGCACGTCGTGCTCGGTGAGGCCGGCCTCCGGGTGCCACTGCACGCCCAGCACGAAGCCCGCCGCCCGCCGTGCCCCGGCCGCGCCGCACGCCTCGGCGAACTCGACGGCCTCGACCACGCCGTCGGCGGCGTGCGCCGAGGCCCGCAGGCCCTCGCCCAGGCGGTCCACCGTCTGGTGGTGGGCGGCACGCACCCGCACCGGCCCGGGCAGCGCCCACGCCAGCAGGGTGCCCGGCACCGGCGTCACCTCGTGGTCGACGAAGCTGCCCGGCGCGCCGGCGTGCCCGTCCACGTGCTGGCTCAACGTGCCGCCGAGCGCCACGTTGAGCAGCTGCATCCCCCGGCAGACGCCCAGCAGCGGCACGCCGCCGGCCAGGGCCGCCTCGAGCAGCGCCAGCTCCCACGCGTCCCGCTCCCGTGCCGGCAGGCCGGTGCGCGGGTCGCGCGGGGCGCCGTACCGGGAGGGCTCGACGTCCGGGCCGCCCGCGACGACCAGGCCGTCCAGGCGCGCCACGACCTCGCGCGCCGCCGCCGCGCCCGCGTCGGGCGGCAGCAGCACGGCCAGGCCGCCGGCGCGCTGCACCAGGCGGTGGTACCCCTCGGGCAGCAGGGCGGCCGGCAGCGCCCACGCTCCCCAGCGGGCGTCCGTCTCCAGGTAGGTGCTGACGCCGATCAACGGCCGTGCGGCTGGCACGCCCCGGCCCTCCCTTCGCTCGCTACGCGCGGCGGAGCTCCGCCTCGGCCTCGGCGAGCGCGGCGAACTCCTCCTCGGGGGCCGCGGCCACGAGACGCCGCCGACTGTAGAGCGCGAAGTACGCGAGCGCCACCGCGTACACACCCAGCGCGATGACGGCCGCCTCCCGGTCCACCAGGAACGTCGCGACGAGCGCCGCCAGCGCCAGCACGAACGCCACCGACGAGGTCACGACGCCGCCCGGCGTCCGGTACGGGCGCGGCAGGCCCGGCTCCCGCACCCGCAGCACGACGTGTGAGAAGCACATCAGGGCGTAAGAGATCGTCGCTCCGAGGACGGCGACGTTGAGCATCCGCGCGCCGTCCCCCGTGGCCGCGGCCAGGCCGAAGCCGAGCGCGCCGGGGACCAGCAGGCCCAGGTACGGGGCGCGGCGGCGGCTGGTGAGCGACAGGAAGCGCGGCAGGTATCCGGCGCGGGAGAGCGCGAACAGCTGCCGGGATCCGGCGTAGACCAGCGAGAAGAACGAGGCCACCAGGCCGGCCAGACCGGCGTAGTTGACGAAGCGGCTGAGGGCGGTGGCCTCGCCGTCCTCCTCCAACGCGGCCACCAGCGGGTTGCCCGCGTCCTGCACGGCCGCCGAGCCCCGGGCGCCCGAGGCGGCCAGCAGCGTCAACGCCGCCAGCACCAGCAGGATGCCGATCGCCCAGGCCATCGCCCTCGGCAGGGTGCGGACCGGGTCACGCGCCTCCTCGGCCGCCAGCGGCACCCCCTCCACCCCGAGGAAGAACCACATGCCGAACGGGAAGGCCGCCCAGATCCCCAACAGGCCGAACGGCAGCCACGAACTCGAACCGAAGGCGTCCTGGTCGACCGGGATGTCGCCGAGCGAGTCCGCGCCGAACTCGCTGGCCGCGCCCGCCACGAAGACCAGCAGCGCGACCACGGCGATCGCGGTCACGACGAGGCTGAAACGCAGCGCCTCGCCGACCCCCCACAGGTGGATGGCCAGGAAGATCACGAAGCAGGCGAGGTAGACCGGCCAGCCGGAGGACAGACCGAACAGGTCGAGCGACTCCACGTAGTCGCCGATGAAGATCGAGATCGCGGCCGGGGCGAGCACGAACTCGACGAGGATGGCCGTCCCCGTCAGGAAGCCGCCCCAGGGGCCGAGGGCGCGCCGGGCGAAGCCGTAGCCGCCGCCCGCCGTGGGGAGGACGGCCGCGAGCTCGGCCAGGGTGAAGACCATGCAGGTGTACATGAGGCCCATCAGCGCGGTGGCGATCGCCAGGCCGCCGAAGCCTCCCTCGGCCAGGCCGAAGTTCCACCCCGCGTAGTCGCCGGAGACGACGTACGCCACCCCGAGACCGGTCAGCAGCACGGGCCCCGCGCTGCCGGTGCGCAGCTGTCGGCGGCGCAGGTAGGCGTCCTCGGGGGAGGCGACGCCGTCCGTGCCGGGCGCCGGCTCAGCGGGCGTGGCGGTCGTCGGCGCCGTGGCGGGGGAGGCCGTGGCGGGGGAGGGGGTCTCGTCGGTCATGGGTGCCGCCTCCTGCCGGTCCGCACCCCCGTCCGCGCCGTGGAAGGACGACGAGCCCGCGAGGGCGGCAAAGGTCTGGACGAACACCATTGCGCTCCGCGCGGGTGGCGCGCAAGACCGCGGGACCTCACGCGCCCGTCGTGGGCCGTGCCCGCAGCAGCGCCGCCGTGGCCGCGCAGTGCTCGCGCATCACCGCGCGCGCCCGGGAGGCGTCGCCCCCGAGCACGGCCTCGACGAGCGCGGCGTGCTGGGCCTGGGCACGCTCCAGGTCCGCCACCAGCAGCGGGACGCCGTCCAGCAGCTCGTTCAGCCGGGCCCGCACCGCCGCGTACTGGGTGGCCAGCGAGGGCGAGCCGCTGAGCTCGGCGAGGGTGAGGTGGAAGAGGGTGTCGGCGCGCCAGTACGCCGTCGCCTCGGCCTGCCGGGTGGCGGCCAGCGCGGCGCGGAGCCGCTCCGCGTCGGCCGGGCGGAGCGCGTCGGCCGCGCACAGGCCGGCCGCCCCGACGTCGAGCACCTCGCGCAGCCGCAGCGTGTCCTCCACCGCCTCCACCGCCTCGACCGCCTCCGCGGCCCCCACCGACGCGACCGCACGGGCGGCCCGCTCCGGCGCCTGCCGCCGCGCGGCCACGGCCCTCGCCGACGGCCGCGTCCCGAGGCCGCCCACCGGACGCCCGGCCGCGCCCGAGGCCGGCCCCCGCACCCCGACTCCACCACGCCCGCCGCCCCGACCCGCCGGCCCCCGCACGAACGTGCCGCCGTACCGGCCGCGTCTGGCCTCCAGCAGCCCCTCGTCCTGGAGCACCCGCAGCACCTCGCGCACCGTCGCGCGGCTCACCCCCAGCCGCTCCGCCAGCCGGCGCTCGGGCGGCAGCCGCTCACCCGGCGGTATCAGCCCGAGCCGCAGCACCTGGAGCACCCGCTCCAGCGCCTCCTCG
The DNA here is from genome assembly GCF_052245655.1 of Streptomyces sp. 4N509B. Classification (NCBI taxonomy): domain Bacteria; kingdom Bacillati; phylum Actinomycetota; class Actinomycetes; order Kitasatosporales; family Streptomycetaceae; genus Streptomyces; species Streptomyces sp. 4N509B. The sequence continues at coordinate 163,517 of NZ_JBQQBZ010000005.1, forward strand.
AAGCCGTTGCCGCCCCTGACCGGCCGCAGCACGACGCCCAGCCGGTCCACGCCGGTCCGCTCCTCCCCGCTCCCGCGTCCGGCCACGGCCCTGGGATCGCTCATCGGTCCACTTCCCCATCAATGGTCTCTCCCGATACCTTAGGCGTCCGGTCGACGTGACAGGAGGCACGGCCCGATGACCCACCGCACGCCCCCGCTGTCCGTGGCCGAGCTGAGGTCCCAGGTCGAGGGCGGTGAGACCGACACCGTCCTCCTGGCCTTCACCGACATGCAGGGCCGCCTCCAGGGCAAGCGGTTCGCCGCCCGCTTCTTCCTCGACGAGGTCCTCGACCACGGCACCGAGGGCTGCGCCTACCTCCTCGCCGTGGACGCCGACATGAACACCGTCGACGGGTACGCCATGTCCTCCTGGGACAACGGCTACGGCGACTTCGCCCTCCACGGCGACCAGACCACGCTGCGCCGCCTCCCCTGGCACCCCGGCACCGTCATGATCACCGCCGACCTCGCCTGGCACGACAGCACGCCCGTCGCCGCCTCGCCCCGCCAGATACTGCGCCGCCAGCTCGACCGGCTCGCCGCCCGGGGCTGGCACGCCCTGGCGGGCACCGAGCTGGAGTTCATGGTCTTCACCGACACCTACGAGCACGCCTGGCGCTCGGGATACCGCGACCTCACGCCCGCCAACCAGTACAACGTGGACTACTCCGTGCTCGGCACCGGGCGGATCGAGCCGCTGCTGCGCCGCATCCGCACCGAGATGGCCGGCGCCGGCATGGTCGTGGAGTCCGCCAAGGGCGAGTGCAACCTCGGCCAGCACGAGATCGCCTTCCGGTACGCCGACGCCCTCACCACCTGCGACCAGCACGCCGTCTACAAGACCGGCGCCAAGGAGATCGCCGCCCAGGAGGGCGTCGCCCTCACCTTCATGGCCAAGTTCGACGAGCGCGAGGGGAACTCCTGCCACATCCACTTCTCGCTGCGCGACGAGGCCGACCGGCCGGTCTTCGCCGACCCCGCCGGGCCGTACTGCATGTCGGGCGTCATGCGCCACTTCCTGGCCGGCCAGCTCGCCGCCCTGCGGGAGCTGAGCCTGCTGTACGCCCCCCACATCAACTCCTACAAGCGCTTCCGCCCCGGCTCCTTCGCCCCCACCGCCGTCGTCTGGGGCCCGGACAACCGCACCTGCGCGCTGCGGATCGTCGGCCACGGCCCCTCCCTGCGGCTGGAGAACCGGCTGCCCGGCGGCGACGTCAACCCCTACCTCGCCGTCGCCGCGATGATCGCCGCGGGCCTCGACGGCGTCGAGCGGGAGCTCGAACTCCCCGACCCCTGCACCACCAACGCCTACGCGGGCGACGCCGAGCGGGTCCCCACCACCCTGCGCGAGGCCGCGGCGCTGTGGCGGGACAGCGCCCTGGCGCACGCCGCCTTCGGCGAGGACGTCGTCGCCCACTACCTCAACATGGCACGCGTGGAGCAGGACGCGCACGACACCGCCGTGACCGACTGGGAGCGGTTTCGTTCCTTCGAGCGCATGTGAACACGCCGGCAGACGTCGGCGGACCCCAGGAGACGACCCAAGGACGTGAGGACGCGCGTGCCCGCCGAGCCCCCGACCGACGCCCCCACCACCCACCCCGTGGCGCACGACGTCGTCAACCCCGCCACCGAGGAGGTCATCGCCACCGTCCGGTCGACCACGCCGGCGGAGGTGGACGCCGCCGTCCGCCGGGCGACGGCCGCGCAGCGACGCTGGGCCGCGCTCGCCCCCGCCGACCGGGCGCGGCTGCTGCGCCGCTTCGCCACCGCCGTCGACGGCGCCGTCGAGGAGCTGGCCGCGATCGAGCTGCGGGAGGCGGGGCACCCGCTGGCCGGCGCCCGCTGGGAGGCGGGCAACGTCCGCGACCTCCTCGACTACGCCGCGGGCGGCGTCGAACGACTCACCGGATACCAGATCCCGGTGGCCGGTGGCCTGGACGTCACCTTCCAGGAGCCGCTCGGCGTCGTCGCCGTCATCGCACCGTGGAACTTCCCCCTGCCGATCGCCGCCTGGGGCAGCGCCCCCGCGCTCGCCGCGGGCAACGCCGTGCTCCTCAAGCCCGCCGAGGCCACGCCGCTGTCCGCGCTGCGCCTGGCCGAGCTCGCGCTGGCCGCCGGCCTGCCCGAGGACCTCTTCCAGGTGCTGCCGGGTGCCGGCCCCGTCACCGGCGAGGCCCTCGTGGACCACCCCGGCGTCGCCAAGGTCGTCTTCACCGGCTCCACCGCCGTCGGCAAGCGGATCATGGCCCGCTGCGCCGCGGGCGTGAAGCGGCTCACCCTCGAACTGGGGGGCAAGAGCCCGAACATCGTCTTCGCCGACGCCGACCTGGAGCGCGCGGCCGCCACCGCGCCCGGCGCGTTCTGCGACAACGCCGGACAGGACTGCTGCGCCCGCAGTCGCGTCCTGGTCGAGCGCACCGTCTACGACCGCTTCCTCGCCCTGCTGGAGCCCGCGGTCCTCGCCGTGACCGTCGGCGACCCAGCCGACCCGGCCACCGCCATGGGCCCGCTGATCTCCGCCGCCCACCGCGACCGCGTCCGCGCCCACGTGCCGGAGACGACCCCGGCCGTCGTCCGTGGCACGGTGCCGACCGGGCCCGGGTACTGGTATCCGCCGACCGTGCTGGAGGCCCACGCGGCGCCCGCCCGCGCCGCGGCCGAGGAGATCTTCGGCCCCGTGGCCGTCGTCGCCCCCTTCGACGACGAGGCCGACGCCGTCCGCCAGGCCAACGCCACCGACTACGGCCTGTCCGGGTCGGTCTGGACACGGGACGCGGCGCGCGCCCTGCGGGTCGTCCGCGCGGTGGCCGCCGGCAACCTCTCGGTCAACTCCCACAGCAGCGTCCGCCACGCCACCCCGTTCGGTGGCTTCAAGCACTCGGGGCTCGGCCGCGAGCTTGGCCCCGACGCCCTGGCGGCCTTCACCGAGACCAAGAACGTCTTCATCGCCACCGAGGAGCGGTGAGGACGCCAGGCACCGTGGCACACCATCGACACGACAGGAGCAGGGATACACCGTGAGCGAGGACACCGTCGTCTGCCGCCGCCTCGTCGGGCGGACCGCCGTGGTCACGGGTGCCGGCAGCGGCATCGGCCTGGCCACCGCCCGCCGGCTGGCCGCCGAGGGCGCCCACGTGGTCGCCGCCGACGTGGACACCGAACGCGGGGAGGCCGCCGCCCGGGAGACCGGGGGCCTGTTCGTGGAGACCGACGTCACCGACCCCGACCAGGTCGACGCCCTCTTCCGCACGGCCCACGAGGCCTACGGGTCCGTCGACGTCGCCTTCAACAACGCCGGCATCTCGCCGCCCGAGGACGACTCGATCCTCACCACCGGGCTGGACGCCTGGCGCCGCGTCCAGGAGGTCAACCTCACCTCGGTGTACCTGTGTTGCCGCGCCGTCCTGCCGTACATGCGGCGGCAGGGCAGGGGATCGATCATCAACACCGCCTCGTTCGTCGCCGTGATGGGCGCGGCGACCTCCCAGATCAGCTACACGGCGTCCAAGGGCGGCGTCCTGGCCATGTCGCGGGAGCTGGGCGTGCAGTTCGCGCGCGAGGGCATCCGCGTCAACGCGCTGTGCCCCGGGCCGGTCAACACCCCGCTGCTGAAGGAGCTGTTCGCCGCCGACCCCGAGCGCGCGGCCCGCCGCCTGGTCCACGTGCCGACGGGACGCTTCGCCGAGCCGGAGGAGATCGCCGCCGCGGTCGCCTTCCTCGCGAGCGACGACGCCTCGTTCGTGAACGCGGCCGAGTTCCTCGTGGACGGCGGGATCGCGGGCGCGTACGTCACACCGCTGTAGGGTGTGGGGCCGGTTCGCGGGGACGACTCCCGCCGGGGAACTCCGTGGCCGGGCCCGGTTTCGGGGCGTGACGGGGCGCCCGTAGAGTGACTCGCGTCATGGCGGCCTTGGGGGTGTGTGGATGACCACCGAGCAGGAGGAGCGGCGCATGCCGCCGGAGCCCGCTGCCCCACCCCGCCCCGCCACGCCGCCACGGCCCGCGGCCTCGCCCGTCGCCGCGACGCCCCCCAAACCCGCCGCCCCTCCCCGGCCGACCGGACCCCCGAGGCCGGCCGCGCCGCCGAGACCCGCGGCCCCGCCACCGCCGGCGGCCGTGCCCCCCACGCCGTCCGCACCGTCCGCGCCCCCCGCCCCTCACGCCGACCCGCCTCCTGCCCCGTCCGCCACCGCCGCCCGTGCCGCGGCCCCTTCCCCCGGTCCCGTGCCCGACACCCCAGAGCCCTCGGCCGCCTCCCGGCCGCCCGCGCCCCCCGCCGCGTCCCCCACGACCCCGTCCCCCACGGCCCCGCCTCCGGCTCCGCCGCCCACCGTTGCGTCCTCGACCCCGCCCCGGCCCTCCCGCGTCCGCAGGACGATGCGGCTGGTGGCCCCGGTGGCCTGCCTGGTGCTGGGCGCCGGGCTGCTCGGCGGGGCGGCGGCCGGCTCCTGGCTGACCGACGACGGAGACGACGCCTCGGCCCTCGCGGCCTACGAGGAGGGCCGCTCACTGTGGCGCGAGGTCCCCGTCGACGAGCTGTTCCCCCCGGAGTTGACGGGCGAGAACGCCGGCCCCGGCGGCGCCGACCGCCGGTGGATACGCCTGGGCGTCGCCCCGGACAGCGGCTGCCGCGACGCCTTCGACCCGCTGCTGGCGGAGGTGCTCGCGACGGTCGGCTGCCACCGACTGGTGCGCGCCACCTACGCCGACGAGACCCAGACCAGCGTCACCACCGTGGGGCTGCTCTTCACCAGCGGTGAGGCGGCCGACATGACCGCCCTGCGGGAGCGGTTCCGCACCGAGGGGCTCGCGGAGCGCTCCGACCTGATGCCCCGCGCCCACGCCGTGCCCGGCACCGCGGCGCGGGACTTCGGCGACGAGCAGCGCGTGACGTGGACGGTGCGGGTGCTCACCGGCGTGCCCGTCGTGGTCTACGCCGTCACCGGCTTCGCCGACGGGCGCACCGACACCGAGCCGCAGCCCGCGCCCCAGGCGGTCCTGGAGGGCCAGGAGACGACGGTCGCGCTGTCGGGCCTCGGCCACGACGCCGACGGCGTCGCCGACCGTGTCCAGTCCGGACTCCTGCGCGCCGCCGACTCCACCGTCGAGGAGTCCACGGACCCGGGCGCCGACGCCGCCGCCGACTCCGACGCGGTCGAGGAGACCCCGTGAACCCGCGCACCACGCGGCGAACCGCCGCACCCCGACGGGCGCTGTCCGCGCTCCTGCCCACGACGCTCGCCCTCGCGCTCGCCGTCGGGCTCAGCCCCGGCGCCGCCCACGCCGACTCCATACGCGACCAGCAGCAGTGGGCCCTCGACGCCGTCAACGCGCCCGCGGCGTGGGAGACCGCCCGGGGAGAGGGCGTCACCGTGGCCGTCCTCGACACCGGAGTGGACGCCGACCACCCGGACCTGGCCGGATCGGTCCTCGAGGGCAGGGACTTCGTCGGCATGGGCGCCGAGCCCGGCGACGCCGAGTGGGCGGCCCACGGCACGGCCATGGCCGGCATCATCGCCGGACACGGCCACGGGGCGGGCCGGGGGGACGGCGTGATGGGCGTCGCGCCGGCCGCCCGGATCCTGCCGGTGCGGGTACTGCTGGAGGACGACGACCCCGAGCGGGAGCAGGCCCAGGACGCCCGCGGCGACGCGTTGGCCGACGGCATCCGCTGGGCGGCCGACCAGGGCGCCGACGTCATCAACCTCTCGCTCGGCGACGACAGCGCGTCGGCGCACGCCGACCCCGAGGAGGACGCCGCCGTCCGGTACGCGCTGCGCAAGGGAGCCGTCGTGGTCGCCTCGGCCGGCAACGGCGGCGAGGAGGGCGACCCGGTGTCCTATCCGGCCGGGTACCCGGGCGTCGTCGCCGTCACCGCCGTGGACCGCTCGGGAAGCCCCACCGACTTCTCCACCCGCCGCTGGTACGCCACGGTCAGCGCGCCGGGTGAGGACGTCATCGTGGTCGACCCCGACGGCGAGTACTACTCCGGCTGGGGCACCTCGGCCGCCGCCGCGTTCGTCTCGGGCGCCGCCGCCCTGCTGCTGTCGGCCCACCCCGACCTCACCCCGGCCGAGGTGAAGCGGCTGCTCGCCGAGACCGCGCAGAACCCGCCCGCCGGCGGGCGGGACGACGCGGTCGGGGCCGGCGTCGTCGACCCGGCGGCCGCGATCGACGCCGCCGCGGCCGTCACCGACCAGCCCGCCCCCGCCTCCCGGGCCCACGAGGGCGAGTACTTCGGCCCGGGGCCGCGACCCGAGGAGGGTGACGCCGGCGGTTCCTGGCTCGCACCCGTCGCGGCGGCGCTCGGCACGCTGCTCGTGGCCGCCGCCGCGGCCCTGTTCGTCCGGGTCCGGCGGCCCGCCGCCCTGGCGGCGCTCGCGGGCGCGCCGGGCGGGGAGACGCCGGCCATCCCCCGTCCTCCCGACCCTCCCGCCTCCCCGGCGGCGGGCTGAACCGGACCGGCGCCAGCCGAACCGGCCGGGGAAGAGCCGGGAGCTACGTGCCGGTCGTGGCGCCGGTGAGGGTGGCCACCGCCGCCCGCGCCGCGGCCTCGACCACCACGATGCCCTCCGCCTGCGTCGTGTGCCCGTCGGAGACGACGGCGAGCAGAACGGACCCGCCGTCGACCGTCACCCGGCCGATGCTGTTGACGTCCCACAGGCCGGTCTGACTGCGGGGCAGCCAGCCGTTCTTCAGCTCGAAGTCACCGTCGGAGGCCGCCGATATCCCCCAGCGCTGCTCCGCCGTGACCGAGCCCATCAGCTGCCGGAGGTAGGCCCGCGACTCCTCCGTGAGCGGGGAGTCGGGCCCGAAGACCGCGCGCAACAGGGCTATCTGGTCCAGGCTCGTGGTCTGCGTCAGCCCCCACGTCCCCCAGCCGCCCGACTGGGTCCGCGTCAGGCCCAGCCGCTCGTTGGCAGCGTTCAGGGCCGTCGGTCCGCCGAGCGTCAACCACAGCGCGTCGGTCGCGTCGTTGTCGCTGCGCTGGATCATCGCCTCGGCCAGCTCACGTTCCTCGGCGGTGAGGTCGCGGCCCTGGTCCTGCGCCTGGAGTAGCAGGGCGGCGAGCAGGTCCACCTTCACGATGCTGGCCGTGTCGAAACGCTCACCGCCGTAGCTGACGAGCTGTCCGCTCTCCATCGACAGCGCGGCGACCGACAGCCGCACCTCGGGGTCGGTCACCAGCGGGGCGAGGGCGGTGGCCAGCACGGAGTCCAACTCCGCCGAGCGCCGTCCCAGATCCGTCGGTTCCGTCGGCTCCGTCTCCGACCCGGACTCCTGATGGGGTGTCGGGGCGTTCTCCAGGGCGCCCGGCGAGGCCGCGTCGTCCGACGCGGCGGGCGGGGTCGCGACGGCCGCGTCCGGACCGGGGGCCGCCTGGTCCTCCCCGGCGGGAGTCGCCCCCTCCAGCCGTGCGACGTCGCCCGGGGCGACCACGGCCAGCAGCGCGGTGGCGAGCGCGGCGTTCACCACCAGGGCAGGCCGGATCCGCAGGGTCATGACTCCGCACGCTAGCTCGCACAGCTGAACGAGTCATCGGCCCGCGAATGACGAACACGTAACAGTCGGTGACGAATGCGCTCCAAAGGGGCGAGACGGGGACGCCCCGGCCGCCGCGAACGGCGCACCCGCCGGCGGATACCCTCGACGCGTGGCGCTGAAGAACATCCCCCAGCCGGCCTTCGCCGACGACGACGGCACGGCCGACCCCGAGGTGGCCAGGGCGCTGGCGGAGTACGCGCGCGACCCGTCCGCCGCCGAGCCGCGGCTGCTGGGGGCGCTCGCGCGCGCCCGGCTGCTCGTCCCCGTCGTGGCCGTGCTGGGAGAGTCGGAGACGGACCAGACCACGGGGCTGCGTCGCGAGAAGAGCAGCGAGATGGCGGTCCTCACGCTGACCGTACCCAGCGGCCGACGGGCCCTGCCCGTCTTCACCGCCATCGAGACCCTCTCCCGCTGGCGCGCCGACGCCCGGCCCGTGCCCGTCACCGCGGCGCAGGCGCTCAGGGCGGCCCTCCAGGAGCGGGCCGACACCGTCGTGGTGGACCTCGCCGGTCCCGTCACCTACGAGATCACCGGCCCCGCCCTCCGGGCCCTGGCCGACGGCGGCACCCCGCCGGCGGCCCGCCCGGCCGTCGCCGCGGCCGTGCGCGAGGTGCTCGGCGCCGAGCCCGCGGTGGTCGCGGCCCACCTGGTGCCGGGCGGGCAGACCGACGGCACGCTCGCGCTGCTCCTCGACGCTCCCTCCACCGCCGTCCGCGACGCCGGCGGTCCCGACGACGGCATGCGCGCCGTCGTCACCCGGCTGGCGCGGGCGCTCGCCGCCCACGAGACCCTCCGCTCCCACCTGGTGCGGGGCCTGGACCTCGCCGTGCTGCCCCCGGAGGGGCGGCTCCCCGACGAGCCCACCTACCGGCGCTGACCCCGGCCCGGCGGCGCCCGGCGGCGCCCGCCCGGGGCACGTCCCCCAGGCCCCGGGCGGCCCATGCGGCTTCGGTGTGTGCGATCGCGAGGCGCCGATCGCGGCTCGTACGTGGCCCCACCCGCGCGCCGCGGTCGACGCCCGGGAACGCCGCCCCCGGCTGGCGCGCCGGGGATGACGCGACGGCCTCCGGACGCCACCCGTCCGGCCCACCCGGCGTGCGCGCACCGCGTGCCCGCGCGGAGACTGCGGTGAGGCACGCCAGGCAAGCCACCACGGGAGGGCGCCATGGCCACCACGGAGCCCGGCGGGACCCCGGAAGGGCCCCGAGCCGGAACGTCACGAACCACCGGCCGCGGGGGCGGGTCCCCGGGCAGGAGGCTGACGGACCTTGAAGCACTCCAGGCCGATCCACAGCCCCTGGCCGCGGAGGGGCTCGGGACGTTCGCCCTGGTCTTCTTCGCTGTGGGCACCGCCGTCCTCGCCGCCGAGTACGTCGGCAGCTTCGGCATCGCCCTCGCGTTCGGCTTCACCCTCCTCGGCCTCGCCCACGCGATCGGCCCCGTCTCCGGCTGCCACCTCAACCCGGCCGTCACCCTGGGCATGCTGCTCACCGGACGCGTCACGACGGCGATCGCCGTCCGCTACTGGCTGGCCCAGCTCGTCGGCGCCGTCGCCGGGGCCGCCCTGCTCTACCTGCTCGCCAAGCAGGTGCCGGGCCTGCGCACCAGCGAGGCGTTCGGCAGCAACGGCTACGACGACCGATCGGCCGTCGACCTCTCCCTCGGGGGAGCCCTCCTGGCGGAGATCGTGCTCAGCACCCTGCTGGTGTTCGTCGTGCTCTGCGTCTCCCTGCCGGGCACCGGCGAGCCACGGTCCGCGCCCACCGTGCTGGTCGGCCTCGGCGGCCTGGCCTACGGCCTCACCCTCGCGGCGGTCCACCTCGTGGGGAACCCGCTCACCGGCACCGGCGTCAACCCGGCGCGGAGCATCGGGCCCGCGCTGTTCGCCGGAGGGGACGCGCTCGCGCAGCTGTGGCTGTTCGTGCTCGCCCCGCTGGTCGGCGCGGCCCTCGCGGTCATCGCCCACCGCCTCGTCCACGCCCATCCCACGCCGGCCCCGGCCGGGGAGGGCGGAATGGGCGGAAAGGGCGTCGTCTAGGGGCCACCCTCGCCGGCCCCCGGCGAGGCGGCCGACACACCCTGGCGGCTGCGGCGGCGCGCCCCGGCGCGGACCGGGCCCGTGAGCCGTTCGCCCGGCCCCTGACCCGGCGCGTCCGGCACGGCCGACGCCTCGCGGAACGCCCGCTGCAACGAGGCCAGGCCGTCCCGCAACGGACCCGCGTGGAGGGAGCCCACCTCGGGCGCGCCGGCCGTCACGAGCCCTGCCAGCGCGGTGATCAGCTTCCGCGCCTCGTCGAGGTCGGGGAGGGAGCCGCCCTCCCGGGCCTCGCCCGCCGCGTCGTCGTCGGCCAGGCCCAGCTGGACCGCCGCCGCGCTCATCAGGTGGACCGCCACCGTGGTGATCACCTCGGCCGCGGGCACCTCCGCGATGTCCCGCGCCAGGGCCGCCACCTCACCGGACTCGCTCATGGCCCCACCCTAGGATCGTTTCCGCCTCTCGCCCGGCGGACACGGCGGTAGCGCGGGTGCGGTACTCTGGAGGGTGACCGGCTGGGCCCACATGTGCCCGGCCCACAAGTGGAGGCTCCGGACTCCCACCTGACCGGCCCGCGAGGCCGGCGGGTCACTGGTCAGGCTGCGCCCCGCGGTGCCCGCGGCGGTGCTCCCGATCCGTTCAGGAGCCCCGCTCGTGTCCCGACCGGGGCGTTTCGCGTTCCGGCCCGGTGGTCGACAGGACACGTCCCGGCACGGCTGCCCGCCAGGCAACCGTGCGGCGCAACCGAGGAGGCCCCATCAGCGCCGAGCCCCGCATCAACGACCGGATTCGCGTCCCCGAAGTGCGACTCGTCGGTCCCAGCGGCGAGCAGGTCGGCATCGTGCCGCTCGCCAAGGCCCTGGAGCTTGCCCAGGAGTACGACCTGGACCTGGTCGAGGTCGCGGCGAACGCCCGACCTCCCGTCTGCAAGCTCATGGACTACGGGAAGTTCAAGTACGAGTCGGCCATGAAGGCCCGTGAGGCGCGCAAGAACCAGGCGCACACGGTCATCAAGGAGATGAAGCTCCGGCCGAAGATCGACCCGCACGACTATGACACCAAGAAGGGTCATGTCGTCCGGTTCCTCAAGCAGGGGGACAAGGTCAAGATCACGATCATGTTCCGCGGTCGTGAACAGTCCCGCCCCGAACTGGGCTACCGGCTGTTGCAGCGGCTCGCGGAGGACGTCCAGGAACTGGGCTTCGTGGAGTCCAACCCGAAGCAGGACGGGCGGAACATGATCATGGTTCTCGGCCCGCACAAGAAGAAGACCGAGGCGATGGCAGAGGCCAGGGAGGCGCAGGCCGCCCGCAAGGCCAGCCGTCAGCAGCAGGGCAGGGCGTCGGCCGAGTCCTGAAGGGCTCACCGGCGCTCATCGCCCCGCCGCGCACGCGGCACAGGGAACGAAAGACACCCGGCGCTCCACCCGCGCCCGACACGCGGGCTGGAGCGCCTCGGACGAGGAGAGTTGCGGCGACATGCCGAAGAACAAGACGCACAGCGGTGCCAGTAAGCGCTTCAAGATCACTGGCACTGGCAAGGTGATGCGCCAGCGCGCAGGTCGCCGTCACTACCTGGAGCACAAGCCGTCCACGCTCACCCGGCGCCTCGCTGGCAAGACGGAGACGGCTCCGGCCGACGCCAAGAGGATCAAGAAGCTTCTCGGCAAGTGATCCGGTAACCGACCGGGACCCCATCCGTTCCGGGCCGCGCGCACACCCCGCGGCCCCGCTACAAGGAGTACACACGTGGCACGCGTCAAGCGGGCGATGAACGCCCACAAGAAGCGCAGGGCGATCCTGGAACAGGCCAGCGGCTACCGCGGCCAGCGTTCCCGGCTGTACCGCAAGGCGAAGGAGCAGGTCACCCACTCGCTCGTCTACAACTACAACGACCGCAAGCGGCGCAAGGGTGACTTCCGGCAGCTGTGGATCCAGCGGATCAACGCCGCCGCCCGTTCGCACGGCATCACCTACAACCGCTTCATCCAGGGCCTGAAGGCCGCGGAGATCGAGGTGGACCGGAAGATGCTCGCCGAGCTCGCCGTCTCCGACCCGAACGCCTTCGCCGTGCTGGTCGAGACCGCGCAGAAGGCCCTGCCCAGCGACGTGAACGCGCCGAAGGCCGCGTGACGGCGCGCCCGCCAGGGGCTTGAGCCGACGGACCCGCGGGCCCACGATCCCGCGGGTCCGCCCCGTTTCCGCCCCCCTTCGGCCCGCACCCGCCCGCACCGCCTAGTCCCGCCCGTTCCCGCGCCGCCGTCGCCTCACGCGACGTCTCCGACGCCCCCCGTTCGACGTGCCGCACCGTGACCCGGAAGCGAGTCGCCCGCCCATGCCCCCCACCGTCGCGCTGACCTCCCCGCGATCGCCGCGCGTCGTCGCGGCGCGGCGTCTGGCCCGGCGCGCGTTCCGCGCCAAGCAGCAGCGGTTCCTCGCCGAGGGGCCGCAGGCCGTGCGCGAGGCGGGGGAGCGCCTCGTGGAGCTGTTCGCCACCCCCGAGGCGGCCGAGCGCCACGACGAGCTGCTCGCCGCCGTCCGCGCCGCGGGGACACCCGTCCACACCGCGACGCCCGAGGTCGTCGAGGGGATCTCCCAGACCGTGACGCCGCAGGGGCTGGTCGGCGTCTGCCGCTTCCTCGACCGCCCCCTCGCCGAGATCCTCGACGCGCGCCCCCGGCTCGTCGCCGTCCTGGCACACGTCCGGGACCCGGGCAACGCCGGCACCGTGCTCCGCTGCGCCGACGCCGCGGGCGCGGACGCCGTCATCCTCACCGACGCCTCCGTCGACCCGTACAACCCCAAGGCGGTCCGCGCCTCCGCCGGCAGCCTCTTCCACCTGCCCCTGGCCGTGGGCGTTCCCGTCGCGCGGGCGATCGAGGGCCTGTCCGCCGCCGGCCTGCGCGTGCTGGCGGCCGACGGACACGGCGAGCGGGAGCTCGACGCCGAACTCGACGCGGGCGCCATGGGCGGCCCCACCGCGTGGGTCTTCGGCAACGAGGCGCACGGGCTGCCGCGGGAGACCCTCGCCCTGGCCGACGCGGCCGTCCGCGTCCCGCTCCACGGGCGCGCCGAGAGCCTCAACCTCGCCACCGCCGCCGCCGTCTGCCTCTACGCCTCGGCCCGCGCCCAGCGCGCCCCCGGCGGCTGCCGGTCGACCGGAGCTCCCGTGGCCGCGCGGGGCCCCCGGTGACGGCGGTCCTAGTACGCTTGCGCCACTGGGAGAAGGGCGAGCAGGGGATGGACATCGCACCCGGTGTGGGGGAGCTGGACCTCCACCCCGACCACCTGCCCGACGGGCTCGTGGTGGCCAACCGGCTGGGCCTGGTCTGTAGCTTCAACGCCGAGGCCGCCCGGCTCACCGGCACGGCGCCCGCCGCCGCCCTCGGGCGGCCCGTGGAGGCCGTGCTGCCGCTGGAGGACCCCGACGGCCGCCGCTGGTGGCGGGTGACCAACCCCTACCGCGGCCTGTCCACCCGCTCGGGCCAGCCGGAGCGCAACCTCCTGCTGCCCGGCGGCCGGGAGGTCCTGGTCGCCGCCCGGTACGTGCGCTCCCGGCCCGCCGGCCCCGTGCGGCGCCTGGTCGTCACGCTGCGCGGCACCGACGCCCGCCAGCGCAGCGAGCGCAGCAACGCGGAGCTGATCGCCACCGTCGCCCACGAGCTGCGGTCGCCCCTGACGTCGGTCAAGGGCTTCACCGCCACCCTGCTGGACAAGTGGGACCGCTTCACCGACGAGCAGAAGCGGCTGATGATGCAGACCGTCGACAGCGACGCCGACCGCATCACCCGGCTGATCACCGAGCTGCTGGACGTCTCCCGCATCGACTCCGGCCGTCTGGAGATCCGCCGCCAGCCGGTCCGCCTCGACGAGGCGGTCCGCCGCCACGTGAAGACCCTCGTCAACGGCGGCTGCCCGGCCGAGCGCTTCGACCTGCGTGTCACGGAACCGCTGCCGGGACTGTGGGCCGACCCGGACAAGATCGACCAGGTGCTGGGCAACCTGCTGGAAAACGCCGTGCGCCACGGCGCGGGAACCGTCACCATCGAGATGCACCGCGTGCCGCCCAGCACCACCCGCCCGGAAGGAACCGCAGTCACCGTGAGCGACCAGGGTCCCGGCATCCCCGAGGAGGCCATGCACCGGGTCTTCACGCGCTTCTGGCGCGGCGGCGACGGCGGCGGCACGGGCCTTGGCCTGTACATCGTCAAGGGCATCGTCGAGGCGCACGGGGGGACCGTGACCGTCGGCCGCTCCGCCGGGGGCGGCGCCCGCTTCCGATTTATCCTGCCCGCGGGCACCCCGGCCTTCCTGGCCTGACGACTCCACGGAGTCGCGGGGGCGAACAGGGCCCCCGCACCGCCGCCCGCGGGCCACCACGCCACGCGAGACCACCCCGCGTGCCCCCGTAGACTCACGTTCCGGGGCGCGCGGCCTCACACAGGCACGCCACACGGAAGCACGGGATAGAGATGTCGGGACCGAACACGTCGTACGACCCGGTCGAGGTCGAGGCACTGAAACCGGAAGAGATCGAGCGGGCGCTCGCCGACGCGCTCGCCGCCGTCGCCGCCGCGACGGACCTCGACGCGCTGCGCGAGGCCAAGGCCGCCCACACCGGCCCCAGCTCGCCGCTGGCGCTGGCCAACCGCGAGATCGGCGCCCTGCCGCCCCAGGCCCGCGCCGAGGCGGGCCGGCGCGTGGGCCAGGCGCGCGGCGAGCTCGGCAGGGCCCTGGCCGTCCGCCAGACCGAGCTGGAGGCCGAGCGCGACGAGCGGGTGCTGGTGGAGGAGGCGGTGGACGTCACGCTGCCGTACGACCGGGTGCCGGCCGGCGCCCGCCACCCCATCACCACCCTCTCCGAGCGCATCGAGGACGTCTTCGTGGCCATGGGCTACGAGGTCGCCGAGGGGCCCGAGGTCGAGGCCGAGTGGTTCAACTTCGACGCCCTCAACATCGGCCCCGACCACCCGGCCCGCGCCGAGAGCGACACCTTCTACGTCGCGGGCGCCGAGGAGGGCACCGCCTCCGGCGCGGTGCTGCGCACCCACACCTCCCCGGTGCAGATCCGGTCGATGCTGGAGCACCGCGAGCCGCCGATCTACGTGATCTGCCCGGGCCGCGTCTACCGCACCGACGAGGTGGACGCCACCCACAGCCCCGTCTTCCACCAGGTGGAGTGCCTGGCCGTGGACGAGGGCCTCACCATGGCCGACCTCAAGGGCACCCTCGACCACATGGTGCGCTCGCTCTTCGGCGGCGAGGGCATGCGCACCCGGCTGCGCCCCGACTACTTCCCCTTCACCGAGCCGTCCGCCGAGATGGACATGGTGTGCTACGTCTGCCGGGGCGAGTCCGTCGGGAACCCCGACCGCCCCTGCCGCACCTGCTCCTCCGAGGGCTGGATCGAGCTCGGCGGCTGCGGCGTGGTCAACCCCCGGGTCCTTCTCGCGTGCGGCATCGACCCCGAGCGGTACAGCGGCTTCGCGTTCGGCTTCGGCATCGAGCGGATGCTGATGTTCCGCAACAACGTCCAGGACATGCGCGACATGATCGAGGCCGACGTTCGCTTCACCCGGCCGTTCGGAACGGAGGTCTGAGCCCGATGCGTGTCCCGCTCTCCTGGCTTCGCGAGTACGTCGACCTGCCGGCCGACGTCACCGGCCGCGACGTCGCCGCGAAGCTCGTCTCCGCAGGGCTTGAGGTCGAGGCCGTCGAGCCGCTCGGCTCGGACGTCTCCGGACCCCTCGTGGTCGGCCAGGTGCTCGCCATCGAGGAGCTGGCCGGCTTCAAGAAGCCGATCCGGTACTGCCAGGTCGACGTCGGCTCCGCCAACGGCACCGGCGCGCCGCAGAACATCGTCTGCGGCGCGGTCAACTTCCGCGAGGGCGACAAGGTCGTCGTCGTGCTGCCGGGCGGCGTGCTGCCCGGGGGCTTCAAGATCTCCGCCCGCAAGACCTACGGCCACGTCTCCGAGGGCATGATCTGCTCCGCCCGCGAGCTCGGCATGGGAGAGGACCACGCCGGCATCGTGGTCCTCCCGCCCGAGTACGAGCCGGGGACCGACGCCGTCGAGCTGCTGGAGCTCGTCGACGAGGTCCTCGACATCGCCGTCAACCCCGACCGCGGCTACTGCCTGTCGATGCGGGGCGTCGCCCGCGAGACGGCGATCGCCTTCGGCCTGCCGCTGCGCGACCCGGCCCTGCTCGACGTCCCCGAGCCCACCGACGACGGCTTCCCCGTCGAGGTGGCCGACCAGGCCGCCTGCGACCGCTTCGTCGCCCGCACCGTCACCGGCGTGCGGCCCGAGGCCCGCTCCCCGATCTGGCTGCAACGCCGCCTGCAGAAGGCCGGCATGCGCCCCGTCTCGCTGGCCGTGGACATCGCCAACTACGTGATGCTGGAGATCGGCCAGCCGCTGCACACCTACGACCGCGCCCGCGTCGCCGGGGCGATCAGCGTGCGCCGCGCCGAGCCGGGCGAGACGCTGGCCACGCTCGACGGCGTGACGCGCACCCTCGACCCCGAGGACCTGGTGATCACCGACGCCACCGGCCCCATCGGCCTGGCCGGCGTGATGGGCGGCGCGGGCACGGAGATCACCGGATCGGTCGTCGAGCACGTCGTCGGCCCGGCCGAGGGCACCACGGAGATCGTGATCGAGGCGGCTCACTTCGACCCGGTGGCCGTCGCCCGCACCGCACGCCGCCACCGGCTGTCGACCGAGGCGTCCCGCCGCTTCGAGCGGGGCGTGGACCCGCTGGCGCCCGCGGCCGCCGCGCAGCGCGCCGTCGACCTGCTGAAGCTGCTGGCCGGCGGGCACGTCGAGCCGGGCGTCACCGACGTCTCGACCGGCACCCTCGCGCGCAGCGTCACCCTCGCCGCCGACCACCCCGACCGCGTCGCGGGCATGAGCTACGGCCGCGAGACGGTCGTGCGCCGCCTCCAGCAGATCGGCTGCGACGTCGTCGGCATGGACGAGCTGACGGTGACCGTGCCCAGCTGGCGCCCGGACCTCGCCGCGCCCAACGACCTGGCCGAGGAGGTCATCCGGCTCGAGGGCTACGAGTCCCTGCCCGCCAACCTGCCCCGGCCGCCCGCCGGCCGGGGCCTGACCGACCGGCAGCGGCTGCACCGCCGCGTCGGCCGCGCGCTGGCCGGCGCCGGGTACGTCGAGGCGCTGAACTACCCCTTCCTCAGCCGCCCGGCGCTGGACGCCCTCGGCCTGCCGAAGGACGACCCGCGCCGCCGCATGGTGCTGCTCGCCAACCCGCTCTCCGAGGAGGAGCCGGGCCTGCGGACGACGCTGCTGCCCGGCCTGCTCCAGGCGCTGCGCCGCAACGACCGGCGCGGCAACCACGACCTGGCCCTGTTCGAGACCGGTCTGGTCTTCCGCCCGACCGGCCAGGAGCCGGCCGCGGGCCGGCCGTCGGTGACGGGCCGTCCCACCGACGCCGAGATCGCCCAGCTGGACGCGGCCCTGCCCGCGCAGCCGCGGCGCGTGGCCGTGGCCCTGGCCGGCGAGCGGGAGCGGGCGGGCTGGTGGGGCGGCGGCCGTGCGGCCGGCTGGGCCGACGCCGTCGAGGCCGCCCGCGTGGTGGCCCGCGAGGCGCGGGTCGAGCTCGTCATCGAGTCCGACCAGCACGCGCCGTGGCACCCGGGCCGGTGCGCCGCGCTCCTCGTGGACCTCGACGGGGAGCGGACCCTCGTTGGCCACGCCGGCGAGCTGCACCCGCGCGTCGTCACCGCGATGGGGCTGCCGCCGCGCAGCTGCGCCATGGAGATGGACCTCGACCTGCTGCTGCGCGCCGGGCAGGGGCCGCTGGCCGCGCCGGCCGTCTCCACGTTCCCCGTCGCCACCCAGGACGTGGCGCTGGTGGTGGACGCCGGGGTGCCCGCCGCCGCGGTGGAGGCGGCGCTGCGTGCCGGGGCCGGGGAGCTGCTGGAGTCGCTGCGCCTGTTCGACGTCTTCACCGGCGAGCAGCTCGGCGAGGGCCGGAAGTCGCTGGCGTACGCGTTGCGCTTCCGCGCCGCCGACCGCACCCTGACGGCCGAGGAGGCCACCGCGGCGCGCGACGCCGCCGTCGCGGAGGCCACCGCCCGCACGGGGGCGGCGCTGCGCGGCGCCTAGCCCGTCACGTGGCCCGTCACGTGGCCCCTGCGCCACGTCCCGACGCCGCCGGCTCCGGCGCCCGCCGCCCCGCTCACCGGTCCCACGGTCCGGCGGGCAGGGCGGCGGCCCTCCCGGGGTCGGTGAGCCCGGCCATCAGGTCGCCGTCGGCTCGCAGCCGTTCAGGCAGGTCTCGCAGGGTGTGGACGAGCTGCTCGGGCTCGGTGCAGTCCTCGACCTCCTCCCAGGCAAGCGGCGCGGAGACGGTCGGCGTGGGCTGGGCGCGCAGCGTGTAGGGGGCGGCCGTCGTCTTCCGGGCGGCGTTCTGGCTGTGGTCGATGAAGACCTTCCCCGGGCGCAGCCGCCGCGCCATCGCCGCGATGGCCAGGCCCGGCAGCGCGTCCGTGGCCTCCTCGGCCACGGCCCTGGCGTAGGCGCTGGCCTTGCGGGAGTCCACCGGGCGCAGGGAGCACAGCAGGTGCAGGCCCTTGGAGCCCGAGGTCTTGGCGTAGGCGGTGAGGCCGTCGGCGGCCAGCCGCTCGCGCAGCCAGGCGGCGACGCGGCAGCACTCGACGACGGTGGCGGGCGGCCCGGGGTCGAGGTCGAGGACCAGCCGGTCGGCGACGCCCTGCTCGGCGGCCGTCCACTGCGGGACGTGGAACTCGGCGACGAGGTTGGCGGCCCAGACCACCGAGGCGACCTCGTCGAGCACCACCTGCCGAAGAGTGCCGCCCTCGGCGCGCCGGAAGGCGCCCACCGTCACCCAGTCGGGCGTGCCCGGCGGCACGTTCTTGGCGAAGAAGCGCTGCCCACCCGGCCCGTCGGGGAAGCGGAGCAGGCTGAGGGGCCGCCCGGTGAGGTGGGGGAGCATCACGGGGGCGGTCGCGGCGTAGTAGTGGACGACCTCGCCCTTGGTCGTGCCGTCGGGATAGATCGACTTGTCGAGATTGGTGAGCCGGAGCCGACGCCCCTCGACGTCCACAACAGGCATACCCTGAGACTGCATGAAAGTGGCGAAAGGGGCGAATGATGCGAACGGTCTGGAAGGGGTCCATCTCGTTCGGCCTGGTGAGCATTCCGGTGAAGGTCGTCGCCGCCACCGAGAGCCACAGCGTCTCCTTCCGCCAGGTCCACACCCGCGACACCGGCCGGATCCGCTACCGCAAGGTGTGCGAGGCCGAGGGTGAGGAGGTGCCCAACGACGAGATCGGTCGCGCCTACGAGACGGCCGACGGCGGTCTGGTGCCCCTCAGCGACGCCGACTTCGACTCGCTGCCGCTGCCCTCCACCCGCACCGTGGACATCCTCGGCTTCGTCGCCCTGGACTCCATCGACCCCTACCAGCTCGACCGCTCCTACTACCTGACGCCCGACCCCGGCGCCACCAAGCCGTACGTGCTGCTGCGGGAGGCGCTGCGCCGCTCGGAGAAGGGCGCGATCGCGAAGGTCGCGATGCGCGGCCGGGAGACCCTGGCGCTGCTGCGGGCCCTGGACGGGCAGGGACGCGAGGTGCTCGGCATGCACACCCTGCTGTGGCCCGACGAGATCAGGTCGGCGGCCGAGCTCGGGCCCACCGAGCAGGTCACGGTGCGCGACGCCGAGCTCGACATGGCCGACACGCTCATGGACACCCTCGGCACGGTCGCGATGGAGGAACTGCACGACGAGTACCGCGAGGCCGTCGACGCGCTGGTCAGCGCCAAGCTCGCCGGCACCGAGCCGGAGCGGCCACGGGAGCCGGCGCCGACCGGAGGGCAGGTCGTCGACCTCATGGCCGCCCTGGAGGACAGCGTCCGCAGCGCCCGCAGGACCCGCGGCTCCGGCGGGGGAGAGGACGCCGAGGACCGCGCGGAGACGGCGCCGCGGAAGAGGACCTCCTCACGCGGGACGACGAAGCAGACGCAGAAGAAGGCGGCGTCGAAGAAGACGTCGAAGACGTCGAAGAAGACCCCCGCCAAGAAGCCGGGCGGTGGCCGCCGCGCCGCCTGAGCCGCCGTCGCCGCGTTCGCCCCTGTCCTGGCCGCCGGGCCCGTGCGCCCGGGTCGCGACCACGTCCGCGTCCGCGACCGGCGGGTGACCACCCTGACGAACGTGATGACCTGAGGCGCACGCCGTACGCCGGCCGCCCCGCCCTCGGGCGCGTGCCGGTCAGGGCCGGGTGGCGGTCAGAACAGCGCCACGGGCGTGTGCGGCCGTCGGGTGCTGGCGGGTCACCCGTACGGGTAGAAACCCGCGCCCGTCTTGCGCCCCAGGTGGCCCGCGGCCACCATCCGGCGCAGCAGCGGGGGAGCGGCGTAGCTCGGGTCGCGGTACTCCTCGTACATCGAGTCCGCTATGGCCGCGACCGTGTCGAGGCCGATCAGGTCGGCGAGCCGCAGCGGCCCCATGGGATGGGCGCAGCCCAGCTCCATGCCCTTGTCGATGTCGTCCCTGCCGGCCGCGCCGGACTCGAACATCCGGACGGCCGCCAGCAGGTACGGCACGAGCAGCGCGTTGACGACGAACCCCGAGCGGTCCTGGGCGCGGATCGGGTGCTTGTCCAGCACCTGCACGACCAGCGTCTCGGCCCGGCGCAACGTCTCCTCGCTCGTCGTCAGCGCCGGGATCAGCTCCACCAGCCGCTGCACCTGCGCCGGGTTGAAGAAGTGGACGCCGAGCACCTGTCCGGGGCGCGAGGTGGCGACCGCGAGCTTGACCACGGGAACGGAGGAGGTGTTCGTGGCCAGGATGGCGTCCGGACGGGTGACGACCTGGTCGAGCACCTGGAAGATCTCCGTCTTCACCTGCTCGTTCTCCACGACGGCCTCGATCACGAGGTCCCGGTCGGCGAACTCGCCGAGATCGGTGGTGAAGCTCAGCCGATCCAGCGTCGCCTCGCGCTCCTCCTCGGTGAGCTTGCCCCGCTCGACGGCCCGCTCCAGCGACCGCACCAGGCGGGTGCGCCCCAGCTCCAGCGCCTCCCCCGTGGTCTCCGCGACCCGGACCGAGAGCCCGGCCCGCGCGGCGACCTCCGCGATACCGGCTCCCATCTGGCCGCAGCCCACCACCCCGACCCGTTCGATGTCCGTCACACCCACACCTTGCCCTTTCCGGATCGCCGCGTGCCGAGCGGTCTCCCGTGCCCCGACCGTACCGGGCGGTCGGGGCGCCGCCCCACCCGGGTGCGGGCGCGCCCGCCGCGCCGTGTGTCGACGTGGCGGGCGCGCCCTTCCGGCCAGGCCGGTCAGGGCCGCACGGGTGAGGGCGGCGGCGCGGATCAGTCCGTCGAGCAGGGCTCGCCGTCGACCGTGAACGCGGTGGGTGGGGCGTTGCCGCCGCTCGTGGAGGCCAGGAAGCCGAGGCTCGCCGACGCTCCGGGCTGGAGCGTGGCGTTCCACGACGCCGGGGTGGCCGTGACCTCGTCACCCTGCTGGGTGAACGACCCGTTCCACATCTGGCTGATCTCCTGGCCGTCGGGGAACGTCCAGCGCAGCTCCCAGTCGGCCAGCGGCTCCGTGGCGGTGTTGGTCACGGTCACCTCGCCCTGGAAGCCGCCCGACCACTCGCCCGTCACCCGGTAGTCCACCGCGCAGTCGGCGTCCCCCGGCGGGTCGGTCGGCGGGTCGGTCGGCTCGCCGGGGCCCTCGCCCGGGTCCCCGGTCGGGTCGCCGTAGATGACGCCGCGCCCGTTGGTGGCGACGTAGACCCGGCCGAAGACGTCCGGGTCGCCGGTGATGGCGGCGCCGGTCCAGGCCCACTGGTGCTCGTCGTCGTTGATCCGCAGCCAGCTCGCCCCGGCGTCGGTGGAGCGGTGGATGCCGAGCACCCCGTCGACCACGCCGTAGCTGTAGAGGGCGGGGTAGTCGGCGCCCGGCGCGGGCGCGCCGAAGCCGATCGTCTCGGCCTCGGCGATGCTCGTCACCCGGGTGAAGGTCTGCCCGGCGTCCGTGGAGTGCCACAGCCCGTCGCCCTTGCCCGCCAGCCAGACGTCGCCGCGGGCCGCGGTGGTGGTGGCGAGGTAGGAGCCGGCCGTCGGCAGGCCCGAGGCCGGGGAGGCGGCAAAGCTCGCGCCCCCGTCGGTGCTGACGTAGAAGGTGCCCTCGAAGACGCCGTAGAAGACCTCCGGGTCGACCCGGTCGGACACCACGTGGGCGCCCTCCGGCAGGCCCTCGGCCCGCGACCACGAGGTGCCGAAGCCCTGCGTGACGTGGGGTGCCGCGTTCGACGGCGCCCACACGAAACGGCTGCCGTCGGCCGAGGCGGCCACGGTGCCGCCCTGCGCGCCGGAGGCGGGCACGGTGCCGTCGAACCAGTTACTCCCGCCGTCGGTGGAGAACTGGACGGTCGGCGCGGAGCTCTCGCTGACGTGGGTGCCGACGCGGACCACCGTGTTCGGCGAGGACTCCGCGAAGTCCAGGCTCTGGGTCGAGCCGAAGCTCGGGAAGTGGCGCTGCATCACCTGGTCGACGTCGGTGTGGCGGAAGCCCGCGATGTCGCCGAGGCCGCTGAGCAGCTCGGTGCCTGCGCCGGGGGGCGCGGCCAGGTCGAGCACGGCGGTCTCCTCCAGGCCCGCGACCATCGGCTCGACCGTGAAGGTCTCGTCACGGTCCCAGGCGGTGAGCTCGGTGGTGCCGTACAGCGTCGCGCCCGTGCCGTACATCATCCGGTCGGGGTTGAACGGGTCGATCTCCAGCGCCTCGGTCATCCAGCCCAGCTTGGGGTTCTCCTCCGGCGGCTGTGGCGTGGCGCCGTTGTCCAGCCACGGGACGGCGGAGACGTCGATCTCGTAACGCTTGTCCCGGTTCGGGTAGCTGGTGAACTCCCAGGCGCGCGTCCAGCTGTCGCCGCCGTCGGTGGAGCGGAAGAACTGCGTGTCGGGCCACCAGGAGCTGTAGCCGCTGACCATCAGCGTGCCCGGGTTCTGACGGTCGACCGTCAGGCCGCTGAAGCCGAAGTAGCGGTCGCCTCCGGCCGGCACGGGGGAGATGTCCGTCCACGTGCCCGCGGCGGTGTCGTAGCGCCAGACCTCGCCGTCGGTGCCGTCGTACGGGCCCGGGTCGTCGCTGGTCGCGACGTACAGGTCACCGGTGGCCTCGTCCAGCTCGCCCTGGTGGGGCAGGAAGCCCGTGGGCGCGCCCGGGACCGGCTCCCAGCTCGCGCCGCCGTCGGTGGAGCGGTAGACGCTCTCCTCCAGGTCCGCGACGCCGGCGTACAGGGTCTGGGTGGGGCTGCCGGGGGAGCCCGTGCTCGGGTCGAAGGTGATCCAGACGACGCCGATGAGGTCGTTGAGGTACCCGTTGGGGTCGTCGGGGTCGATGGCGTAGTCGCCGGGGTTGGGGAAGGCCGTGACCTCCTGCCACGTCACCCCGGAGTCGGTGCTGCGCCACAGCCCGTGGCCGCTCGGGGCGCCGAAGTACAGGACGCTGTTGTCGTTCGGGTCGATCGCCAGGCGCTCGCCCATGCCACGGCCCGGCATGTTGCCGCCGACCTTGAACGGCAGCTCCGTGGTCTGCCAGGTCTCGCCGCGGTCGCCGGAGCGCAGGATGGCGCCGTTGTTGGGGTCCCAGTCGTTGGTGTAGGTGCCGACGGCGGCGTAGACGTTGTCCGGGTCGACGGGATCGGTGGCGATGGAGGCGACGCCGCTGTAGCCCCACCGGTCGTTGCCGACGTGGTCGAGCAGCGGGATCCACGTCTGGTCCTGCTCGTTCCAGCGGTAGGCGCCGCCGATGTCGGTCCTGGCGTAGGCGAGGTTCGGCTCGGTGCGGTTGAACACGATGCCGGGGACGAAGCCGCCACCGTTGATCTGCACGTTCTGCCAGGCGTACTCGGCCGCCTGTCTCGGCTCGGCCGCCGCCCGTCTCGCGCCGGTGTCCTCGTCGCCCGTGGCGACGGACGCGGTGGCGACCAGCAGGCCGCTGGTCACGGCCGCGCCGGCCAGCAGGGCGACGGCGCGTTTCCTTCTGCGCACGCTGGTACTCCTCTTCTTCATCAGCCGACGTGGTGGCACACACCAGGCGGCGGGATGGGGTGGGAAAAGGGAAGGGAAACACCCCATGGGAGCGCTCCCAGAGGCGCGGGTGCCGCTGATGCTAACTATCGAATCTTGTTCGCATAAGGGGTGTGTCACGCGGTTCTCACGACCGGTGCCCGTAAGCTGTGGCGAGCCGGTGAGGCCGGCGTCGAGACGGAGAAGGGGTGGCGAGGAATGGCACGAATCTCCCGCAGGGGCATGGCTGTTGCCACCGCCGGCACGATCGGCGGTTTCCTGACGCTCTCCCAGGCGTCCGCCGCCACCCGCCACCCCGTCCGTCCCGACGACGCGGCCTCGGCGGCCGGTGGGGGCGGCGGCGAGCTGCGGGGGATGTGGATCGCCTCGGTCGTCAACATCGACTGGCCCCCGGAGCCGGGGCTCACCCCCCGGCAGGCCCAGACGGAGCTCGTCGCGCTGCTGGACGCCGCCGTCGCCCGCGGTCTGAACACCGTCTTCCTCCAGGTCCGCCCCACGGCCGACGCCTTCTGGCCCTCGCCGCACGAGCCGTGGTCGGAGTGGCTGACCGGGGTGCCCGGCCAGGACCCCGGCTGGGACCCGCTGGACTTCGCGGTGAACGCGGCCCACGACCGCGGTCTGGAGCTGCACGCCTGGTTCAACCCGTACCGCGTGGCGATGCACGCCGACCCGTCACGGCTGGCCGAGGGGCACCCGGCGCGGCTTCACCCGGAGTGGGTGGTCTCCTACGGCGGCCGGCTGTACTACAACCCCGGCCTTCCCGAGGTGCGCGCCTTCGTCCAGGACGCGATGATCGACGCCGTCGAGCGGTACCCGATCGACGGCGTCCACTTCGACGACTACTTCTACCCCTACCCCGTGGCCGGCCAGACCTTCGACGACGACGAGGCCTTCGCCGCGCACGGCGGCGACTTCGCCGACCGGGGCGACTGGCGTCGGCACAACACCGACCAGCTGATCATCGAGATGCGCGAGCGGGTCCGCAGGGCCAGACCCGGCATCCCGTTCGGCGTCAGCCCCTTCGGGATCTGGCGCAACAGCTCGACCGACCCGCTGGGCTCGGACACCGCCGGCGGCGTGCAGACCTACGACGACCTCTACGCGGACGTGCGGACGTGGGTCCGCGAGGGCTGGCTGGACTACGTCATCCCCCAGGTGTACTGGAACATCGGCTTCGCGGCCGCCGACTACGCCACGCTCGTCCCCTGGTGGTCGAAGGTGGCGCGCGGCACCGGCGTCAGGCTCTACGTCGGCGAGGCCCTGTACAAGGCGGGCGACCCGGCGCAGCCCGCGGCCTGGCAGGACCCAGCGGAGCTCTCCCGGCACCTCACCCTGTGCCGCGAGCACCCCGAGGTGCGGGGCAACGTGTTCTACTCGGCCGTCTACGTCGCCTCCGACCCCGTCGGCGCCATGGCCCGGGTCCAGGCGGACCACTACACGCGCCGGGTGCCGCGGCAGCCCGACGACACGGGGCGTCGGGACCGCGGGCCGGCGCGGGGGCGCTCCGCGGGCACCGGGCGCTGACGAACGGCGCCTAACGGCGGCGCCGCCCCGTGGCGTGCTCCACGACCGAGTCGGGGCCCGGGGACATCACCGTCTCGTGGCCGTCCGGAAAGCGGACGCGGAACGGTGGCTCGCCGCCGCGCCCCATGACCTCGACGATCTCGCCCTGCCGGTCCTGCTGTCCCACGACCCTGCCGTGGGTGAGCAGGTGGTCGCCAACCTTGGCTCGCATCAGGTCTCCCTCCCGCCGTCGGTGGGGTGTTTCGTCGCGTATGGCCCATTTTACGGCTATCTCCGCGCGCAGGTGCCGCACCCCGCCCTCCGGTCGCCCGCCGAATCCGGCCGTTGTCGTGCCGTAACGGGCGAACCCGCCGAGGACGGGCAGGCAATGCCTTGGTCTGGCTTTGTGTTCGATACTGGTGCACCTGTTCGGCTGCTCGTACCATCGCGGCATGCTGGTCACGCTCGTCGCGGCGGCGCGCACCTCGACGCTGCTCGACACCCGTTTCGGTGATGACCGCCCCCTCGATCCAGCGGGCTGGCGGGCGGTGGAGCGGGCCGTTCCCGCCCTGGTGGCGCTCGCCGCCGCCGAGCTCAGGTACTGCTCCCCGTCGCCGAGCAGCCGCCAGACCGGCGACGCGCTCGGCCTGTCCCCGATCGCGCAGCCGGCGCTGCGCGACTGCGACATGGGGCGGTGGCGCGGGATGACGCTCCAGGAGGTCACCGTGCGCGAGCCCGGGGCGGTCGACCGGTGGCTCGCCGACCCGACCTCGGCGCCGCACGGCGGCGAGCCGCTGCTCGCCTTCGTCTCGCGGATCGGCGGGTGGCTCGACACCCGTCCCGCCGACGGCGACTGCCGCATCGTGGCCGTCACCGAGCCGTCGGTGATCCGAGCGGCGATGCTCTACGCGCTGAAGGCACCGCCGCAGTCGTACTGGCGCACCGAGGTCCATCCACTCTCGGTCGTCAGCTTCAGCGGTTCCAGGGGCCGGTGGAGTCTGCGGCTGGGCTGAGCCGGCCCAGCAGCTCGCCCGCCAGTGCGACGGCCCGGTCCAGCCGGCCCTTCTCCGTGGTGTCGAGCGTGGGGTTGGCCGCCCGCACGGCCCTGGCCCACGCCAGGTCCGCGGCGTCGAACGGCGCGCCGGCGTCGGCGGTGGACAGGTGGGTCGGGAGGTGGGTCAGGAGGGCGCGCAGGATTCCGCTCGCGCCCCGCGCGACCGCGTCGGCGGGGCCGACCGCGACCTCGGCGAGGATGAGGGCGGAGACCGCGCGGTCCCGGCCCGGTGGCCCCTGTGTGGCGTTGGCCCAGTCGATCACGACCGGCCCGCGCGGCGTCATCAGCACGTTCTCGGGGTGGAGGTCGAGGTGGAGCACGCGCGCGGCGGGGTCGTCGGCGCGCGGTGGTGGGATCTGGTGCAGCGACGCGAGGAGGCGCGCGAGCGTGGCGCCCGCCGCCTCGGCGGTGAGGTCTCCGGCCAGGACCGCCGCCGCCATGGTCGGTCCCGTCAGCCGCTCCAGCACCAGGTCGGGGCTCGCCGCGGCGGCGCCCGTCGCGGCGGCGGGGTCGGCGGCGGGTCCGGGGGACGGTCCGCTGGCGGGGTCGGGCGTCGCGGGGAAGACCGCGGGCACCGGGTAGCCGTGGCCGGCGACGTGCGCCATCAGCGCGGCCTCGGCCGTGGCGTCCGTGCCCTCCCGGTACCGGCGCAGCACGCGCCGCTCGTCCAGGGCGTACACGTCGGCCGTGCGGCCGGAACCGAGCAACCCGCCGATCTCCACGGCCGCGACGCTACCAGGGCGCACGAGCGCGGCCAGCCGCCGTGGTCGTGCGCCCTGCGTGGTCTCAGGCGGGCTTCTCCCACAGGGAGACGTGCCGCTCGCTCTCGCTCGTGAACGGCTCGCGCCGCCACCCCTCCCACCGCTCGCGCAGCCGCAGGCCGGCGAGTTCGGCCATCAGGTCGAGCTCCGCCGGCCACACGTACCGGAAGGGGATCGACCGGTACGAGCCGCGCCCGTCGACGACCTCGACGTAGTTCGAGCTCATCGCCTGCGTCGCGGTGTCGTACACGTCGAACGACCACCGCGTCGGGCTCACGTGGAAGGGCACGACGTGCTGGCCCGGCGGGAGCCTGCGCAGCTCGGGGACGCCCACCTCGAGGAGGAAGCAGCCGCCGGGCGCGAGGTGCGCGGCGACGTTGCGGAAGCAGGCGACCTGGGCGGCCTGGGTCGTGAGGTTCATGATCGTGTTGAAGACCAGGTACGCCAGGGAGAAGGTGCCGGGCGCCCGTGCCGAGGAGAAGTCGCCGATGGTCACGCCGATCGCGTCGCCGCCGGGCTTGGCGCGCAGCCGGGCGGCCATGGCCTTCGACAACTCGATGCCGTGGACCTCGACGCCGCGCTCCGCGAGCGGCAGCGCGACGCGACCGGTCCCGACTCCCAGTTCCAACGCGCGCCCCCCGCCGGCGAGTTCTTCCAGCAGGTCGGCCATCGGTCCCACGACCTCGGGACGGGACAGGGCGGCCGTGTCGTCGTCGTAGCGCGCCGCGACGCTCTCACCGAAGTACCCGTCGCCGTCGGTGTCGTTGGTCGTCGTCTCCACGTGCCGACCGTAGGGGCTGGGGGCGGGGCGTCGCACGTGCTTTTCCGCCCCCCGTTCAACGCGGGGAGCGGCAGCCGTTATTGACAGGTACTCGGCAGCGTGTCTGACTGTACGCGGTCGTGTTACTCGCGAGTGTTACTGATTGGTCGTCAAGGCGCAGGGGACACGAGGAGGACCGCGTGGGTGAGCGAAGAGGGACGTGGTCGCGCCAGAGAGGCGCGCTGGTGCTGGCGGGGGCGCTCACGGCCGTCGCCGCCCTCGCCGCCGCGGCGCCGAGGGCGGCGGTGAGCGGCGCCGCCCTCGCCCCGCTCGCGTCCTCCTCCGCCTTCCCGCTGGCCGATCCCGACACCGTCAGGGCCAGGGACGGCCGGTACGTCACCTACGGCACCACGGTCCCCGCGGGCCGTGGCCGGCGCTGCGACGGCGCGACGGGACGGCTCTTCGTCCCCGTGCTGGTGCACGGCTCGGGCAACACGGTCGGCATGACGGACTGCGCCTCGGGCGACGCGCTGCCCGGCGGGCCCGGCGCCTGGGCGGAGCCGGGTGCCGCCGTCTGGGCCCCCGGCGTCGCCCGCTTCGGCGACCGCTACGTCATGAACTACACCGCCACGCGCAAGGGCGCGGGGCAGAAGTGCCTCGGCCGGGCGGTCTCGACCTCCGCCCGGGGCCCGTTCCGGAACGCGGGCGGCTGGGCCTGCCCACCGGCCGGCCGGTGGGCGATCGACGCCAACCCCTTCGTCAGCGGAGGCTCGCTGTACGTCACCTACCGGGACGACCCGGTCGCCACCGGCCCGGAGACCGGCGTCTCGACGGTGCGCACCGACGCCGAGGGACGTGCCCTGTGGAACACCCGCAGGACCGTCCTCCTCAGCACGGACGCCACCTGGGACACCAGGAAGAGCGCCAGCGGCACCCAGGTCGTGGAGAACCCCTCGATGTGGCGGATGCCCGACGGCCGCTGGTACCTGAGGTACTCCGGCAACAACTGGGACAGCGCCCGGTACGCCACCGGCGTCGCTGAGTGCGGCACCTCGCCCCTACCCACCTCGCGCTGCCGACCGCTCCGCCGGGGCGTGGAGCGGCCGTACTTCGGGTTCACCGGCACCGCCGGGCTCGGCCCCTACCATGGCCTGCCGGGCAACCACCGTGGCCCCGGCGGCACGGACGTCTCCGCCGCCGCCGACGGCGGCCCGCGCGTGGTGTGGCACGGGTGGGACGGTGGGCCGCGCTTTCCCATGACCGGCGTCCTCGGCCGTGGTGCCGACGGCTTCGTCGTTCGCTGAGCCCACCACCGCGCCGTCCACGCGAACCGCATCGTCCACGCGAACCGCATCGTCCATGTGAAGCGCATCGTCCACATGAAGCGCCGTCCACGCGATCGCGTGGCGCCGGCGCGAACCGCACCCCGTCCAACCAGAAGGGATCCCATGGAAGCGATCAGCAGGAGACGCGCCCTCACCCTCGCGGGCGGCGCCCTCGTCGGTACGGCGGGGGCGCTGGCCGCCCCCCGCGAGGCCCGGGCGGCGACCGCCTGGCAGCGCCTCGTGGTCGTCACGGCCAACATCGGTCGGAAGAACCTGGGGCAACGCGAGCGGGCCATCCGCGACGTCCGTCGCGCCGTGACCATCGACGGCCAGCTCACCAGGCCCCTCGTGGGCTGGCAGGAGATCGGCGAGGGCGACGGCGGTGGGGAGGAGGCGCGGTGGATCAACCAGTACTTCGGCAGCGCCTACCGCAACGCCTTCGTGGGCGACGCCGCGGCCTCCCGCGGGCCGATATCGGTTCCCCGGGCGTACCGGATCGTCGACCGCAGGGTCACCCGCGCCCACGGTGGCCTGGCGGGCGTCTCGCCGCACCGCGTCATCACCCAGGTCCTGCTGGAGCGCGCGAACGATCCCAAGCTGCGGTTCGTGTTCGCCAACACCCACTTCGTCGCGGGAGCCTGGAACGGCGAGCAGGACTCCCACGAGCAGTGGCGGGTCGACATGTGGCGGACCCACTTCCGGAAGCAGCGTGACGACGTCCTCGGCCACTGGCGCTCGCGCGGCTTCCCCGTGATCTGGACGGGCGACGTGAACCGCACCCCGATGCCGCTCTTCCTCCCCCGGCACGAGAAGCGGGCCTTCGCCCGGGGGATCGACCAGATCGGCTGGGTGCCGGGCACCAACGGCACCCAGATACGGCTCCGCTGGACGAAGGTCGTTCCCATGTACGTCGACGGGCACGACGCCCGAGTCGCCGTTCTCCAGGTGCGCCGGGCCTGACCGTTGGTGCGCCCCCCGGTCGCCGCCGACGCTCCCGCCCCGGCGCGAGCGTCGGCGGCGACCGCGCGGGCCACGCCCAGGCGGCCGTTCGAGCGGCACGACCGTCCCTGTTGTCGAAAGGTGCCAAAGCCAGCCCCCGCGCGCCGCGCTCTACTTGTTGGTAACAACGTCTGGTCGGATCGCGGCCCTGCCTCTACGGTCGTCGCATGCCGAACCTGCCCGACGTCGTCCTGTGGTCCATTCCGGCGTTCGTGCTGCTCACCGCCGTGGAGATGGTCAGCTACCGGATCCATCCGGACGACGACAAGGCCGGGTACGAGGTCAGGGACGCCGCCACCAGTCTCAGCATGGGCGCCGGCAGCCTCGTCTTCGACCTCCTGTGGAAGATCCCGACCGTCGCGATCTACACCGCCGTCTACGAGCTGACCCCGCTGCGCGTCCCCGTCGAGTGGTGGACGATCCCGCTGATGCTGCTCGCGCAGGACTTCCTCTACTACTGGCAGCACCGCGGCCACCACGTCGTCCGCATCCTGTGGGCCTGCCACGTGGTCCACCACAGCAGCCGCAGGTTCAACCTCACCACCGCGCTGCGTCAGCCGTGGACCAGCCTGACGTCCTGGCCGTTCTACCTGCCGATGATCCTCCTCGGCGTGCACCCGGCGGCCGTCGCGTTCTGCTACTCGGTCAACCTCGTCTACCAGTTCTGGATCCACACCGAGCGCGTCGACAGGCTGCCCGCCCCGCTGGAGTTCCTCCTCAACACGCCCTCGCACCACCGCGTGCACCACGCCTCGCAGGGCGGATACCTGGACCGGAACTTCGGCGGCATCCTGATCGTCTGGGACCGGATGTTCGGCTCCTGGGCGGGTGAGACCGTCAAGCCCGTCTTCGGTCTCACCAAGAACATCACCACCTACAACCCACTGCGCGTCGCCACCCACGAGTACGTCGCCATCGCGCGCGACGTCCGGGCAGCGACCAACTGGCGCGAGCGTGCGGGGCGGGTGTTCCGTGGTCCCGGCTGGCGGCCGGGCCCCGGCCCCGGCGCCGACGGCCGCGCCGACGAAGCCGTCGAAGGCCGCGTCGACAGCCGCCTCGACGCCCGCGCCGACGGCCGTGCCGAGGCCGGCCCTGTCACGGCGGAGCCCGCCGCGTGAGGCCCCCCGGTCCCTCCCGCACGGCGCTCGCCGCCTTCCTGCTCCTCTCCTTCCTGCTCGCCGCCTGCGTCGACCTGGTGTCACTGCTCGCGGGCGCCGACCTCGGCCACGTCGTCGCCAAGCCGCTCCTCATGCCGCTCCTGGCCGCGTACGCCGCGGCGAGCGGCGCGCCGCGTCCCCTGGTCGCCGCGCTGCTGTTCGGCTGGGGCGGCGACGTCCTGCTGCTCCTCGACAACGACCCGGCCTTCCTGCTCGGCATGGGCTCCTTCGCCGCGGGACACGTCTGCTACCTGCTGCTCTTCGGTCGTCGGAGCACGTCCGTCGGCCTGGGGCTCGGGTACGCGGTCGTGCTCGTGGGCGTCGTCGCGCTGCTCTGGCCCGACCTGCCGGCCGAACTGCGCGTCCCCGTCGCCGGGTACTCGCTGCTGCTCGCCGCCATGGCGTACCGCGCGAGCTCGCTCGGCGTGCTCGCCGGAGTCGGCGGCGCGCTGTTCCTGCTCTCCGACACCCTGATCGCGACGGACCTCGCGGAGTGGCCGCAGCCGCCCGCCGCCGACGCCTGGGTCATGGCCACCTACCTCGCCGCGCAGTACCTGCTCACGGCGGGCGTCCTCGCCGCGACCTCCAGCGGTGGGAGACCGGCGAGGGCCACCGGGGTCAGCGGCTGACCAGCCTGTCGAAGAGCGGCCAGCCGTCCAGCCGCGTCTCTCCCGGCACGTCCGGCAGGACGCCACGCGCCGCCGCCTCGTCGAGCAACCGACGGACGACGCCTGGCTCGTGGAGGTTCAGCAGGTCGCCCTGACCGTCTGCGACCGAGCCCGCGTACCAGTGCCCCTCGGCGACGTAGCGGCCGGGCCCCGCGGGGAAGAGGATCCGCACGGTCGTCCTGACGCCCTGCCGGTGAAGGGACAGCACCTCGTGGCACCGGGGACGATGGCTGTGGTGCACCGACCACAGCCACGTCGTGTCGCCCACGACCAGACGGCGGAGCCGGCCGTCCTTCCTCATCGCGGATCCTCCCGTCCAGCGGCGCGCCGTCCTCGAGCCTAAAGGTGGGGGAGACGGCGCTCCCGATCGGGGGCCTGGCGCGACCGTGCGGCAGCGGATCAGGCGGCGGCGGACCCAGAAGCGCCGACGCGTACGGCGGTGGTCGCCAGCGTGGTGTAGCGCATCGTGAAGCGGCCTCCCAGGGCGTCGATGGCGTGGCCGACCGCGTCCAGTATCCCGGCCAGCTGGTCGGGGCGCAGCCGCGTGAGGCCGCCGGTGGTGGGGAGCAGGTCCAGCCACTGGTCGCGCGTGTAGGACCGTTCCCAGTCGAACCGCCACTGCTCCGGTTCGTCGAACCGCTCGGTCTCGCGGAGCGCGTCGGCGACCCTCGCGTACCCGGCCTGGTACGTCTCCAGCGGACGGCGCGCCGGCTGACGGGCGAACGGGGAGTCGGGCGCCACCCGCCGGTAAGCGGCCGCGAACGGCTCGGCCACCTCGGCGGGTGGCTCGAACACGTGCCCGAAGATCGCCAGGCGCCCGTTCGGGCGCAGCACCTCGGCCGCCTTCACGGCACCGACGGCCGGGTCCACCCAGTGCCACGACTGGGCGGCGACCACCGCGTCGAACACGCGGCCAGCGGGCTCCCAGGCTTCGAAGGTCGCCACCTCGACCCGCAGGCCGCGGGAGCGCGCGAGGTCGGCCATCCGTGGGTCCGGCTCGATGCCGAGCACGGCGCAGCCGGCGGCCTGGAACTGGCGGGCCGCGATGCCGGTGCCGCAGCCGACGTCCAGCACGACGGGCCCCGGGCTCCCGGCGACGACGCGCGCCACCAGGTCGTCGGGGTAGCCGGGGCGGGCCTGGTCGTAGCGTCGCGCGTCCGCGCCGAACGACTCCGCCGTCTGTCGAGCCTGGTGCGGCCGCGCCGGGTCCGGCTGCTTCGGCGATAGAGTGGGCATGGGTTCACTTTAGTGGGCACGCGCCCACCTGCCAACCGACGCACGAAAGGACCCGTCACGTGCCGACCGGGGTACACCTTCGCGACGCGCGGCAGCGCCTGTTCGACGCCGCCGAACGTGTGCTGCTGCGGGATGGCCCGAACGGGCTGACCAGCCGAGCCGTCACCGACGAGGCGGGCTGCGCCAAGGGCGTGCTCCACCGGCACTTCACCGACTTCGACGCGTTCCTCGCCGAGCTCGTGCTCGACCGGGCCGCGCGGCTGGAGGCGCGGGCGCGGGCGCTGCGTGAGGCCGTCGGCACCGGCACCGTGGCCGACAACCTCGCCGACGCGCTGACCGCCCTGTTTGGGCCCGTTCCGGTGGCGATCATCCCGCTCGTCACCTTCCGGGACACGCTGCGTGAGCGGTTGCGGGACGCCAGGCCCGGGGGCGGCATCGCGATCCTCGCCCAGGTGGCGACGGCGGTCTCCGCCTACCTGGCCGACGAGCGCGCCATCGGCCGTGTCGCGGGCGACGCCGACATCGACTCGCTCACCCTCTCCCTGGTCGGAGGTGGGCATCTCCTGTTCGCGGACCGCGAGCCCGATCCGCCGACCAGGGCGGCCGTCGACAGGCTGGTGACCACGGTGCTCGCCGACGTCGTGCGGCGGCGGCCACGCTGAGCTCGGCTCGTGGTCCGGCGTCCTCCCTGCCGCGGCCGTCCCTCGCCGCTCCCCCCGCCGCACCGCACGGTCCGTCTCGCCCTGGCCCGTGATTGCATAAAACTTCCCTCCTATGTATAGTCATGCCATCGTTATGGCGTGGTCACGCGAGGGAGGCGATGGTGGTACGCGTTGCGGTGGCGGGAGCCAGTGGCTACGCCGGGGGAGAGGCCCTGCGCCTGCTGCTCCAGCACCCCGAGGTCGAGATCGGATCGCTGACCGGCGGCGCCAACGCCGGTCAGCGCCTGGGCACGCTCCAGCCGCAGCTGCTGCCCCTGGCCGACCGGGAGCTGGCGCCGACCACCCCCGAGACGCTGGCCGGACACGACGTCGTCGTCCTCGCCCTGCCTCACGGGCAGTCGGCCGAGGTCGCCCGGCAGCTCGGCGAGGAGACGCTGATCATCGACTGCGGCGCCGACTTCCGCCTGCACAGCGCGGCCGACTGGGAGCGCTTCTACGGCTCCCCGCACGCCGGCACCTGGCCCTACGGCCTGCCGGAGCTGCCCGGCGCACGCGAGCGGCTCAAGGGTGCCACCCGTGTCGCGGTCCCCGGCTGCTATCCGACCGCCGTCACCCTGGCCCTCTTCCCGGCCTACGCCGCCGGCCTCGCCGAGTCCGAGGCGGTGGTCGTCGCCGCCTCGGGCACCTCGGGCGCCGGCCGTTCCGCCAAGCAGCACCTGCTCGGCAGCGAGGTGATGGGCTCCATGAGCCCGTACGCGGTGGGCGGCGGCCACCGGCACACGCCCGAGATGGTCCAGAACCTCTCGGCGGTCGCCGGCGAGGCCGTCACGGTCTCCTTCACCCCCACCCTCGCCCCCATGCCGCGCGGCATCCTCGCCACCTGCACCGCCCGCGCCCGCCCCGGCACCACCCCCGCGGCGCTCCGCGGCGCGTACGAGGCGGCGCTCGGCCCCGAGCCCTTCGCGCACCTGCTGCCGGAGGGCCAGTGGCCCACCACCGCCGCCGTGCTCGGCTCCAACGCGGCCCACGTCCAGGTGACCCTCGACGAGGCCGCCGGACGGATCGTCGCCGTCAGCGCCATCGACAACCTCACCAAGGGCACCGCGGGAGGCGCGGTGCAGAGCATGAACATCGCCCTCGGCCTCCCCGAGGAGCTCGGGCTGTCCACGATCGGAGTCGCACCGTGAGCGTCACCGCCCCGAAGGGATTCACCGCGGCGGGCGTCGCCGCCGGCCTCAAGCAGAGCGGGGAGCCCGACGTCGCCCTCGTCGTCAACACGGGCCCCAGCCTCGCCGCCGCCGGCGTCTTCACCAGCAACCGCGTGAAGGCCGCGCCCGTCGTCTGGTCCGAGCAGGTGCTCGCCGGTGGCAGGGTCTCCGCCGTCGTGCTCAACTCCGGCGGCGCCAACGCCTGCACCGGGCCGCTCGGCTTCCAGGACACCCACGCCACCGCCGAGCACGTCGCCACCGCCCTCGGCCACAGCGCCGCCGAGGTGGCGGTCGCCTCCACCGGGCTCATCGGCGTCCGGCTCCCGATGGAGTCGCTGCTGTCCGGCGTCGACACGGCCGTGGGCGAGCTCTCCCCGCACGGCGGCGAGAAGGCCGCCATCGCGATCAAGACCACGGACACCGTCCACAAGACGGCCGTCGCCACGGGCGAGGGCTGGAGCGTGGGCGGCATGGCCAAGGGCGCGGGCATGCTCGCCCCGGGCCTCGCCACCATGCTGGTGGTCCTCACCACCGACGCCGACCTCGACGCCCCGACGCTGGACCGCGCCCTGCGCGAGGCCACCCGCACCACCTTCGACCGCGTCGACTCCGACGGCTGCATGTCCACCAACGACACCGTGCTGCTGCTGGCCTCGGGCGCCGCCGGCCTCACGCCCTCCTACGAGGAGTTCGCCCGGGCCGTGCACGCGGTCTGCGAGGACCTGGCCCGGCAGCTGGTGGGCGACGCCGAGGGCGCCTCCAAGGACATCCGGATCGAGGTCGTCGGGGCGGCCAGCGAGGACGACGCCGTCGAGGTCGGCCGCTCCATCGCCCGCAACAACCTCCTCAAGTGCGCCATCCACGGCGAGGACCCGAACTGGGGCCGGGTGCTGGCCGCCATCGGCACCACCACGGCCACCTTCGAGCCCGACCAGCTGAACGTCGCCATCAACGGCGTCTGGGTCTGCAAGGACGGCTCGGTCGGCGAGGACCGCGACCAGGTCGACATGCGCTACCGGGAGGTCACCATCACCGCCGACCTCGCGGCCGGCGAGCACACGGCGGTGATCTGGACCAACGACCTGACCGCCGACTACGTCCACGAGAACAGCGCCTACTCGACATGACATCCCCCAAGACGCACTCCGACAGCGCCGCCAAGGCGGCCCGGAAGCACACCGCCCTGCCCAAGGCGCAGATCCTCATCGAGGCGCTGCCCTGGCTGACGCGCCACCACGGGAAGACCGTCGTCATCAAGTTCGGCGGCAACGCCATGGTGGACGAGGAGCTCAAGGCCGCCTTCGCCCAGGACGTGGTCTTCCTGCGCCACGCCGGGCTGCGCCCCGTCGTCGTCCACGGCGGCGGGCCGCAGATCACCGCCCACCTCGACCGGCTGGGCCTGACCTCCGAGTTCCGGGCCGGGCTGCGCGTCACCACGCCCGAGACCATGGACGTGGTGCGGATGGTCCTGGCCGGTCAGGTGCAGCGCGAGCTCGTCGGCCTGCTGAACCGGCACGGCCCGCTGGCCGTCGGCATGACCGGCGAGGACGCCCACCTGATGACGGCGACGAAGCGGTATGCCGACATCGACGGCGAGCGGGTGGACATCGGCCGCGTCGGCGACGTCACCGCCGTCGACCCCGGCGCCGTCGAGGCGCTCCTCGACGACGGCCGCATCCCGGTCATCTCCTCCATCGCGCGCAGCACCGACGACCACCACGTCTACAACGTCAACGCGGACACCGCCGCGGCCGCGCTGGCCGCCGCGCTCGGCGCGGAGACGCTGATGGTCCTCACCGACGTCGAGGGTCTGTACGCGGACTGGCCCGCGAGCGACGAGGTCATCAGCCGCCTGACCGTGAGCGAGCTGGAGAAGCTGCTGCCCGACCTCGCCAGCGGCATGGTGCCGAAGATGGAGGGCTGCCTGCACGCCGTGCGCAACGGCGTGCGCACCGCCCGCGTCATCGACGGCCGCGTCCAGCACGCCATCCTGCTGGAGATCTTCACCGACGAGGGCATCGGCACGATGGTGCTGGCCGACGAGCCCGCCACGCCGACAGCCGACGGCTCCACCGACACCTGAGCCCCGCCGGCGCAGGCACCGCGCTCCGGCGCGGCAGGCCGCCGAGGATCCGCAGGACCCGAAGACCCCGCAGGACTCGAAGACCCCCGAAGACCCCACCATCCGTAGACCCGCGGACCACGCGGACGACGCGCAGGACGCAGAGCGAGAGGGAGCACGGCCGCCATGAACAACCAGGAGCTGACCGCCCGCTGGCAGGGCGCCCTGATGGACACCTACGGCACCCCCCGCCTCCCGATCACCCACGGCGAGGGCGCCCGCCTCTACGACGCCGACGGCCGCGCCTACCTCGACTTCGTCGGCGGGGTGGCCGTCAACTCCCTCGGCACCGGACACCCGGCCGTGGTCCGCGCCGTCTCCGAGCAGGTCGCCCGGCTCGGCCACGTCTCCAACCTCTTCGTCGCCGAGCCGCCCGTCGCGCTCGCCGAGCGGCTGCTGGCCCTGGCGGGACGGCCGGGCCGGGTCTTCTTCTGCAACTCCGGCGCCGAGTCCGTCGAGGCCGCCTTCAAGATCGGCCGGCTCACCGGCCGGCGCCACGTGGTCGCCGCCGAGGGCGGCTTCCACGGTCGCACCATGGGCGCGCTCGCGCTCACCGGCCAGCCCGGCAAGCAGGAGGGCTTCCACCCCCTCCCGGGCGACGTCACCCACGTCCCCTACGGCGACGTCGAGGCGCTGCGGTCGGCCGTCACGACCGACACCGCCCTGGTCATCCTGGAACCCGTTCAGGGCGAGAACGGCGTCGTCGTGCCGCCCGAGGGGTATCTGGCGGCCGCCCGCGAGATCACCCGCGCCACCGGCACCCTGCTGGTGCTCGACGAGGTCCAGACGGGGATCGGCCGCACCGGCCACTGGTTCGCCAGCCAGGCCCAGGGCGTCGAGGCCGACGTCATCACGCTGGCCAAGGGGCTGGGCGCGGGCATGCCGATCGGCGCCACCCTCGCGTTCGGCGACGCCGCCCGCCTCATGGCCCCCGGCCACCACGGCTCCACCTTCGGCGGCAACCCGGTGTCCTGCGCCGCCGCCCTCGCCGTGCTCGACACCATCGCCGCCGACAACCTGCTCCAGCGGGTCAAGGACATGGGGGAGCGGCTGCGGGACGGCATCTGGCATCTGGGGCACCCCTTGGTGGACCGCGTCCGGGGTGCTGGCCTGCTCCTCGGTATCGTGCTCACCGAGCCGCTCGCCGCCCGGATGCAGCAGGCGGCTCAGGACGCGGGCCTGCTGGTGAACGCCGTCGCCCCCGACGTGGTCCGGCTGGCCCCTCCGTTGATCATCGGCGACGCCGAGGTCGACGCCTTCCTCGCGGCGCTGCCCAGCGTCCTCGATGCCGTGGACGCCGGGGACTCCGCGAGCCCCGCGTGAGGCATCCGCCGCCGCGGGATTCGACGATGACCCGGAGAGGGAGCATGACGCACGAGCGGCACCAGAACGGGCCGTCCGTACCGCACACGCGCACGGCCCGGCACCGCCGGATCGTCGAGATCCTCAACCGGCAGGCGGTCCGGTCCCAGAGCCAGTTGGCGAAGTTGCTCGCCGACGACGGGCTGAACGTCACCCAGGCCACCCTCAGCCGCGACCTCGACGACCTGGGGGCGGTGAAGATCCGCAACACCGGAGGGGAGCTGATCTACGCCGTCCCCAGCGAGGGTGGTTTCCGCACGCCGCGGGCGCCGCTCGGGGAGTCGGCGAAGGAGGAACGGATGGCCCGGCTCGCCGGGGAACTGCTCATCTCCGCCGAGTCCTCGGCCAACCTCGTCGTCGCCAGGACCCCGCCGGGCGCCGCGCAGTTCCTGGCCTCGGCGATCGACCAGGCGGAGCTCCACCACATCCTCGGCACCATCGCCGGCGACGACACGCTGCTGCTCATCAGCCGCGCGCCCGACGGTGGTCAGGCCCTGGCGGACCACCTGCTGCGCCTGGCCCAGAAGCAGAAGGAGGAGACCGCCGGGCAGTGACGCCACGGCCTAGATGAGTTATGCCTAACTCCGGCGGGGCGGGCCACGTCGGAGTTAGGCATAACTCATCTAGCGGTCGCGGCGGCAGGCGAGGCCGGCCAGTGCCGCGAGGCCGCTGGCCGCCGGCTCCACCGGGTCGGCCGCACGGAGGCTGTCCAACGCCAGGCCCAGCTGTTCCTGGGCCGTCTCCTCGGCCCAGGACCGGCCGCCGGCCTCCGTCACCAGCTCCGCCATCAGCGCGACGCCGGCCTCGTCGAGCTCGCCCTCCGGGCGGGCGACGAGTTCGGCGAGCCGCCGGCCGGCCGCCGTGCCCGAGTCGAGCGCGGCCGCCACGGGCAGCGACTTCTTCCCCCGGGCGAGGTCGGCTCCCGCCGGCTTGCCGGTGACGACGGGATCGCCCCAGATGCCCAGCACGTCGTCGGCGAGCTGGAAGGCGATGCCGAGGTGCTTGCCGAACCGGCGCAGCGCCTCGGTCTGCTCCGGCGAGCCGTCGCCCCACAGCGCCCCCAGCGCGCAGGAGCACGCCAGCAGCGCCGCCGTCTTTCCCTCCGACATGGCCAGGCACTCGGTCAGCGAGACCTGGGCGCGCCCCTCGAAGCTGAGGTCCGTCTGCTCGCCCTCGATCAGCGCGACCGTCGCCTCGCTCAGCCACCGCAGCGCCGTCGCCGCCCTCGGCCAGCCCACCTGCTCCGCCAGCACCCGGCTGGCGTGGACCAGCAGCGCGTCGCCCGCCAGCAGCGCGGCGGGTGAGCCGAACACCGTCCAGGCCGTGGCCCGGTGGCGACGGGTGGTGTCGCGGTCGAGGATGTCGTCGTGGAGCAGCGAGAAGTTGTGCACCAGCTCCACCGCGACGGCGGGCGCCAGCGCCGACGCGGCCGAGCCGCCCACCGCCTCCGCGCAGCCGAGGACCAGCGCGGGCCGCAGCGCCTTGCCGGCCGGGGCCGAGTCCGGCCGTCCCGCCGCGTCGGTCCAGCCGAAGTGGTAGGAGGCGACGCGCTCCACCGGCTCGGGCAGGCGCCCGATCCACTCCCGCAGCGCCGGGTCGACCAGGGTGCGGGCGCGGCGCAGCGCGTCCCGTGCGGTGTTCGCCTCCTGGGAGCGGTTCGCGGCCATCGTCATGCGGGTTTTCCTTCCGTGTCGCGCGCCTCGGCCAGGCGCGACGCCTCCTCGATGAGGGTCTCGACGATGCGGGACTCGGGGACGGTCCTGACGACCTCGCCGCGCACGAAGATCTGGCCCTTGCCGTTGCCGGCGGAGACGCCGAGGTCGGCCTCGCGGGCCTCGCCGGGGCCGTTGACCACACAGCCCATCACCGCCACCCGCAGCGGGTGGGGGAAGCCGTCGAAGGCGGCGAGCACCTCCTCGGTCAGTCGGTGGACGTCGACCTGGGCGCGGCCGCAGGAGGGGCAGGAGACGATCTCCAGCGACCGCTCGCGCAGCCCGAGGGAGGCGAGGATCTGTATGCCGACCTTGATCTCCTCCACGGGTGGGGCGGAGAGGGAGACGCGGATGGTGTCGCCGATGCCGTCCGCCAGGAGCTGGGCGAAGGCGACGGCGGACTTGACGCTGCCCTGCACCAGCGGCCCGGCCTCGGTGACGCCGAGGTGGAGGGGATAGTCACAGCGCTGCGCCAGCAGCCGGTAGGCGTTGACCATGATCACCGGGTCGTTGTGCTTGACGGAGATCTTCAGGTCGGTGAAGCCGTGCTCCTCGAACAGGGAGCACTCCCACAGCGCCGACTCCACCAACGCCTCCGGCGTGGCCCTGCCGTGCTTCGCGAGCAGGCGGGGATCGAGCGAGCCGGCGTTGACGCCGATGCGGATCGGCGTGCCGGCCGCCGCCGCGGCCCGGGCGATCTCCCGCACCTTGTCGTCGAACTTCTTGATGTTCCCCGGGTTCACCCGCACCGCCGCACACCCCGCGTCGATCGCGGCGAACACGTACTTCGGCTGGAAGTGAATGTCGGCGATCACCGGAATCTGCGACTTCCGCGCGATCTGCGGTAGCGCGTCGGCGTCGTCCTGGGAGGGGCAGGCGACCCGGACGATCTCACAGCCGGCCGCGGTCAGCTCCGCGATCTGCTGGAGCGTCGCGTTCACGTCCGCGGTCACGGTCGTCGTCATCGACTGCACCGAGACCGGCGCCCCACCACCGACCGCCACGTCGCCGACCATGACGCGTCGGCTGGCACGCCGCGCCGGGGCGGGCGGGGCGGGCATGCCGAGACTGACGGTCATCGCAGGTCTCCCCTCGCGAGCTGATCGTCTCTTCAGCTTGGCGGCCCGGCCCACCCCCCAGAAACGGCGCGCGCCATGGCCTGCGCGCCCCCGTGCCGCA
Source organism: Streptomyces sp. 4N509B (assembly GCF_052245655.1). Classification (NCBI taxonomy): domain Bacteria; kingdom Bacillati; phylum Actinomycetota; class Actinomycetes; order Kitasatosporales; family Streptomycetaceae; genus Streptomyces; species Streptomyces sp. 4N509B. Next base: position 204,944 of record NZ_JBQQBZ010000005.1, read on the forward strand.
TCACGCGCGTCACCGAGCCATCCTGACCTGCGGTGACGTTCCGGTCACGGACGTGGTGAGTCCGTGACGGAACGCTCGCCAATCACTCGTACGGGTGAGAAAGGTGTCACCCGGGCGCGTGTCCCGCGTGGTCGTGCTGGGACTCCTCCGCCGCGTGGTCCGTGAGGTCTCCCCGGTCCACGAGGGCCCCCGGGCTGGGCGGCAACGGCAGGGGCAGGCCCGGCAGCCCGTCCATGCTGCGGGCGATGTGCTCCTTCTTGTGGAAGTACGCGTCGAGCGAGGCGTCGGTCTCCCGGGAGAAGCGCGAGCCGTGGGTGGGTCGGTCCCCCTCGTAGCTCATGAACGGCACGGCGAAGCCGCAGCTGTCGCGGATCGTCTCGGCGGTCACGACGATGATCGCGCGCAGCCCGTGGTGTGTGGGGTCGATCGTCGGGAAGTGCGTGAGCAGCTCGGGGAAGCGGGGGTCGTCGCGGAAGACCGGCTCGCCGTGGCCGTGGACGCGCACGATCGTCGGCGGCCCGGTGAAGGCGCACCACATCACCGTGATGCGTCCGTTCTCCCGGAGGTGGGCGATGGTCTCGCAGTGGGAGCCGGCGAAGTCGAGGTAGGCGACGGTGCGGTCGTCGAGGACGGTCAGGGAGCCCGTCAGGCCCTTGGGGGAGAGGTTCACGGTGCCGTCGCCGGACAGGGGAGCGGTGGCGGTGAAGAAGACGTGCTGTTGCTCGATGAACGTGCGCAGCCGGCCTTCTATGCGCTCATACGTTTTTCCCATGGAGTGCAGTATGTCCGGTGACTCGCGCTGGTTCACGGGGTTTGACGCGCCCCCCCGGTCCACTGCATACTTATTCCACTACGTGCATGCATCTGAAGGAGTCACCGTGACCGAGCGCGTCGTACTCGCCTACTCCGGCGGCCTGGACACCTCCGTCTGCATCGGTTGGATCGCCGAGGCGACCGGGGCCGAGGTCGTGGCCGTCGCCGTCGACGTCGGCCAGGGAGGCGAGAGCCTGGACGTCATCCGCAAGCGCGCGCTCGCCTGCGGTGCGGTCGAGGCCGAGGTCGTGGACGCCCGCGAGGAGTTCGCCCAGGAGTACTGCCTGCCCGCCATCAAGGCCAACGCCCTGTACATGGACCGGTATCCGCTGGTCTCCGCGCTCTCCCGGCCCCTCATCGTCCGGCACCTGGCCGCCGCCGCCCACAAGCACGGCGCCGACACCGTCGCCCACGGCTGCACCGGCAAGGGCAACGACCAGGTCCGCTTCGAGGCCGGCATCGCCGCCCTCGCGCCCGACCTGACCTGCATCGCGCCCGTCCGGGACTACGCGATGACCCGGGACAAGGCCATCGCCTTCGCCGAGGAGAAGGGCCTGCCGATCGCCACCAGCAAGAAGTCGCCGTACTCGATCGACGCGAACCTCTTCGGCCGCGCCATCGAGACCGGCTTCCTGGAGGACATCTGGAACGCCCCGATCGAGGACATCTACGAGTACACGCAGGACCCCGCCGTCGCCCGCGAGCCCGACGAGGTCGTCATCACCTTCGACAAGGGCGCCCCGGTCGCGATCGACGGCCGGCCCGTCACGCCGCTGCAGGCCATCCTGGAGCTCAACGAGCGCGCCGGCGCCCACGGCGTGGGCCGGATCGACATGGTCGAGGACCGCCTCGTCGGCATCAAGTCGCGCGAGGTGTACGAGTCGCCCGGCGCCATCGCGCTGATCACCGCCCACCAGGAGCTGGAGAACGTCACGGTCGAGCGCGAGCTCGCCCGGTACAAGCGGCAGGTGGAGCAGCGCTGGTCGGAGCTGGTCTACGACGGGATGTGGTTCTCCCCGCTCAAGCGCGCCCTGGACGGCTTCGTCAACGAGGCCAACGAGCACGTCAGCGGCGACATCCGGATGGTCCTGCACGGCGGCCGGGCCGTCGTCACCGGCCGGCGCTCCGAGCAGTCGCTCTACGACTTCAACCTCGCCACCTACGACACCGGCGACACCTTCGACCAGTCCCTGGCGAAGGGCTTCATCGACATCTTCGGCCTCTCCAGCCGGATCGCCAGCAAGCGGGACCTCACGCGGTGACCGGGGACCAGACCAGCGACGCCGCCGCGGGCGGCGGCCAGGGCGACGTCAGGCTCTGGGGCGGACGCTTCGCCGCCGGGCCGGCCGAGGCCCTCGAACGGCTCAGCGCCTCGGTCCACTTCGACTGGCGGCTCGCCCCCTACGACATCGCCGGCTCCCGTGCCCACGCCCGGGTGCTCCACCGCGCCGGGCTGCTGACGCAGGACGAGCTCGCCCGCATGCTCGCCGGCCTCGACCAGCTCCAGGCGGACGTCGCCGACGGCTCCTTCACCGGCACGGTCGCCGACGAGGACGTCCACACCGCCCTCGAACGCGGCCTCCTGGAGCGGCTCGGGCCCGAGCTCGGCGGCAAGCTGCGCGCCGGCCGCTCCCGCAACGACCAGGTCGCCACGCTCTTCCGGATGTACCTGCGCGACCACGCGCGGATCATCGCCGGCCTCGTCGCCGACCTCCAGGACGCGCTGATCGGCCTGGCCAAGGCGCATCCCGGCGCCGCGATGCCGGGGCGCACCCACCTCCAGCACGCCCAGCCCGTCCTCTTCGCCCACCACGTGCTCGCCCACGTCCAGGCCCTGGCCAGGAACGGGCAGCGGCTGCGGCAGTGGGACGAACGCACCGCCGTCTCGCCCTACGGCTCCGGTGCCCTGGCCGGTTCCTCCCTCGGCCTCGACCCGGAGGCCGTCGCCGCCGACCTCGGCTTCGAGCACGGCTCCGCGGCCAACTCGATCGACGGCACGGCCTCCCGGGACTTCGCGGCCGAGTTCGCGTTCGTCACGGCGATGATCGGGGTGGACGTCTCGCGGATCGCCGAGGAGGTCATCATCTGGAGCACGAAGGAGTTCTCCTTCGTCACCCTCCACGACGCGTTCTCCACCGGCAGCTCGATCATGCCGCAGAAGAAGAACCCGGACATCGCCGAGCTGGCGCGGGGCAAGTCCGGGCGTCTGATCGGCAACCTCACGGGCCTGATGGCCACCCTCAAGGCGCTGCCGCTGGCGTACAACCGCGACCTCCAGGAGGACAAGGAGCCGGTCTTCGACTCCTGCGACCAGCTGGAGGTCCTGCTGCCCGCCTTCACGGGCATGCTCGCCACCCTCACCGTGCACGAGGAGCGGATGGCCGAGCTGGCGCCCGCCGGCTTCTCCCTGGCCACGGACGTCGCCGAGTGGCTCGTCCGGCAGGGCGTGCCCTTCCGCGACGCCCACGAGATCGCGGGGGAGTGCGTGCGGGTCTGCGAGGCCGAGGGGATCGAGCTCGACGAGCTCACCGACGAGCAGTTCACGAAGATCTCCCCGCACCTCACGCCGGACGTGCGCTCGGTGCTCAGCGTCGAGGGATCGCTCGCCGCCCGCTCCGCGCGCGGCGGCACCGCGCCCTCGGCCGTCGCCGTCCAACTCGCCGAGGCGGAGGCGGAGCTGACCGCGCAGCGCGCGTGGGCGGCCGGCGGCCCGGCCGCGCCGGTCGGCTGAGCGCCCGGCCGCGGCGCGCTCGAGGACGTCCACCGTCACGTTCCCCGCGCGATCCGCCCGATCCGCGCGGGGAGCATGACCGTGCTCTCAGGCGGGCAGCTCCGCCGCGCTCGCCCGGGGCTCGCCGAGCTCGTCGGGGAACCGCAGCCCGATCCGGTCGCGGACCGCGTCCAGCGTGCGCATCACCGCCAGGCTCCCCTCCAGCGGCACCAGCGGCGACTCCGTCTCGCCCGCCCGCAGCGCCCGCATCACCTCGGCCGCCTCGTGGACGAACGTGGGCCCCCCGCCCTGCGTCGGGCCGGTGAACTCCTCCGGCTCGCCGCCCTGCCGGTGCAGCACGAACCGCTCGGGGAAGAAGAAGCCCCGCGGCAGCTCGATCCGCCCCCGCGTCCCGGTCACCACCGCGCGCAGCGCCGTGTCGGCGACGAGGGAGCAGCTGAGGGCGGCGAGCGCCCCCGAGTCGTAGCCCAGCAGCATGCCGGTGTTCTCGTCGACGCCGTCGCGCAGGTGGGCCCACGCCGCGACCTCGGTGGGCTCGCCGAGCAGCAGATGGGCGAAGGAGACCGGGTAGACGCCGAGGTCCAGCAGGGCGCCGCCGCCCAGGGCCGGGTCCCGCAGCCGGTGGCCTGGCTCGACGCCGCTCAGGCCGAAGTCGGCGTGGACGGCCCGCACCTCACCGATCGCGCCGTCGCGCACCAGCTCCGTCAGCCGCCGGATCACCGGGTTGCAGTAGGTCCACATGGCCTCCATGAGGAAGAGGCCACGCTCCCGGGCGAGCGCCACCAGCGGCTTGGCCTGCGCCTCGTTGACGGTGAACGGCTTCTCGCACAGCACCGCCCTGCCCGCCAGCAGGCACGTGCGGACCGCCGTGTGGTGGGCGCTGTGCGGCGTGGCGACGTACACCACGTCCACCTCGGGGTCGGCCGCCAGCTCGGCCCAGCTGCCGTGGGCGCGCGGTATGCCGAACCGTCGGGCGAAGTCCCCGGCCGCGGCGGCGGAGCGCGAGCCCACGGCCACCACCTCGGCGTCGGGCAGGGTGAGCAGGTCACCGGTGAACCGTGCCGCGATCGAGCCGGTCGCCAGAACGCCCCACCTCACCGGCCGCGTCGCCCGCTCCGCTCCGTCGCTCCCGTGCACCATGCCGCCACGCCGCCTCTCCGTCTGCGTGGGGCCCGGGAGCCCCGCCCTGCGTTGTGTGAGTCCTGTGGACTCCTGTGAACGGTCACGTCATCGTAGACGGGCGGGCCGGGAGGCCGGCAGGTACGGTGAGGATCCTCGCCCGCCGCCGTGTCCCTCAGGAGGTCGCCTCCGTGGCGCTGTCCCGTCTCGACCCGCGTGCCACGCCCGTCGCGCGGGTCGGCCTCGGCCTGGCCGCCGTGGGCCGCCCCGGGTACATCAACCTCGGCCGGCGGCCCGACCTGCCCGCCGACCGCACGGTCGCGGCACTGCGGGAGCGCACCCACGAGCTGCTCGACGCCGCGCACGCCGCCGGCGTCCGGTACGTCGACGCCGCCCGCTCCTACGGCCGGGCGGAGGAGTTCCTGGGCGACTGGCTGCGCGCCCACCCGGAGGCGTCGGACCTCGTCGTCGGCAGCAAGTGGGGGTACACCTACGTGGGCGAGTGGCGGACCGACGCCGCCGTGCACGAGGTGAAGGACCACGCCGCGGCCACCTTCGACCGCCAGTACCCCGAGACGCGGGACCTGCTCGGGGAGCGCCTCGACCTCTACCAGATCCACTCCGTCACGCCCGACAGCCCGGTGCTCCAGGACCCGGCCGTCGTGGAGCGGCTGCGCCGGCTCGCCGACTCGGGCGTGAGCGTCGGGCTGTCCACCTCGGGGCCCGACCAGGCGGCGGCCGTCCGCGCCGCGCTGCGGATCACCCACGAGGGGCGTCCGCTCTTCACGGCCGTGCAGTCCACCTTCAACGCGCTGGAGACCTCGGCCGGTCCCGCGCTCGCCGAGGCCCACGCCGCGGGCCTGACCGTCATCGTCAAGGAGGCGATGGCCAACGGCCGGCTGGCCGTCGAGCCGCCTGACGCGCTGCGCCGCGTCACCGACGCGACCGGCGCCGCGGCCGACACCCTGGCGCTCGCCTTCGCGCTCCACCAGCCCTGGGTGACGCTGGTGCTCTCCGGCGCGGCGACCGTCGCGCAGCTGTCGAGCAACCTCGCCGCGCCCGCGCTGCGCCTGTCCCCCGAGCAGGTGGCCACCCTGGCCGCCCTCGCCGAGCCGCCGGAGACGTACTGGCGCAGGCGCTCGGAACTCGCCTGGGCGTAGCGCACCGGGCCCGGGGCGCCCGGCGACCGGCTGTGGGCCCGTGGTCGGGCCGCGGTGCCGCCGTCCCGACGCAGCCGGAGGGCGCCGCGGAGGGCTACGCGGCCGACTTCACCTTGGTGGCGTACATGTCGACGTACTCCTGCCCCGACAGCCGCATCACCTCGGCCATCACCTCGTCGGTCACCGCCCGCAGCACGTACCGGTCGCGGTCCATGCCCTCGTAGCGGGAGAAGTCCAGCGGCTCGCCGAAGCGGACCGTGATCCGCCGGCCGCGGCCGATCCGCGGCAGGCCCCTGCCGCCCGGCTGGACCCGGTCGGTGCCGATCATCGCGAACGGGACCACGGGCGCGCCCGTCATGAGGGTGAGCCGGGCGATGCCCGTGCGTCCCCGGTACAGCCGCCCGTCGGGGGAGCGTGTCCCCTCGGGATAGATCCCGAAGACCTTCCCCTCCTCCAGCACCCGCCGCCCGGTCATCAGCGCGGCCACCCCGCCGTGCCCGCCGTCGCGTTCCACGGGGATCATGCCGACCGCCGTGAAGAACCACGCCATGATCCGGCCCTTGAGGCTCCGGCCCGTGACGTACTCGTCCTTGCCGATGAAGAAGACCTGCCGTCGACTGATCAGCGGCAGGATGATCGAGTCGATGAAGGTCAGGTGGTTCCCCGCGAGGATCACCGGCCCGGTGTCCGGCACGCGTTCACCCCCCTCGACCCTGGGGCGGAAGAAGAGCCGCAGCAGTGGGCCCAGCAGCACCTTCATCAGCACGAATCGGGACAACTTCCCCTCCGGTCGGTCATGGTCGCGCGCCCGGGGCCATGGTCGGCACCGCACGACCAGCGACGATACTCGTTCCGCCGTGGCGACGCGCACGCGGTTCACGCGGTGTTCACTCCTCCGCGTCGCCCGGTGGTCGTCGGCTGTTCGCCCGCACGTCCCCACGCCGACGTGCCCGTCTCCCACGATGCTCAGGCACGGCGCCCGGCACGGTGCGGCGGCGCGACACGGGGCAGAAACCGTGCGTGCGTGCCGGCGCGCGTCGACACGCCACCCGGGCGCGCGGCGGAACGCGCGCTGGACGTGAGACCGGGTCACCACCGGATGCGAGGAGAAAACCATGGCAGCACGATCGACCCTGGGCCGACGGTCCCTGCTCGGCGCGGCGGTGGCCGGCACCGGCGCCGCCGCGGTGCTCGGCACGGGCACCCCCGGCCACGCGGCCGGCCGTCGCGGCGCGGCGGGCGGCCACGACCGGCTTCCCACCCCCACCGTCATCGCCCACCGCGGCGCCTCGGGCTACCGCCCCGAACACACCCTCGGCGCCTACCAACTCGGCCTCGACCTCGGCGCCGACATCATCGAACAGGACCTCGTGCCCACCCGCGACGGCCACCTGGTGTGCCGCCACGAGAACGACATCTCCGGCACCACGGACGTCGCCGACCACCCCGAGTTCGCCGACCGCCGCACCACCAGAACGGTCGACGGCCAGCAGATCACCGGCTGGTTCACCGAGGACTTCACCCTCGCCGAGCTGAGGACGCTGCGCGCCACCGAGCGCATCCCGGCCCAGCGTCCCAACAACACGCTCTACGACGGCCGCTGGACCGTGCCCAGCTTCGAGGAGGTCCTCCAGTGGGCCGACCGCCAGGGCAGGAAGCGTGGCCGCCCCGTGTGGCTGTACGTGGAGACCAAGCACCCCACCTACTTCCGCGAGATCGGCCTGGGCCTGGAGGAGCCGTTGGCCCGGCTGCTGCGCCGCTACCGCCGGCACGGCTCGAACGCCCCCCTCATCCTCCAGTCCTTCGAGCCCAGCAGCATGCAGCGGATGGCGCGGCTGGTGTCGACGCCGCGCGTGGTCCTGCTGGGGTCGGCCACCTCCCGGCCCTGGGACTTCGTCGCGGGAGGTGACCCCCGCACCGTCGCCGACCTGGTCACCCCCGAGGGGCTGCGCGAGATCGCCGGCTACGCCCAGGGCATCGGACCCACCCTCGACCTCGTCATCCCCCGCCGGCCCGACGGCACCCTCGGCACCCCGACCACCCTCGTGGCCGACGCGCACGAGCAGGACCTCCTCGTCCACCCGTACACCCTGCGCAACGAGAACAGCTTCCTGCCCGCCGAGTTCCGCCGCGGCACGGACGCCAACCGGTACGGCGACGTCTTCGGGGCGCTGGGCGCCTACCTGGCGCAGGGCATCGACGGGATCTTCGCCGACCACCCCGACACCGCGCTGCTCGCCGCGGCGGACGCCAGGGGCTGACACGCCGGCCGGCGCGTCCCGGCCCCCCGACCAGCGCCGTCAGGACACCGCCACGGCGCCGCCCTCACAGGGGCCGGGGCGACAGAGACAGAAATCTCAAAGGTAGTTGGGGTTGTCACATTCCCCTCCGCACCCGGTCCCTTGCACAATGCTGTCGGCGCGTGTTCAACACCGCGTCGTCAGGGCTTCCCCGGCCGGTCGCGCGACCCTCACCCAACGCGCGACCGGCCCAACACCTCAGCTAGAGGAGGCGTGTGTCCATGGGCATGAGTGTCACCATCGACGAGGCTAACGAGTATGACGCCGAGCAGATCCTCAAACTCCAGTACCTGTGTTACCAGTCGGAGGCCGAGCTCTACGGCGACTACACCATCGAGCCGCTGACCCAGCCCCTGGCCGCGCTCCGCGAGGAGGTGCGCGACGGCTGCGTGCTGGTCGCCCGGCTCGGCGCCGAGGTCGTGGGATCGGTGCGCGGCACCGTCGACGAGGACGGCACCGCGCACATCGGCCGCCTCATCGTGCACCCGCGCATGCAGCGCCACGGCCTCGGAGGGCGGCTGCTGGCCGCCATCGAGGAGCGCCTCGCGGCCGAGCGGGCCGCCGCCCGGTACCGCCTCTTCACCGGCCACCGCAGCGCCGGGAACCTCCGCCTCTACCGCCGGCTCGGCTACGCCCCGGTCTCCACCAGGGAGGTGACCCGCCAGCTGAGCCTCGTCACGATGGAGAAGGAGGCACCCCGGCCCATGGCCGCCAGCGCGTAGCCCGCCCACGGGTGCCCCGGGCGCACGCGGGGCGACGGCCGGTCCCGTCACCACGGGCCGTCGCCCCGACCGTCCCACCGTCGCCCGTGCGTCTCGCGCCCGCCTCGCGTCCCGCGTCGACCCTCGCGTCGGGCCGACCCACGCGCGGACGCACGCGTCGGCCTCGCGGGCTCACCCCTCGCGCGACCCGCCCCCGCGAAGCCACAGCAGGCCCGTCACCGGCAGCACCACCGGGAGGAACAGGTACCCCATGCCGTAGTCCGACCACACCGTCGCGTCGGGGAAGGCCGAGGGGTCCACCAACGTCCAGGTGCCCACGGTGAGCACCCCGGTCAGCTCCGCCGCGCAGCACACCAGCGCCACCCGCCGCGCCCGCTCGCCGCCGCGCACCAGCGAGACGGTGATGAACGCGTAGACCAGCGCGGCCAGCGCCGACAGCAGGTACGCCACGGGCGCCTCGTCGAAGCGGGTGGACAGCTGGTACACCGAGCGCGAGGCCGCCCCCACCGTGAAGACCCCGTAGAGCGTGACCAGCAGCCGCCCCGGGCCGCGGCGCAGGTCCGCGCGTGGTCCGGCTGCCGTGTCGGTGCCCTCCGTGTCGGTGCGTCCCGCGTGCTCAGCCACCGGTGCCCCCGGCCCAGACGTCCGCCAGCCGCAGTTCCAACGCCGCCAGCACCAGCGCGCCCGCCGCCACGGTGGCCGATCCCCACCGGCTGCGTTCGCCGAGCGCGACGACCGCCACCAGCGGCAGGCACAGCGCCACGGCCACCAGGTACGACACGAAGACCCCGGTGCTGCCGCCGTCGGGCCGCTCACCCCCCGCCAGTCGCACCGCGGCGACACCGGCCTGCACCAGGGTGAGCAGCAACACCACGGCCATGCCGCCGTAGTGCCAGTCCTTGACCGGCTGGTCGCGCACGGACGCGTACCCGCACCAGACAGTCAGCAGCACGGCGGCCACGATGACCGTGACCGTCAGTGGGGTGAGCATGCCGCCGACTCTACTGCGCCCCCCACGCCGGCCCGCGGGGCGGGGGCCGCGCACCCCCCGCTCGGCGGGGATCTCCATACTGCATGCTGTCCCCTCACCACCGAGCAGGGAGCGGCCGCATGCGATCCACCTTCCCCGACGTCACCATCAGCACCGACCGGCTCGTGCTGCGCCCCTTCGACGAGGCGGACATCCCCGAACTCGCCGAGATGATGAACGACGAGCTCACCGTCGCCTGGACCTCCGTCCCCAGCCCCTACACCCGCGAGGAGGCCCATGACTGGATCACCCGCCGGGCCCCCGCCGAACGCGCCGAGGGGCGGGGCATCGTGCTGGCCGTCACGTAGATGCGCACCCACCGGCTCGTCGGCAGCGTCCACCTGACCAACACCAACTGGCAGGTCCTGTCCACCGAGGCCGGCTACGTCATCGCCCCTTGGGCCAGAGGCGAGGGGTACGCGGCGGAGTCGGTGCTCGCCATAGCCAGATGGCTCTTCCACAGCCAGAAGTTCGAACGCGTCGAGGTGCGCACCGCCGCGGGAAACACCGCCTCCCAGCAGGTGGCCATGAAGGTCGGCTGCGTCAGCGAGGGCGTGCTGCGCAACGCGCTCATCGTGCGCTCCCGCACCGAGGACGGCGGCTGGACCGACATCCGCACCGACCTGCTCGTCTGGGGCCTGCTGCCCGAGGACATGGAGGACTCCCCGGCGCGCTGACGTCGCGCGGTACCCTCTTCGCACCCCGAGCCCGACGTCCGCGTCCCCACACCGCCCAGGAGTGCCCCGGCCATGGCTGACCGCGTCACCGTGATCGGATGGGACGGTTCCCCGTTGGGGCCCACCGCCCGCGCGGCACTGAAGGCCGCCACCCTGGTCGCGGGAGCCCCCCGCCACCTGGACCTGCCCGAGGTGCCGCCGCACGCCGAGCGCGTCCGGCTGGGCAGCCTCGCCCCCGCGGCGGCGCGGATAGCGGCCCACCGCGGCTCCGCGGTGGTCCTCGCCGACGGCGACCCTGGCTTCTTCGGCGTCGTCCGGGCCCTGCGCGACCCCGCCCACGGCCTGGAGGTGGAGGTCGTCCCCGCGGTCTCGGCCGTCTCGGCGGCCTTCGCCCGCGCCGGCATGCCCTGGGACGACGCCCGCGTCGTCGTCGCCACGCAGCGGACGCTGCGCCGCGCGGTCAACGTCTGCCGCGCCCATCCCAAGGTCGCCGTCCTCACCTCGCCGGGGGCGGGCCCCGCCGAGATCGCGCTGCTGCTGGGCGACGTCCACCGCACCTTCGTCATCTGCGAGTCGCTGGGCACGGAGCGCGAGCAGGTCTCCGTCCTCACCTCCGACACGGTCGTCCAGCGCCGGTGGACCGACCCCAACCTGGTGATCGTGGTCGGCGGCACGGGCGTATCGGGGGGCGACGGCTGGCTGGCCGGGCTCGACCCCGCCGCCGCGGGACACCGCGGCTGGGGACTGGAGCCCGCCGCGTACGGGCAGCCGCTGACCGGCGCCACGCCCGGCCCCGTGCCCGGCACCGCGCCCTCCGTCCTCCCCGTCCCACCCTCCCGGGATCCACGGCTGCGCGCCCTCCAACTGGCGGCGCTCGGCCCACGGGTCGGCGACCTGATGTGGGACGTCGGCGTCGGCGACGGACTCGCCGGAGTGGAGGCCGCCCGTCTCGGGGCGGCGGTCATCGCCGTGGACCGTGACCTCACGACGTGCGCGCTGGTGGCGGAGACCGCCAGGCGGCACGGGGTGCAGGTCGAGGTGCGGCACGGCATCGCGCCCGAGGTCCTGCCGGCGCTGCCGGAGCCCGACGTCGTACGGATCGGCGGGGGAGGGCACCGGACCCTCGTCGCCTGCGCGGACCGCAGGCCGCAGCGGCTGGTCACCCACGCGTTGACGCGGGATCAGGCGGAGGCGGCCGGGCGGGTGCTCGGGGGCGCCGGGTACGAGGTGCGGTGCACGCTCGTCCAGACGGTGGAACTGGAGACCCGTGCCTGGACCGAACAGGGTCGGGGCGTTGCCTTTCTGCTCGTCGGCAGTCGGCCGACGGCACTCCCGTGACAAACCCGGACCATCCCGGGCCACTCGCGCTCCCCTGACCGGTGTCGCGTGCTCGCCCGGGTAGGCTGGTGGATCGTTGTGCCGGTGGCCAGACTTGATGGTTCATCCATCAATGTCCGAGATGTCGCGGGCGCGGACGAGCGCGGTGCACCCGCCGTTTGGAAGGAGTCACGACCGATGGGCGAGGGGTACGCATGACGGACAACGGCCAGGTTCCGGAGGGGGGACGGGCCGGGCAGCCGACACCGCGGGGCGGTCCCGGAACGCGGGGGCCCGGCGCCCCCTTCCCCTTTCCCGGCCAGGGCGAGGAGGCGGGCGACGACGAGGAGCTGCTGATGCCCGGCGCCCCGGGCGCCTGGGCCGACGCGGTGGTCGCCCCGCCGCCGAGCTCACTCGCCGGCCCGGTGGGGACGCCCGCGGCGGGCACGCCGACGCCGCAGGCCGCGGCGGTGGCGCCGCCGGTCGTGCAGGTCGTGCCGGTGGCCGCGGCCGCACCCGTCGCCGCGGTGCCCGCTCAGCAGCCGGCCCCCCGGAGCGGGGAGGCGGCGGCTCCCGAGCCCGTCCCCGCGGCGAGCATCCCCGCGAACGACCCGCCCGCGTCCGGCACCCCCGCGTCCGGCACGCCCGTGCCAGGGGCCGTCGCCGCGGAGCCCGCTCCCGTGCCTGTGCCCGTGGGGCACACTCCGGCGCGGGGCACCCCGGCGCACGCCGCCCCCACCCCACCGGCCGCGCCGTCCGAGCCGAGCGCGCCGCACGCGATCCCCGTCGAGCAGGCGCCCGCCGTGCCGGCGCCGCACGCCGCGGAGCCCGTCGCTCCGGTCGCCGTCGCCGTCCCGCCGGCCGGGACGCCGACGCCCGCCGCGGGCACCCCGTCCCAGACGGTCACCGTCGAGCCGCCCCCCGAGGAGGCCGCCGCCCCGGAAGGCGCGCCCCCACAGGCCCGCGACGCGGCGGCGGTCACGCCGATCGCCGTGGGTCCCGCCGTCCCGGCGCCCGTCGAGGCGCCCGTCGCTCCGCCGACGGCCACCCCGCCGGCCGGCGTCCCGAGCCCGGGCCCCGCCGCCCCGACACCACCGGCGGGGACGCCGCTGCCGCCGGCCCCCGAGTCCGCCGAGTCGCCCGCCGCCGACGCCGGCACGCCACAGGCCGCACCGACCGAGGCGACGCCTGCCGAGGGCATCCCCCCGGAGGGGGCCGCGTCCCCCGTCGAGGCCGCGCCCACCGAGGTGACCGCCACCGAGGCGACGACCGTCGAGACGTCCTCCCCTGAGACGTCCTCACCCGAGGCGTCCTCACCCGAGACGGCGCAGACGGAGACGCCCCCCGTCGAGGAGCCCTCCGCTGGGACGCCCTCCACCGACGCCGGGTCCCCCGAGGAGACCGTGGGCACCGAGGCGGCGCCCGCCGCCCCGGTGCCCACCGCCGACCGGGAGGCCGTCCACCGCCTCATGCGCGAGCAGCGCGACGTCCGCCACGGCTTCCGCTCCGACCCCGTCCCGGACGACGTGCTGCTGCGGGTCCTCCAGGCCGCCCACACCGCGCCCAGTGTCGGCCTCGCCCAGCCCTGGGACTTCGTGATCATCCGGTCACCCGAGACCCGGCAGCGGGTCCAGGAGCTCGCCACCCGCCAGCGCGAGGCGTACGCCGCCTCCCTGCCCCGGGCCCGCGCCCGCCACTTCAAGGAGCTCACCGTCGAGGCGATCGGGGCCACCCCGGTCAACATCGTCGTCACCGCCGACCCCACGCGGGGCGGCCGGCAGTCCCTCGGCCCGGTCAGCGAGCCGCAGATCGCGCCGTACTCCGTCGCCCTCGCCGTCGAGAACCTCTGGCTCGCCGCCCACGCCGAGGGCCTCGGGGTCGGCTGGGTCAGCTTCTTCGACGAGCGTGAGCTGACCGCGGCCCTCGACCTGCCCGAGCACCTCCAGCTCGTCGCCTACCTCTGCGTCGGATACGTCGACGAGTTCCCCGCCGCGAGCGAGCCGGCCGCGGAGGGCGGGGCCGCCGCCCAGCACCGGCCGCTGTCCTGGGTCGTCCACGAGGAGTCCTACGGCCGCCGCGCCCTGCCCGGCGCCGCGCCGCACGACCTGCTGGGCGAGACCCTGAGCGAGATCCGCCCGCTGGACGCCCAGGCCCTGGGCGAGGCGTGGGAGCGCCAGAAGCGCATGACCAAGCCCACCGGCTCGCTCGGCGCGCTGGAGGCGATCGCGGCGCAGCTGTGCGGCCTGGCCCGCAGCTGCCCCCCGCCCCTGCCCGAGCCGGCCGCCCTCGCGGTCTTCGCCGGCGACCACGGCGTCCACCGGCAGGGCGTCACGCCCTGGCCACAGGAGGTCACCGGGCAGATGGTGACGAACTTCCTGGGCGGCGGCGCGGTCTGCAACGCCTTCGCCGACCAGGTCGGTGCCGAGATCTGCGTCGTGGACGTCGGTGTCCGCGGCGAGCTGCCGAGCTCCCCGGGCCTGGTGCCGCGCAGGGTCCGACCGGGCACCGCGGACTTCACCGAGGAGCCCGCCATGAGCCGGGAGGAGGCGCTGCGCGCCGTCGAGGTCGGCATCGAGACCGCCCGCGACCTGGTCGCCGCCGGCCACCGCGCGCTGCTGACCGGCGAGATGGGCATCGCGAACACCACGGTCTCCGCCGCGCTCGTCGCCGCCTTCACCGGCGCGGACCCCGCCGACGTCACCGGCCGCGGCACCGGCGTCGACGACGAGACCCACGCCCGGAAGATCGACGTGGTGCGCCGCGCCCTGCAACGTCACCAGCCCTCGCCCGAGGACCCGCTCGCCGTGCTGGCGAGCGTCGGTGGCCTGGAGCACGCCGCGCTCACCGGGCTCATCCTCGGCGGCGCGGCGCTGCGGGTGCCCGTGGTCCTCGACGGCGTCAGCGCGGGCGCCGCCGCCCTGGTGGCGCGCGCGTTCCAGCCCGAGGCGGTGGCCGCCTGCATCGCCGGGCACCGCAGTGCCGAGCCGGGACACCACGTCGCGCTCTCCGCCCTCGGCCTGCGCCCCCTGGTCGACCTCGACCTTCGCCTGGGCGAGGGCACCGGCGCGCTGCTCGCCCTTCCGGTGGTGCAGAGCGCGGCGCGCGCCCTGCGGGAGGTGGCCACGTTCGACTCGGCCGGCGTCACCGACAAGAATTAGCCAGAATCGATGGACGGGGCGACGTCCCCTCGCCCCGTCGTCGACCGACCGATCCGCCGACACACCGCCCCACCGGCCGACCCCGGCGGGGCGGGCCGCCGGCCGTCAGCGCCGAGGAGCACCGAGCGCGATGCCCGACCACCCCGCCTACCCCGTTGGCCTGCGCCTGGCAGGCCGCCGTGTCCTGGTGCTCGGCGGCGGCACCGTCGTCCAGCGCCGGCTCCCCGCCCTGCTGACCGCCGGCGCCGACGTCCACGTGGTCGCCCCCTCGGTGACCCCCTCGGTCCAGGCCATGGCCGAGGCCGGCGAGCTGACCTGGGTGCCCCGCGGGTACCGCCCGGGTGACCTCGAGGACGCCTGGTACGCCCTCATAGCCACCGACGACCCGGCGGTCAACGCCGCCGCCTCGACGGAGGCCGAGCGGCACCGCGTCTGGTGCGTGCGCAGCGACGACGCCGAGGCGGCCACCGCGTGGACGCCGGCCACCGGCCGCAGCGACGGCGTGACCGTCGCCGTCCTCACCGGCACCGACCCCCGCCGCTCCGCCGCCGTCCGCGACGCCGTCGTCGAGGGCCTGCGCGACGGCACCCTCACCGCCCCCCGCCACCGCCACCGCACCCCCGGGGTCGCCCTGGTCGGCGGCGGCCCCGGCGACCCCGACCTGATCACCGTCCGCGGTCGACGGCTGCTGGCGGAGGCCGACGTCGTCATCGCCGACCGGCTGGGCCCCCGCGAGCTGCTGGCCGAGCTGCCCGCCCACGTCGAGGTGATCGACGCCGCGAAGATCCCCTACGGGCGCGCCATGCAGCAGGAGGCCATCAACGAGGCGCTGATCGAGCACGCCAAGGCCGGCCGGTCGGTCGTCCGCCTCAAGGGCGGCGACCCGTACGTGTTCGGACGGGGCATGGAGGAGGTCGACGCGCTGACCGCCGCCGGGATCCCCGTGACGGTCGTGCCCGGCATCACCAGCGCCGTCAGCGTCCCGGCCGCCGCCGGCATCCCCGTCACGCACCGCGGCGTGACCCACGAGTTCACCGTCGTCAGCGGGCACGTGGCGCCGGACGACCCCCGTTCCCTCGTCGACTGGCCCGCGCTGGCCGCGCTGCGCGGCACGTTGGTGCTGCTCATGGCCGTGGAGCGGATGGCCGCCATCGCCGAGACCCTCGTGCGCCACGGTCGTCCGCCCACCACCCCCGTCGCCGTCGTCCAGGAGGGCACCACGGCCGCACAGCGCCGCCTGGACGCCACCCTCGCCACCGTCGCCGAGGTCATCGACCGCGAGGGGGTCAGGCCCCCGGCGGTGATCGTCGTGGGCCAGGTGGTGCGGATCGGCCCGCTCTCCCCGCCCCCGCAGGCGGACGCCGCGTGACGGAGCCCGCCGCGTCCGGCCTGGTCGAGGTCGCCGACCCCGCCGACCCCCGCCTGAGCGACTACACCGACCTCACCGACGTCGCGCTGCGGACCGTCCGCGAGCCCGCGGAGGGCCTGTTCATGGCCGAGGGCGAGAAGGTCATCCGCCGCGCGCTGCGCGCCGGCTACCCGCCCCGGTCCCTGCTGCTGACCGAGAAGTGGGTCGACCAGCTGCGGGACGTCATCGACGCCGTCGACGTCCCCGCGTACCTGGTCACGCCCGAGGTGGCGCGGCGCCTGACGGGCTATCACGTGCACCGCGGCGCGCTGGCCGCGATGCGGCGCAGGCCGCTGCCCGACCCCGCCCGGCTGCTGGCCGCCTCCGCGGCGCGCCGCGTCGTCGTCCTGGAGGACGTCGTGGACCACGCCAACGTCGGAGCCGCCTTCCGCAGCGCCGCCGCACTCGGCGTCGACGCCGTGTTCACGACGCCCCGCTGCGCCGACCCGCTCTACCGGCGCTCGGTGAAGGTCTCCATGGGAGCGGTGCTCCAGGTCCCGTGGACCCGCCTCGACCCCTGGCCGGCGAGCCTGCGGACGCTGCGCGAGGCCGGGTACGTCACCGCGGCGCTCGCGCTCGGGCAGGACACCGTCGACCTCGACGAGCTGGCCGCCCGCCGCCACCCGCGGCTCGCCCTCGTCCTCGGCACGGAGGGGGAGGGCCTGCGCCCCGAGACGCTCGCCGCGGCCGACGTGACCGTCCGCATCCCCATGAGCGCCGGGGTGGACTCCCTGAACGTCGCCGCGGCCTGCGCCGTCGCCTGCTACGCCACGCGGCCCGCCGGGCGGGGCCGGGAGCGGGAGGAGGGGCGGCCGTCTCAGACGGGCCCCTGACAGCCCTGCACCACCGCTATGCCGAGCGCCACCAGCAGCGTCACGGTGACGAAGATCACCAGCCGCTGCCGGAGCAGCCGGGGGTCCAGACCACGGCCCGGTCCCGACCCCGGGCCCCGCGCCGGCCCCCGCCTCGGGCCGCGGCCCGCCCCCGAAACCGGCCGCGCCGTCGCGGGGCCGTGCCGCCGGGAGTCGGACGCCCGCCCGGCGGCCGCCCGGGGCGGCCCCGGCCTCGGCGCGGTCGTCCCCGGGAGCCGGCGCCGGGGCGCCACCTGCGGCGCCCCTCGCGTCTCACGGGCGGCGATCTCCTTCAGCCGCAGCGAGAGCTGGAGCGTGGTCGGCCGCTCCCGTGGCGACTTCGCCAGGCAGGAGCGCAGCAGCGGCGCCAGCGCGGCCGGCACGCCCCGCAGCTGGGCCTCCTCGTGCACCACGCGGTAGAGCATCACCTCGGAACTGCCCTGCCCGAACGGGGAGTCGCCCAGCGCGGCGTAGGCCAGCGTCGCCCCCAGCGAGAACACGTCCGTGGCCGGCGTGACCGCCTGGCCGCGCACCTGCTCGGGCGCGAGGAATCCGGGCGAGCCCACGGCCGTGCCGACGTGCGTCAGCGTGCTCGCCCCCGTGGCCCAGGCGATCCCGAAGTCGATGATGCGCGGGCCCTTGGGGGAGAGCAGGATGTTCGACGGCTTCAGGTCCCGGTGGACGACGCCCGCCTCGTGCACCGCGACCAGGCCCTCGGCCAGCGCCGCGCCGATGGCGGCCGTCTCCGCCGCCGGCAGCGGACCCTCCTGCGCGACCCGGTCGTGCAACGAGGGACCGGGCACGTACTGGGTGGCGAACCACGGTCGGTCCGCCTCCAGGTCCGCCGCCACCAGCCGCGCCGTGCAGCCACCGCGGATCCGCCGCGCGGCGGACACCTCCCGCGCGAACCGCGAGCGGAACTCCTGGTCCTCGGCGAGCTCCGGCCGGATGACCTTCAACGCGACCCGTTGCCCGCGCCGGTCGGACCCCAGGTACACGACGCCCATGCCGCCGGCGCCGAGCCGCCGGTGAAGCCTGAACGCGCCGACGACACGCGGGTCCTCGCGCCGGAGCCGCATCATCGTCATGTCTACCTCGCTGCCCGGTCCTTGTACTGGGCCACAGCTTACGGACTGCGTGCCGCCGACGCCGAAAGGCCGCGCAGCCCACCCCCCTGGTCAGACCCGTGGGGGATGTCCCTGGTGTGTGTGACCGCGTGTCCACCCTGGGGAGTAGCCCGGGTGAGGCGGCGTCATCCTGCGGGAGGCCCCCAGGTCAGTACGCCGGGCGGACGCCCCCGGCGCCACCGCGCGCCTAGGGTTGTCCTCAGGCGGCGGGCGCTAGCACTCGTCCCCCGAGGTCACCCGCCCGCCGCCGTACGCACGCGAGAACCACCACGTCAGGATGACAGGAGGAGAACGGATGGCATCCACGACGGCGCGGCCGCACACCGGCACCGCCAAGGTCGGGCGGCGTCATCCCCTGGTGGCCACAGCCATGGTGCTGCCCCTGGCCATCGCCCTCGCTGTCATCTTCGGCGGCGTCGACGCCGTCGTGACACAGGCGTCGTCCGTGGCCGGAACTCTGGGGCGCTGAGCGGCGCCCCAGGCCCGGGAGAGCGGCCCGGGTCGGGGACACCGGCCGAGAAACCCCGTGGGGACGGGGGTACGGCGGACGGCATGGGCCCGGGCAGCTGGGGAGCTGCCCGGGCATCGCGCGTTCTGCCGGGGTCACGACGGAGGTGACGCGGCACCGTCGTAACGTGGTTGGTCACGCACCACGCGCCGGAGGCCGGTTCCCTTGTGGGGAACCGGCCTCCGGCCTTGGGTGGACGATACTGGGATCGAACCAGTGACCTCTTCCGTGTCAGGGAAGCGCTCTCCCGCTGAGCTAATCGTCCGAGGTGGAGACGGGATTTGAACCCGTGTAGACGGCTTTGCAGGCCGTTGCCTCGCCTCTCGGCCACTCCACCGGAGGGGGCTGGCCCCCTTCGAGCGGACGACGAGACTCGAACTCGCGACCCCCACCTTGGCAAGGTGGTGCTCTACCAACTGAGCTACGTCCGCCTGCCGCCTCTTCGTCACTTCCGTGACCCGGCGACGTCATGAACTGTAGCGGATTCGCCGGCCAGCTCAAACTCCGTATCCGGCTGCCCCTCCCGACGGGCCTCCCCGTCTGCCCCGCGACCGCGCCGTCGCCGCTCCCGCCCGGCCGCATAGACTCGCACACGTGAACGACCTGGCTCCCGTCGCGCGCCTCGGTGGGATGCTCGCCACGGGGCTGCGGGACGTCACCACCGATCCCGCGGCGCTCGACTCCACCGGGTGGTGGGCGGTGACCGCGCGGTACGAGGGCGAGCTGGTGTGCGCGCGGTTCGACCGGGTGCGTCCCGCGCCGCCGCCGCGGGTCCAGCCCGGCGGTTGGCACGGCCCGGCCCTGGCTGACTGGGCCAGCTCACTCACGCGCGAGGAGTACGTCGCGGGGGTGGCGAGGATTCGCGAGCACATCGCCGCCGGTGACGTCTACCAGGCCAACCTCTGCCGCGTCCTCAGCGCCCCGCTGCCCGACGCCGCGTCCCCGCCGGACGTCGACGCGCTCACCGCGCTGCTGGCCCGGGGCAACCCCGCCGCGTTCGCCGGCACCATCCGGCTGCCCGCCCACGGCGTGGAGATCGCCACCGCCTCGCCCGAGCTCTTCCTGCGCCGCCGCGAGCGCCTCGTCGAGTCCGGCCCGATCAAGGGCACCGGCCGCACCGAAGCGGACCTGCTGGCGAAGGACTACGCCGAGAACGTCATGATCGTCGACCTCGTCCGCAACGACCTGGCGCGCGTGTGCCTGCCCGGTTCGGTCACCGTGCCGCGGCTGTGCGTGACCGAGCCGTACCCGGGTCTGGTCCACCTCGTCTCCACCGTCCGCGGCGAGCTCGTGCCCGGCGCCGGCTGGCCCGAGCTGTTGGCCGCCACCTTCCCGCCCGGTTCGGTGACCGGGGCGCCCAAGTCGAGCGCGGTGGGCGTCATCGAGGCGCTGGAGCCCGTGCCGCGCGGCCCGTACTGCGGCGGCGTCGGCTGGGTTGACGCCGACCGCCGCGTCGGCGAGCTCGCCGTCGGCATCCGCACGTTCTGGGTCGAGCGCGAGGACGGCCGGCCGGTGGTGCGCTTCGGCGCGGGCGCCGGCATCACCTGGGGGTCGGACCCGGCGGGCGAGTGGACGGAAACCGAGCTCAAGGCGACCCGTTTGATCGGGGTAGCGTCTAGGGCAGGGACCACCACGGGGAAGATCACAGAAGTGGGAGTGCGTCATGGCGCTGATCTGGCTGAACGGTGAGCTGCGGGATGCCGACAGCGCGCGGATCTCGGTCTTCGACCACGGCCTGATCGTCGGCGACGGCGTCTTCGAGACGATCAAGACCGAGCAGGGCCGGCCGTTCGCGCTGAGCAGACACCTCGACCGACTGTCCACCTCCGCCACGGGGCTCGGCCTCCCCGAGCCCGACCGGGAGGAGGTGCGCCGGGCCTGCGAGGCCGTGATCGAGGCCGACCCCCACCCGCTGGGCCGGCTGCGCGTCACCTTCACCGGCGGCCTCGCGCCGCTGGGCTCCGACCGCGGCGACGGCGCGCCCACCCTGATGGTGGCCCACGCCGCCACGCCGCGCCGCCCCGACACCACGGCCGTCATCACGGTGCCGTGGACGCGCAACGAGCGGGGGGCGCTCGCGGGCCTGAAGACCACCTCGTACGCCGAGAACGTCCTCGCGCTCGCCCGCGCCCGCCAGGAGGCCGCCTCCGAGGCCCTCTTCGGCAACACCACGGGCCAGCTGTGCGAGGGCACCGGCACCAACGTCTTCGTCGTCCTCGACGGCGAGCTGCACACTCCGCCCCTGAGCTCCGGCTGCCTGGCCGGGATCACCCGCGCCCTGGTCGTGGAGTGGGTGGGCGCGAAGGAGACCGAGCTGCCGATGGACTGCCTCGACCGGGCGGAGGAGGTCTTCCTCACCTCCAGCACGCGCGACGTCCAGGCCGTGCGCCGGGTCGACGGCCGGGAGCTGCCGGGGGCGCCGGGGCCGGTGACCGAGCGGGCGATGCGCGTCTTCGCCGAGCGCTCCGCGGCCGACATGGACCCGTAGGAGTGGGGCTCGCGGACGCAGGGAGGCGGCGATGACCACGACGGTGCGGCCGAGCGGGCCGCTCGCGCACACCCCGGACGGCGGGCGGTCCCGCGCCTTCCTCGTCTGCGACAACGGCCGCCCCGTCGGGGAGCTGCGCCTGTCGGCCGAGGGTCCGACGGGCGGCTCGACCGGCTGGATCGCGCACCTGAGCGTCGAGGAGGGCGCGCGTCGGCGCGGGCGGGCCACGGTCGCGGCCCTGGCGGCCGAGGAGATCCTGCGGGGGTGGGGATGCGTACGGCTGGCGGCCCGCGTGCCCGCGTCCGCCACGGCCGGCCTGGCGCTCGCCTCCGCCCTCGGGTACGCGGAGAGCCGCCGCACCATGGTCAAGTCCGTCACCGGGCAGGCGCCACCGCCCCCTGCCGAGGGCAGCTCGCTCCGCCCGATGTCGGCGGCCGAGTTCTCCGTCTGGCTCGCCGAGGACCGCGCCCGGATGATCGCCGACGGCACCGGCCGTGGCCTGACACCCGAGGAGGCCGCGCGGCGCGTGGACGACGGCCATCGCCGGCTGCTGCCGGAGGGCGTGGCCACGACGGGGGCGGCGCTGCGGGTGCTCACCCGCGCCGACGTTCCCGGGCGGGTCGTGGGCAGCCTCTGGGTCGCCCTGGCTGAGCGCCTGCCGCCGGGCATGGACGGCGTCGACGGCGCCGGATACGTCTACGCGGTCGCGGTGGCGGCCGACCAGCGCGGCCGCGGGCACGGCCGCGCGCTGATGGAGGAGGCGGAGCGCCTGTGCCGGGACGCGGGCCTGGGCCGCGTCGGCCTCAGCGTGGCGGCGGACAACGCCGTCGCCCGCCGGCTCTACGACGCGCTCGGGTACCGGACGCGGGAGCTGCACCTGTCCAAGCCGCTGCTCGGCTGACCCCGTGGCCGGCGGCGCCGGGAACGGGAGACGGACAACGGACAAGGGAACGGGCCGGGTTCGGCGCGGGGCCGTGCCGCCCGTCGTCCGGTCCGCGTCAGGCGAGCAGTCGCTCGGCGATCGCGGTGATCCGCTCCCGCAGACCCTCCTGGCTCCTGCCGCCGTCCAGCCGCTCGTCGCCGATCACGTACGTGGGCGTCCCGGTGACGCCGATGGCCTGCCCCTCGGCGTGGTCGGCGTCGACGGCCAGCAGGTGGCGCCCGTCGATCAGCGCCGTGGCCACCTCCTCGGCGTCGAGCCCGAGCTCTCCGGCCACCTCGGCCAGCAGCGGCTCGCCCCGCTTGGTCAGCTCCTCGGTGCGGGCCAGCAACGCCGCGCAGTACTCCTCGCCCCGTCCCTGGGCGTACGCCTCCTCGGCCGCCTGCGCCGCCGCGAGGGCGTGACGGTGGCGGGGGAGGGGGAAGTGGCGCCGACGGATCACCAGGGTCGTGCCGAACCGTTCGCGCAGGGCGCGCAGGTCCGCCTCGGCCCGGTGGCAGTCGGGGCACTCGAGGTCGCACCAGACCTCCAGCACGACGCGGTGCGGGCTCGTCTCGCTCATGGCGCCCCAGTCTTCCACCCCGGCGGGTGATCCCCGAAATATCCCTGATCCCCCGCCGTGGCCATGGCTTCGCCGGGGGGTGAGGAGGCACGATGGATAGATGCTGATTGGCACCGTCTGCACCCTGATATCCGCGGCCGGGCTCGGCGTGGCGCTGCTGGTGGCGCGCCGGCGTCGGTACGCGGCCGCGTTGCGGATCGCCGCCGTGGCCCTGCTGCCCGTGGGGCTGGCCATGACCGGCGTGGTGCGCTTCGTCGTCAACATGACCTTCAACCCCGTCGCCTGGGCGGGTTTCGGGGTGCTGGCCGTCGCCGTGCTGATGTTCCTCTCCGCCCGCCTTGCGGAGGGGCGGGGGCGCGCGGCGCGCGTGGAGCGCGGTGCCGCGGGCGCCGCCGCTCCCGAACCGCCCGCGGGAGGGCGGCGCGGCCTCACCCGCAGGGGTGGCGGCGGTGGTCGGTCGGATGACGCCTCGGACTTCTCCGAGATCGAGGAGATCCTGCGCAAGCACGGCATCTGAGGTCGGGCGGGACGGCGTGACGTCCGCCCGGCGGCACGGGATCGCAGGTCAGGACCGCACGGTGCACAGCACCTGGACGCACGCAGACCGAACTTTAGCGAATTTCCGGGCAAGAAGGGTGTGTTGATCGCGACGAGGGCTTCGCTTGGGTCATGATCGCCGCGACATGGCGCACATCACGAGGGAGTACGCTCCCGAACCCACGAACCGATCCCAGGGATCCCACCCAGCCGAGCCGGCGACGCACGTCGCCCCCGCCGAGGGGCGGGGTTGTCTGTTCGCGCTCTCGCAGCCGCCGTTGATCCTCTTCCTGACGGTCATCGGCGCCCTGCTGCTCATCACGGGGGTGTACGACCAGTTCCTGCTGTGAGGTGGTCGGTCGGTCCGCCCTCGCGTGACCCGGTGTTCTCCTCTCCTCCGCCGTCCTGCTGTCGCCGGTCCCGCGCCGTCGCCCCGAGTCAGACGGCGCGGAGAACCGGCGAGTCTGTCAGCTCTCCGCGAGGATGTGGGAGAGCTCCGTGTCGAGATCGAAGTGGCGGTGCTCCGTGCCGGGTGGCACCGCGGCGTCGGTCCGCTTCAGGAACGACTCCAGCGCGCGCGCCGGAGCCTCCAGCAACGCCTCGCCCTCGGGTGAGCTGAGGGCGATGCAGACGACTCCCTGCCCGTGGCTGCGTGACGGCCACACCCGCACGTCGCCAGTGCCGGTGGGGCGGTGGAGTCCTTCGGCCAGCAGATCGCGGGCGAATACCCACTCGACGGTTTCCTCGGCTCCCGTGTGGAACGTGGCATGGACGGCGTAGGGATCGGCCGTGTCATACCGCAGCCCCGCGGGTACAGGTAGCGATGACTCGCTCGAAACTACGAGGCGCAGGTGCAGCTCGCAGCTGACCGTGGTGTTCATAAGCGCCAGGGCCTTTCGCTCAGTGTGCGCTCGGGGATTCGCACGTCGGCGCAATCGACATGCCACAAACGACCCGGTTGTAAACACCTCTGAGGAAAATGTGGCGATTAACATCATTCCAATGGACGAATGCCTATATCTGATAAGGCAATATGAATCGTTACACGCCGGGTTGGTGAAATCGGAAACATTCGGTCGCGAGCGCCCGAGGTAGCCCGTAAACGGAATCGTCGCCGGTTTCGGGCGGCGAAGGAGGGCCGGTCCGGCTCGTCCGACGGGCGGCGTGGGCCTCCCCGCCTTCCTTCCCCCGACCTCCGGCACCGCACCCCGGTCCGCGGCCGGCGCTCCATGGGCCGCTTCGACGAGCCGCGCGGCCCGGAGCCCTGGGCTCCGCGACGGGCGCCCGCGCCCCGCCCCCGAGTTCGGCGCCCGGGCGCCGGGAGAGCGGTCCGCGGAAGAGGGTTTGGATGAGGGGCGTGGAGCCCTGTATGGTTCTCTCCGTGCCGCAGGGCACGACTCCCGGGCGATTAGCTCAGCGGGAGAGCGCTTCGTTCACACCGAAGAGGTCACTGGTTCGATCCCAGTATCGCCCACCCCGGAAAGGCCGGCCGCGTCCGACGCGGCCGGCCTTTCGTCACGTCGGTGGCCGTGCGGCGGCGGCCCCGCCCCTCCGTGGCGACGGCTCGCGATCGATGCTCCGGCGGCCCGCGTTTCGCGGCGCCGACGCGTGGCCCGGTAGCATGCGCTCTCGGCGTGGCCACCGCCGCGCCCGCTGCTCGCAGCCGCCACCGTCACGAGTCAGGAGAGACCGGTGTCCGAGGTCCGTGTGGTCATTCGACGCGATTCCGAGTGGGAACAGCGCGTGGTGACCACGGGTACGACCGCCGCCGCGCTCTTCGAGGGCGAGCGGTCCGTCATCGCCGCCCGCGTCGGCGGCACCCTGCGAGACCTGGCCCATCCGCTCGCCGAGGGCGACGAGGTCGAGCCTGTCGCGATCGACTCCCCCGACGGCCTCGACATCCTGCGCCACTCCACGGCGCACGTCCTCGCCCAGGCCGTGCAGGACCTCTTCCCCGACGCGCGGCTCGGCATCGGCCCGCCCATCCGGGACGGCTTCTACTACGACTTCGACGTCGAGCAGCCCTTCCAGCCCGAGGACCTGGGGCGGATCGAGAAGCGGATGCAGCAGATCGTCAAGCAGGGCCAGCGTTTCTCCCGACGCGCGGTCAGCGACGAGCAGGCGCGCGCCGAACTCGCCGAAGAGCCGTACAAGCTGGAGCTGATCGGCCTCAAGGGCTCTGCCGCGCAGGAGGCGGAGGGCGCCGCCGCCGAGGTCGGCGAGGGCGAGTTGACGATCTACGACAACCTCGACGCCGCCACCGGCGAGCTGTGCTGGAAGGACCTGTGCCGGGGGCCGCACCTGCCCAGCACCCGTCTCGTCCCGGCGTTCAAGCTGATGCGCAGCGCCGCCGCCTACTGGCGCGGCAGCGAGAAGAACCCGCAGTTGCAGCGCATCTACGGCACCGCGTGGCCGACCAGGGACGAGCTGAAGGCCCACCTCGCCTTCCTCGCGGAGGCCGAGCGCCGCGACCACCGCCGCCTCGGCACCGAGCTCGACCTCTTCTCCATTCCCGAGGAACTCGGCTCGGGTCTCGCGGTCTTCCATCCGAAGGGCGGCGTCGTGCGCCGCGTGATGGAGGACTACTCGCGCCAGCGACACGAGGACGAGGGATACGAGTTCGTCAACACCCCGCACATCTCGAAGGCGCGACTCTTCGAGACCTCCGGGCATCTTCCGAACTACGCCGAGTCGATGTTCCCGCCCATGGAATTCGAGGGGCAGGACTATTACCTCAAGGCGATGAACTGCCCGATGCACAACCTGATCTTCCGGGCGCGTGGGCGGTCGTACCGGGAATTGCCGTTGCGGCTTTTCGAGTTCGGCACGGTCTATCGCTACGAGAAGTCCGGAGTGGTCCACGGCCTGACCCGTGCCCGCGGGTTCACCCAGGACGACTCCCACATCTACTGCACCAGGGAACAGATGGCCGGTGAGCTGGACTCGCTGCTCACCTTCGTCCTCGGCCTGCTGCGCGACTACGGTCTGTCCGACTTCTACCTGGAGCTGTCCACCCGCGACGACTCGGGCAAGTTCATCGGCGAGCACGAGGAGTGGGAGGAGGCCACCGAGGCCCTGCGACAGGCCGCGCAGAAGCAGGGGCTCGAACTGGTCCTCGATCCGGGCGGCGCCGCGTACTACGGTCCGAAGATCTCCGTCCAGGCCAGGGACGCCATCGGCCGCAGCTGGCAGATGTCCACCATCCAGGTCGACTTCCAGCAGCCCAAGCGCTTCGCCCTGGAGTACACCGCCGCCGACGGTTCGCGGCAGCAGCCCGTCATGATCCACCGGGCGCTCTTCGGCTCGATCGAGCGCTTCTTCGCCGTGCTGTTGGAGCACTACGCCGGCGCCTTCCCTCCCTGGCTCGCCCCGGTGCAGGCGGTCGGCATCCCCATCGGCGACGCCCACGTGCCCTACCTGCGCCAGTTCGCGGCCGAGGCGAAGGAGCTCCGGCTGCGGGTGGAGGTGGACGCCTCCAGCGACCGCATGCAGAAGAAGATCCGCAACGCGCAGCGCTCCAAGGTCCCGTTCATGGTCATCGCGGGAGACGAGGACATCGCGAACGACGCGGTCAGCTTCCGCTACCGCGACGGCACCCAGAAGAACGGCATCCCCCGCTCCGAGGCGCTGCGGGAGATCGCCGACGCCGTGGCGCGGCGCGTCCAGGTCTAAGGGAGCGCCGGGCGACCGAGTGACGACGGACGGCCTCCACCGCCCCCGCGACCGGTGTCCGGCGGGGGCGTGAGGCAGTGCTCCGCGCCACACCGCGTGGCCATATGCTGGCCCCCATGAGCAGCGAGCCGGAGCAGCAGATCGGGGTGGGCACGCCGGACGCGTTCCAACGTCTGTGGACCCCTCACCGGATGGCCTACATCCAGGGCGAGGGCAAGCCCAGCGGCCCCGGCGCGGGGGACGGCTGCCCGTTCTGCGCGATCCCGGAGAAGAGCGACGAGGACGGTCTGGTCATCGCCCGCGGCGAGGCGGTGTACGCCGTCCTCAACCTCTACCCCTACAGCCCGGGGCACCTGATGGTGGTGCCCTACCGCCACGTGGCGGACTACACGGAGCTGACCGCCGAGGAGACCGTGGAGCTGGCCGCGCTGACCAAGCGGGCCATGGCGGCGATCCGCACCGCCTCCGGGGCCCACGGCTTCAACATCGGCATGAACCAGGGCGCGGTCGCCGGCGCCGGCATCGCCGCCCACCTGCACCAGCACGTGGTGCCCCGGTGGGCGGGGGACGCCAACTTCATGCCGGTGGTCGGCCACACCAAGGTGCTGCCGCAACTGCTGGGCGACACCCGGCGGATGGTCGCCGCGGCCTGGCCCACCGACTGACGGGGCCGGCCACCGACGGACGACGCCCGGTGAGGGCGCCGCCGGTCACATCGCGTGCCTGTCCACCTTCGCCGGCGACGGGGCCTGCACCTGGCCGCTGAGCGACTGCGAGCGCGACTCGAAGTTCGAGATGTCCACGCCGTTCTCCTCCAGCACGCGGAAGGCCGCGGTGTGGGCGACGCGCAGGATCGGCGTCACGGCGCGCAGCGCGTCGTCCGCCTGGAAGCGCCGGTCCCAGTGGTCGGTCGTGGCCCAGGTGTGGCGCAGCCCGAACGGCTCGGGCAGCGTGAGCGTCCCGCCCCAGGCGTCCAACAGCTTGGGGAACCAGGTCAGCGGCGCGCGCGCCGCGAGCCGCACCACCTCCCGCACCTCGACCAGTGGCAGCGGGCGGTCGACCTTCTTCCAGAACTTCACCGGGTGGCGGACCTTCTTCGACTTCGACCCCGGCTTCTTGTAGAAGAAGCCGTGCAGCGGGCCGAGGGAGTATCCCGTCACCTCGATCCGCAGCGTGTAGTGCAGGACCGTCACCGAGATCATGACGGTGATCACGAGCGATCCGCCGCGCAGCACGAACTGCACGCCCACGTAGTGCCGGTCGTCGCTGTCGAACTGCTGCTCGTTGCAGATCCGTTGGACCTCCACCGAGCTGAAGCTGAAGCCGTCCGACGCGTCCCCGCTCGGGCGGCTCACCTCGCTCGCCCCGCCCACGTCGCGGACTATCCAGTGGACTATCGACGGCGTCGGGAAGCCGCCGGTGTGCAGCGGGCCCCGCTCCAGGAGCCTGAGCTGGTCGTGGATGGCGCGGGCCACGTCCCAGCTGCGGAACGGGTCGATGTCCCGCCCCGGGTCCCTGGGGCGCATCTCCTCGGCGAGCTGCCAGGCGCACCAGCGCACGCCCATGCCGTGTATGCCCTGCTCGGGCCCGCCGTAGTAGATGAGGTTGCTGCTCTGCTCGGCGGCGAGCTTGGCCAACGCCACCCGCAGCCGCTCCGCCTCGGCGTCGTTCGGGTTCTGCGGGACCGCCTCGGGGACGCGGGCGCCGCCGCCCCCGCCACCCACCAGGTTGCCCCAGTTCTCCCGCAGGGCCCTGGCGGTGCGTTCGCACAGCTGCCGGGCCCAGAGCCAGCCCAGGACCGGGGCCACCAGCGAGGCCCAGGCGTAGATCAGCAGCACCCCGTTCAACGGCGCCCGCACCAGCAGCAGCACGAGCAGCGCCACCACGCCGACGAGCGCCGCCATGCCGAAGGCGCCCGCCCGCTTGTCCTGGGCGCCCGCGATGGTGCGCCGCAGCTGGAACAGCCCGAGCCACACGGCGACGCCGGGCAGGAACAGCACCCCGAACACGAGCATGACCGTGGTCAGTCGCCGGTCGCGCTGCCTGCGCAGGCGCTTGGCCGCCAGGCTCTGCTCGACCACCGTCTGCGGCTCGGCGCCGAAGGACTGGATCAGCGGCTTGCGTCCCGCGTCCAGCATCCGGGTCTCGATGGCGCGCGTGAACGCCTCCCCGAGGTCCGGCTCCAGCAGCGTGAACCGGCCCTTCTTCACGGAGGCGCCCTCGTTGGCCTCACGTATGTCCTCGGGTTTGACGCCCTCCCGGTAGGCGACGGAGGCGATCGCCTGGCTGATGCCGGTGTGACCCACCCCCACGCCCGAGAGAGGGACCTGCGCCCCCGGAGCGAAGTCGAACTCCAACGCCATCGCCGACCCCCAGTCGGATCCCTAGTCCCGCATCGCGCCGCCGACAGGCCCGTTCCCAGTCGGAGGGCCCCACACACCTGCCGCGTGCGGCCGGTGACCGTCCGGAGGCGGTCACGCGGTGCCGCGCGGCGAGGACGGCGCGGTGATCAGCGTAGCGGCGGGGCGGGGTCGCTGCCGACGGCCGCTGCGCGGCCTCCCCCACGGCGTGGCTACGATGGGCCCTGTCGGTGGCCGAACATCAATACGGCCCGCTGCGACCCATGGGAAGGTCATGCTCAACAAGTACGCGCGTGCTTTCTTCACGCGTGTCCTCACGCCGTTCGCCGCCCTGCTGCTCAGGCTCGGGGTGAGTCCGGACGCGGTGACGCTCTTCGGCACGGTGGGCGTCATGACGGGGGCGCTGGCCTTCTTTCCCCGAGGCGAGTTCTTCTGGGGCAGCTTCGTCATCACGTTGTTCGTCTTCTCCGACATGGTCGACGGCAACATGGCGCGGCAGGCCGGCTCCTCCAGCCGCTGGGGCGCGTTCCTGGACTCCACCCTCGACCGCCTCGCCGACGCCGCGATCTTCTCGGGCCTCGCGCTGTGGTACGCCGGCGAGGGCGACAACCTCACGCTGTGCTCCGTCGCGCTGTTCTGCCTGGCCAGCGGCCAGGTCGTGTCGTACACCAAGGCCAGGGGCAACAGCATCGGCCTGCCCGTCGCGGTGAACGGCCTCGTCGAGCGCGCCGAGCGGCTGGTGATCACCCTGGTCCTCGCCGGCTTCGCCGGCTTCGAGACCACCTTCGGGGTGCCGCACATCGGCGTGCTGCTGCCGATCGCGCTGTGGGTGGTCGCCGTGGGCAGCCTGGTCACGCTGGTGCAGCGGGTCGTCACCGTTCGCAGGGAGGCCGCCGAGGCGGACGCGGAGGCGGAGGGCGCCGGGGAGAGGACCGAGGCCGGGAGCGCGACGGGATCCGAAGCCGAGACGGAGACCGAGACCGAGGCCGGGGAGACGAAGGCCACGGCGGCGCACGGAGTCCGAAGCCGGCCCGCCCACAGCCCCGGGGAGGGCTCCACGCCGGAGGCGCGCGCCGACGCGGCCGGCGGGCCGGGGACGCGCGGCCACGGGCAGGGCCGGCGGAGCGGCCCGGCATGAGGGATCGGGCGACGTCGGCGCTGTACGGAGCGGCGTGGACCACCATCAAGCGCCTCCCCGAGCCGGCGGCGCGCGCCCTGGGCCGCCGCGTCGCGGACACCGCCTGGCGCCGGCGTGGCCCCGGTGTGCGCCGGCTGGAGTCCAACCTCGCCCGGGTGGTGCCCACCGCCTCGCCCGCCGAGCTGCGTGATCTCAGCCGTGCCGGCATGCGGTCCTACCTGCGGTACTGGATGGAGGCGTTCCGGCTGTCCGTCTGGTCCGCCGACCGCATCCGTGAGAGCTTCGCCCCCGAGGGCGCCGAGCACCTCACCGAGGCGCTCGACAGCGGCCGCGGCGCCGTCGTCGTGCTGCCGCACATGGCGAACTGGGACCTGGCGGGGGCGTGGGTCGTCACCGAGATCGGCGTCCCCTTCGCCACCGTCGCCGAGCGCCTCAAGCCCGAGACGCTCTTCGACCGCTTCGTCGCCTACCGGGAGCAGCTCGGCATGGAGGTGCTGGCCCACACCGGCGGCACCTCGTTCGGCAGGCTCGCCCAGCGGCTGCGCAAGGGCGGCCTCGTCTGCCTCGTCGCCGACCGGGATCTGTCGGCCGCGGGCATCGAGGTCGACTTCTTCGGGCAGGGCGCGCGGATGCCCGCGGGACCGGCCATCCTGGCCCTCCAGACGGGGGCCGCCCTCCTGCCGGTGACCCTCTGGTACGACGAGCCGCCCGTGATGAACGGCCGCATCCACGCTCCCGTCCCCGTGCCCGAGACCGGGACGCGGGCGGAGAAGGCGCGCGTAATGACCCAGGCGGTCGCCGACCACTTCGCCGCGGGCATCGCCGCGCACCCGCACGACTGGCACATGCTCCAGCGGCTGTGGACGGCCGACGTCGGCCGCTCGGCGGAGCCGACAGGGCCGACAGGGCCGGCGGGTCCGGAGGATCCGGCGGGTCCGGTCGAGGACGCGGGGGCGGCGGGGAGCACGGCGGCGCGACGCGGCGACGTCGCCGAGGGCGGCGGAGCGGACAGGACCGGGAGGCGCAGCGGGTGAGGATCGGCATCGTCTGCCCGTACTCCTGGGACGTGCCCGGCGGCGTCCAGTTCCACGTGCGCGACCTGGCCGAGCACCTGATCCGCCTCGGCCACCACGTGTCGGTCCTCGCGCCCGCCGACGACGACACCCCGTTGCCGCCCTACGTCGTCTCCGCCGGCCGTGCCGTCCCCGTGCCCTACAACGGCTCGGTCGCCCGCCTGAACTTCGGGTTCCTCTCCGCCGCCCGCGTCAGGCGCTGGGTCCACGAGGGCGACTTCGAGGTGCTCCACATCCACGAGCCGGCGGCACCCTCCCTGGCGCTGCTGACCTGCTGGGCGGCCCGGGGCCCGATCGTCGCCACCTTCCACACCTCCAACCCGCGCTCGCGGGCCATGATCGCCGCCTACCCCATCCTCCAGCCGGCGCTGGAGAAGATCAGCGCGCGCATAGCGGTCAGCGAGTACGCCCGCCGCACGCTCGTGGAGCACCTGGGCGGCGACGCCGTCGTCATCCCCAACGGCGTGGACGTCGACTTCTTCGCCGACGCCGAGCCCAAGGCCGAGTGGCAGGGCGGCACGATCGGCTTCATCGGCCGCATCGACGAGCCCCGCAAGGGACTGCCGGTGCTGATGCGGGCGCTGCCGCGGATCCTCGCCTCCCACCCCGACACCCGGCTGCTCGTGGCGGGCCGCGGCGCCGAGCGGGAGGCCCTCGCCCTGCTGCCCGAGCAGGCCCGCCAGAGCGTCACGTTCCTCGGCATGGTCAGCGACGAGGACAAGGCGCGCCTGCTGCGCAGCGTCGACGTGTACGTGGCGCCGAACACCGGCGGCGAGAGCTTCGGGATCATCCTCGTGGAGGCCCTGTCCGCGGGCGCCCCCGTGCTCGCCAGCGACCTCGACGCGTTCGCCCAGGTGCTCGACGGCGGCGCGGCCGGCGAGCTGTTCCCGAACGAGAACGCCGAGGCGCTGGCCGACGCCGCGGCGCGGCTGCTGTCCGATCCAGCCCGCCGGGCTGAGCTGCGCGAGCGCGGCAGCCGGCACGTGCGCCGCTTCGACTGGTCGACCGTCGGCTCCGACATCCTCGCCGTCTACGAGACGGTCACCGCCGGCGCCGGCGCGGTGGCGCCCGACGACCGCGCCGGCTGGCTCAGCCGTCTCGGCTTCGCCCGGGACTGAAGCCCCGGGCGCGCCGCCCGTCCCCCGCGGCCGGCGCCCCGGCCGCCACCGGTAGGGTTACCGGGCGTGACAACCGTCGTCTGGATCGCCGGCGCGCTGCTGCTCGTCGCGGTCTACCTCGTCTGGACCGCCGGGCGGCTGGACCGGCTGCACGCCCGCCTCGACGCCGCGCGGGCGGCGCTCGACGCGCAGCTGCTGCGCCGCGCCTCCATCGCCCAGGAACTCGCCACCGCAGGCGTGCTCGACCCGGTCGCCTCCATGGTCCTCTACCAGGCGGCCCACGCGGCACGGCTGGCCGAGGACGAGCAGCGCGAGGTCGCCGAGAGCGAGCTGAGCCAGGCGCTGCGCGCCGTCTTCGCCGAGGACACGCAGGTGCGGGCGGTCCGTGACGCGCCCGGCGGCGAGGCGTCCGCGGAGGAGCTGGTCGCGGCGGTGCGCCGGGTGCCCATGGCCCGGCGCTTCCACAACGACGCGGTGCGCGCCGCCCGCGCGCTGCGCCGTCACCGCACCGTGCGGTGGTTCCGGCTCGCCGGGCACGCGCCGTTCCCCCTCGCCTTCGAGATGGACGACGAGCCGCCCCGGGCACTCGAACCCTCCTGACCCCCTCGCGAGCCGGCGCGACGACGTGGCCACGACGAGTGGCCACGACGAGGGGACGCGTCCGCAGGCCACCCGAGACCGATTGGCCCTTTCCGTTCCCGTGGTGGCGCGGTGTCATCGCTGGAGGGGGCGGCCCGGGTCGTCGCCGACCGCCGTTCGTGGCTTCTGTCCGAACAGACCTACGATGGTGGTGGCCGGCGTCCGTCCCGGCGCGTGCCCCGCGTCCCGTTCACGCCGCACCCGTCCACCGTCTCCGTTGAGTGAGGTCAGCTCCCGTGTCCAGCCCTGCCCCCAGCACGCCGTCCACCCCCCAGGCCCCCGCCACCGGCACCGCCCGGGTCAAGCGCGGCATGGCCGAGCAGCTCAAGGGCGGCGTGATCATGGACGTCGTCACGCCGGACCAGGCGAAGATCGCCGAGGACGCCGGCGCGGTGGCGGTCATGGCCCTCGAACGCGTCCCCGCCGACATCCGCAAGGACGGCGGCGTGGCCCGCATGTCCGACCCCGACATGATCGAGGGCATCATCGAGGCCGTCTCCATACCCGTGATGGCCAAGTCCCGGATCGGGCACCTCGTCGAGGCCCAGGTCCTCCAGGCCCTCGGCGTCGACTACATCGACGAGTCCGAGGTCCTCACGCCCGCCGACGAGGTCAACCACACGGACAAGTGGGCCTTCACCACCCCGTTCGTCTGCGGCGCCACCAACCTCGGCGAGGCGCTGCGGCGGATCTCCGAGGGCGCGGCCATGATCCGTTCCAAGGGCGAGGCCGGCACGGGCAACGTCGTCGAGGCCGTGCGCCACATGCGGCAGATCCGCGGCGACATCGCCCGCCTCAGGGGACTGGACCGCCACGAGCTGTACGCCGCCGCCAAGGAGCTGCGCGCCCCGTACGAGCTGGTCAAGGAGGTCGCCGAGCTCGGCAAGCTGCCCGTGGTGCTCTTCTCCGCCGGCGGCGTGGCGACCCCGGCGGACGCGGCGCTGATGTGCCAGCTCGGCGCCGAGGGCGTCTTCGTCGGCTCCGGGATCTTCAAGTCCGGTGACCCCGCCAGGCGCGCCGCCGCCATCGTCAAGGCCACCACCTTCCACGACGACCCGAAGGTCATCGCGGACGTCTCGCGCGGCCTGGGCGAGGCCATGGTCGGCATCAACATGGACACCCTCTCCGACACCGAGCGCTACGCGGGTCGCGGTTGGTGACGCGGCGACCGAAGGCACCACGGCGAGCGGAGGCAGCACAGCAGTGACCGCACCCCTGATCGGCGTCCTCGCCCTCCAGGGCGACGTCCGCGAGCACCTGGCCGCGCTGGCCGCGGCCGGTGCCCGCGCCGTGCCCGTGCGCCGGCCCGAGGAACTCGCCGAGGTCTCGGGGCTGGTGATCCCCGGCGGCGAGTCCACCACCATCTCCAAGCTGGCGACGGCCTTCGGGCTGTTGGAGCCGCTGCGGGCACGGGTGCACGGCGGGATGCCGGCGTACGGCTCCTGCGCGGGCATGATCATGCTCGCGGACAAGATCCTCGACCCGCGCTCGGGCCAGGAGACCATCGGCGGCATCGACATGATCGTGCGCCGCAACGCCTTCGGCCGGCAGAACGAGTCCTTCGAGGCGGAGGTCGAGGTCGCCGGGGTGACCGGCGGACCGGTCCCCGGCGTCTTCATCCGCGCACCGTGGGTGGAGTCCGTCGGCGCCGCCGCCGAGCCCCTGGCCACCTACGACGGGCATCCCGTCGCCGTGCGGCAGGGACGGCTGCTCGCGACGGCGTTCCATCCGGAGCTGACCGGCGACCACCGCGTGCACCGTCTGTTCACCGAGATGGTGCTGGCGGTCGGCTGACCTTCGGCTGCCGGTAGGATCACGGTGTCGGCAGAAGTTGGTGACAGCGAAGGAGAAGGGCGTGTCCGGCCACTCCAAGTGGGCAACCACCAAGCACAAGAAGGCCGTGATCGATGCCAAGCGGGGCAAGCTCTTCGCCAAGCTGATCAAGAACATCGAGGTCGCGGCCCGCACCGGAGGCGGCGACCCGGACGGTAACCCGACCCTCTACGACGCGATCCAGAAGGCGAAGAAGAGCTCGGTCCCCAACACCAACATCGATCGCGCGGTCAAGCGCGGCGCCGGCCTGGAGGCCGGTGGCGCCGACTACCAGACGATCATGTACGAGGGGTACGGCCCCGGCGGTGTGGCCGTCCTGATCGAGTGCCTCACCGACAACCGCAACCGCGCCGCCTCCGACGTCCGCGTCGCCATGACGCGCAACGGCGGCTCCATGGCCGACCCCGGCTCGGTCTCGTACCTCTTCCAGCGCAAGGGCGTGATCATCGTCCCCAAGGGGACGCTGAGCGAGGACGACGTGCTCGGCGCGGTCCTCGACGCCGGCGCCGAGGAGGTCAACGACCTGGGCGAGTCCTTCGAGGTCGTCAGCGAGGCCGGTGACCTCGTCGGCGTGCGCACCGCGCTGCAGGACGCCGGCATCGACTACGACTCGGCGGACAACAGCTTCCTCCCCACCATGCAGGTGGAGCTCGACGAGGACGGCGCGCGCCGGATCTTCCGGCTCATCGAGGCCCTGGAGGACAGCGACGACGTGCAGAACGTCTTCGCCAACTTCGACGTCCCCGACGAGATCATGGCGAAGGTCGACGCCTGAGCCCCGGGCGTCCCGGAGGGCCCCGCCAGCCGTGGCCACCCGGCGTTGTCGGTGGCGGCCGGTAGCCTGCCCAGCATCACCAGGACGGATCAGGCGAAGGCGAGGTGGGCGATGCGCGTGCTCGGCGTCGACCCCGGGCTCACCCGGTGCGGCATCGGCGTGGTGGACGGCGCCCCCGGCGGACCGTTGCGGATGGTGGACGTCGGCGTCGTGCGCACCTCCGCGGACGACGAGACCGCGCTGCGGCTGCTCGGCATCGAGCGCGGCGTCGAGGAGTGGCTGGACGCCCACCGGCCCGACGCCGTGGCCGTCGAGCGGGTCTTCAGCCAGCACAACGTCCGCACCGTGATGGGCACCGCCCAGGCCAGCGCGGTCGCCATGCTCGCCGCGGCCCGCCGCGGCCTGCCCGTCGCGCTGCACACCCCGAGCGAGGTGAAGGCGGCCGTCACCGGCAGCGGGCGGGCGGACAAGGCCCAGGTCGGCGCCATGGTCACGCGGCTGCTGCGGCTGTCGGAGCCGCCCCGGCCCGCCGACGCCGCCGACGCCCTGGCGCTGGCCATCTGCCACATCTGGCGTGGCGCCGCCCAGGACCGCCTCCGGCGGGCGTACGCCGCCCACGCCGACTCCGTCCCCCCGCCGTGGAAGGGCCGCACCCCGTCATGATCGCCTTCGTCTCCGGGACCGTCGCCGCCCTGGCCCCCGACGCCGCCGTGGTGGAGGTGGGGGGGATCGGGGTGGCCGTGCAGTGCGTGCCCGGCACCCTCGCCCGGCTCCGCGTCGGCGAGCCCGCCAGGCTCGCGACGTCCCTCGTGGTCCGCGAGGACTCGCTCACGCTCTACGGCTTCCTGGAGGATGACGAGCGGCAGGTCTTCGAGCTGCTGCAGACCGCGAGCGGCGTCGGCCCGCGGCTGGCCCAGGCGATGCTCGCGGTGCACAGCCCCGACGCGCTGCGACGGGCCGTCGCCTCCGGCGACGAGAAGGCCCTCACCGCCGTGCCCGGCATCGGAAAGAAGGGCGCGCAGAAGCTGCTGCTGGAGCTGAAGGACCGTCTCGGCGAGCCCCTCGGGACCACCTCCCCGGCCGGCGCGGCCGGCCCGGCGGCGCCGGCCGCCGTGGGCTGGCGCGACCAGCTGCACACGGCCCTCGTCGGCCTCGGGTACACGGCGCGGGACGCGGAGCAGGCGGTGCTCGCCGTCGCCCCCCGGGCGGAGGCGGACGGCCCGGACGGCGCCGCGGTCGACGTGTCGAGCCTGCTGCGCGCCGCCCTCCAGACCCTCAACCGAAGCCGCCGTTGAGTCCAGTGTCGCCCCAGCTCAGCGCCGCCCACCGCGTCCCGTCCGCCGGCCCACCCGCCCGCCGGACCACGGCCGCCGGCCACCCCGCCCCCAGCAGCCCCACGACCAGCCGAGGAGCCTCGACGATGCCGTCGCCCCCGCCGCCCGCCGCGCCGCACCCCCGAGCCCCTCGGCCCGCCGCCGGACGCGGGCCCGCGGGCCGACCGCGCCGTTCGCTCGGGAGGGCACGGTGAGCGCCCGGGAGCCCACCGAGGCGGGCGAGGCCCAGCGGCTCGTCGGGCCCGACGCGGACGGTGAGGACCTGGCGGTGGAGGCGGCGCTGCGGCCGAAGGACCTCGCGGAGTTCATCGGGCAGGGCCGGGTCCGCGAACAGCTCGACCTCGTGCTGCGGGCCGCCCGTGCCCGCGGCGCCACCGCCGACCACGTGCTGCTCTCGGGAGCTCCCGGGCTCGGCAAGACCACCCTGTCCATGATCATCGCGGCCGAGATGGGCGTTCCCATCCGCATCACCTCCGGCCCCGCCATCCAGCACGCGGGAGACCTCGCGGCCATCCTCTCCTCGCTCGCCGAGGGGGAGGTGCTCTTCCTCGACGAGATCCACCGGATGTCCCGGCCCGCCGAGGAGATGCTGTACATGGCGATGGAGGACTTCCGGGTGGACGTCGTGGTCGGCAAGGGGCCGGGTGCCACCGCCATCCCCCTCGAACTGCCCCCGTTCACCCTGGTCGGCGCGACCACCCGGGCCGGGCTGCTGCCGCCGCCCCTGCGGGACCGCTTCGGGTTCACCGGTCACCTCGAGTTCTACGCCCCCGCGGAGCTGGAGCGGGTCGTCCACCGCTCGGCCGGCCTGCTCGCCGTCGAGGTCACCGCGGACGGGGCGGCGGAGATCGCCGGCCGCTCCCGCGGCACGCCCCGGATCGCGAACCGGCTGCTGCGGCGGGTGCGGGACTACGCGCAGGTCCGGGCCGACGGGGTGGTCACCCGGGAGACGGCGCGGGCGGCCCTCGCGGTGTACGAGGTGGACGAGCGTGGCCTCGACCGCCTGGACCGCTCGGTCCTCGACGTGCTGCTGCGGCTCTTCGGCGGCGGCCCGGTCGGGGTGTCCACCCTCGCGGTGGCGGTGGGGGAGGAGCGGGAGACCGTCGAGGAGGTGGCCGAGCCCTTCCTCGTCCGTGAGGGGCTGCTGGCCCGCACGCCCAGGGGCCGTGTCGCCACCCCCGCCGCGTGGCGGCACCTCGGGCTCACCCCGCCGGGACGCGGGGAGGGGGATCAGGCAGATCTGTTCGAGACATGACAGTGCCGAAATCGTTCGTGTGGGAACTCCGCTAGCATCGTGAACGTTGTTCCCAGGCGCAGCGTCGCTTAGACTCCGCCGACGCCGACCCCTCACGGACGGCGTGCCCACCCCCCGAGAGGGGCGCGGCCGCGCCCCCAACATAAGGACCTCCCTCCGCCGTGGATATCGCAGTTTTCTTCCCCTTCCTCCTGCTCATCGGCGTCATGTTCTTCATGACCCGCTCGGCCAAGAACCGGCAGCGTCAGGCCCTGCAGATGCGGGAGTCGATGCAGCCGGGCACCGGCGTCCGCACCATCGGTGGCCTCTACGGCCTCGTCAAGGAGGTGCGTGAGGACACCATCCTCCTTGAGATCGAACCGGGCGTGCACGCGGTCTACGCGAAGAACGCCGTCGGCGCCGTGCTGGAGGACGACGAGTACGAGCGCATCGTCAACGGAGAGACGCTCTCCAAGGGGGACGCCCCCGTGGTGCCGGACGACGCGTCGTCGTTGACCAGCGAGACCTCGGAAGCCGGTGTGGACCTGGAGAAGCAGGCCGACGCGGACGCGAAGGCCGACGGCGAGCGCGGTTCCGGCTCCGCTTCCTGACCGGTCGTGGCTTCCTGCGACCGGTCACGTTGTCTCTGACCGGTCGTGCCGACGCCGGCACCGCCGCGGCGTCGATCCCCCCGTGAGCCGCGCGGCACACGCCGGGCGTGGGCCGTTGGACAGAGAGAAGACGAGAAGGTGGCGACGAGAAAGGACCTCGGGTCCTCACCGAAGCGGGACCTCCGGTCAGCGGGGTCTGGTGGCAGGCCGGGACGGCCGCTGCTGTTGATCCTGGTGATCATGGTGGCGCTCACCGGCGGCATGTTCCTCTCCGGGCACACCACGCCGCGCCTGGGAATCGACCTCGCCGGTGGCACGAGCATCACCCTGGAGGCGGTCGCCGAGAGGGGTAACGAGGGCGCGATCAACCCCACGAACCTGAACACCGCCGTCTCGATCATCGAGCGCCGGGTGAACGGTCTGGGCGTCTCGGAGGCCGAGGTCCAGACCCAGGGCGACCGGAACATCATCGTCAACATCCCGAAGGGGACGGACGAGCAGGAGGCGCGCGACCAGGTCGGCACCACCGCCGAGCTCGGCTTCCGACCGGTGCTCACCGTCACCTCGGCGCAGCAGGTTCCCCAGGAGGAGCAGCCGGAGGACTCCCAGGACGGTTCGGGTGACTCGGGCGACGGATCCGGTGAGGGTTCCGGCGACGAGGGATCCACGGGCGACGGCTCCGGTGAGGAGGGCTCCGGCGACGAGGGCTCCTCCGAGGGCGGCGGCCAGGACTCCGAGGAGGGTTCCACCGAGGACGGGAGTGGCGACGGCGGCGCCGACTCGTCCGGTGACACCTCGGGAGAGGAGTCGACCGACCAGAGCCTGCCGGCTCCCGGCGCCGGCTCCGCCACCACGGTCACCCCCGCGTCCTACCAGCAACAGGACCAGGACGAGGAGCAGCAGGACTCCCAGGAGCAGGACCAGCAGGACGAGAACGGCACGGGCGACGGGAGCGGCGGGGGCGGCGGCTCAGGCGAGGGCTCGGAGGAGGGCTCCGGCGAGGACGCGGGAGCCGGCGGTCAGGCCACGGACGTCCAGACCCAGTTCGCCGAGCTGGACTGCAGCACGGAGAGGTCCCGCCTGCGGGCCAGCCAGGCCGCCGCGCAGGCCGCGGACGACGCCCAGGTGGCCGTCTGCGACTCCGACGGCCTGGAGAAGTTCCTGCTCGGTCCGGTCGCCGTCCCCGGCACGGACGTGAGCGACGCCAGCGCGGTCTTCGACTCCCAGCGTGGCCAGGGCTGGATCGTCCAGATGGAGTTCAGCAACGCGGGCGCCGAGCGGTTCGCCGACATCACCGGCCAGCTGGCCGGCCAGACCGACCCCATGAACCGCTTCGCCATCGTCCTGGACGGCGAGGTCGTCTCCGCGCCCAGCGTGGACCAGCGGCTCGGCGGCGGGCGCGCGGAGATCTACGGCAACTTCAACCAGGAGTCCGCCGAGGAGCTGGCCAACATCCTCAAGTACGGCTCGCTCCCGTTGAACTTCGAGGAGGCGAGCGTCTCGACCGTGTCGCCGACGCTCGGCGGCGAGCAGCTGCGCGCCGGCCTCATCGCCGGTGCCATCGGCCTGGGCCTCGTCGTGCTCTACCTGGTCCTGTACTACCGCGGGCTGTCGCTGATCGCCTTCACCAGCCTCGCGGCCTCCGCGATCCTGACCTACACGATCATGTCGCTGCTGGGCCCCGCCATCGGCTTCGCGCTGAACCTCCCGGCCGTCTGCGGCGCCATCGTCGCGATCGGCATCACGGCGGACTCCTTCATCGTCTACTTCGAACGGATAAGGGACGAGGTCAGGGAGGGGCGCTCGCTGCGCCCCGCCGTCGAGCGGGCCTGGCCCAGGGCCCGGCGCACCATCCTGGTGTCGGACTTCGTCTCCTTCCTCGCCGCGGCCGTGCTCTTCGTGGTCACGGTCGGCAAGGTGCAGGGCTTCGCCTTCACCCTGGGGCTCACCACCCTCCTGGACGTGGTGGTGGTCTTCCTGTTCACGAAGCCGCTGATGACCATCCTGGCGCGTCGGAAGTTCTTCGCCAGCGGTCATCCCTGGTCCGGGCTCGACCCCAGGCGGCTGGGCGCGCGCTCGCCGCGCGGCGGCCGTCGCCCCGTCACCGTTTCCCCCGACCCGAAGGAGGCCTGAGATGTCGCGGCTCGGCAATCTCGGTGCCCGGCTCTACCGCGGCGAGGTCACCATCGACTTCGTCGGCCGGCGGATGGTCTGGTACGGCGTCTCGGTCCTCATCACCATCCTGGCCGTCGCGGGCTTCATGATCCGTGGGCTGCACATGGGCGTCGAGTTCGAGGGCGGCGCCGTCTTCACCACCCCCGCGACCGAGGTCTCGGTCGAGGAGGCGCGGGAGGTCGCCGAGGAGGTCTCCGGCAGCCAGGCGCTGGTGCAGACCCTCGGCGACGACGGCTCGATGCGGATCCAGATCAGTGGCCTGGACACCGACCAGTCCAACGCCACCCGGGCGGCGCTCGCCGAGGAGCTGTCCATCCCGGTCGACGACCTGAACGCGGAGGTGATCGGCCCCAGCTGGGGTGACCAGATCGCCACCAAGGCGTGGCAGGGTCTGGGCATCTTCCTCGTCCTCGTCGTGGTCTACCTCGCCATCGCCTTCGAGTGGCGCATGGCGCTGGCCGCGCTCATCGCGCTCCTGCACGACATCACCATCACCGTCGGTGTCTACGCGATCGTCGGGTTCGAGGTCACCCCCGGCACGGTGATCGGTCTGTTGACCATCCTCGGGTACTCCCTCTACGACACCGTCGTGGTCTTCGACGGTCTGAAGGAGACCACGAAGAACTTCACCAGACAGAACCGCCACACCTACGCCGAACTGGCCAACCGCAGCCTCAACGGCACCCTGGTGCGCTCCATCAACACCTCCGTCGTGGCGCTCCTGCCCGTGGCCGGCCTGCTGTTCATCGGTGGCGGCATGCTCGGTGGCGGCATGCTGAACGACATCGCGCTCTCGCTCTTCGTCGGCCTCACCGCCGGCGCGTACTCCTCGATCGTGATCGCCACCCCGCTCGTCTCGGACTTCAAGTCCCGCGAGCGGGAGATCAGGGCGCACGACAGGAAGGTGCTGGCCAAGCGGGCCAAGCGCGAGGACGACCCCGGGCAGGCGGAGGGCTCCTCCCCCTCCGGCGGTGCCGGTCCGCCGTCGGCGGACGCCGACGCCCCCGCCGACGCCTCCACGGAGGCGACCACCGACGAGGAGGAGCCGGAGGACGCCCGCGAGGCGACACCCGTCGCCGCGGGACGGACCGCGACCGTCCGGGGACCGCGCCGCCAGCCCACCTCACGAGGTCGCGGCCGCGGCCGCCCCTCAGGAAAGCGACGGTGAGCTGACCCGATGACCCAGGCGACCGAGGTCCCCGAGGACCTGCGGCGGCAGCTCCTGGCCCGGATCCGCGACGTCGCGGACTATCCGAAGCCCGGCGTCCTGTTCAAGGACATCACCCCCCTGCTGGCCGACGCGGAGGCGTTCACCGCCCTGACCGAGGCACTGGCGGCCTTCGCCCAGACCCACGGCGCCACCAAGGTCGTGGGTCTGGAGGCGCGCGGCTTCATCCTGGCCGCGCCCGTCGCCGTCCACGCGGGGGTCGGTTTCGTCCCGGTCCGCAAGGCGGGCAAGCTCCCCGGCGCCACCCTCGCCCAGCGGTACGAGCTGGAGTACGGCAGCGCCGAGATGGAGATCCACGCCGAGGACCTGAGCGCGGGCGACCGGGTGCTGGTGATCGACGACGTGCTGGCCACCGGCGGCACCGCCGAGGCGTCACTCGAGCTGATCCGCCGCTCGGGTGCCGAGGTCGCGGGCCTGGCCGTGCTGATGGAGCTCGCCTTCCTGGCCGGCCGTGACCGCGTCCTCGCCGCCCTCGACGGCGCTCCGTACCAGGCGTTGCTCACGATCTGAGGGCACGGGTCGGCCCGGTCGCCGTGAGCGGTTTACCCGGGATCGTTACCATGGCAGTCCGATCGTTTCCCGGCCGGACTCTCCCCAGGGCCCGTCCCCGGCCTCGAGGACCGTCCCCCTCCCCGGCCGCCCACGGGCGGGGAGGGGCTCGAAAAGGAGCGCCCTTGCCCGACGACGCCCAGCCGCTCACCTCCGCCCAGCGGAAGAACGCCAAGCCGGGGGCGACCCTGGGCTGGCGTGACGGCTCCGACCACCGCGCGCCGGCCGCGGCGAGTCCGTCGAACACCGCTGTCTCAGGGGTCTCGGGGCGCTCCGGTTCCTCCAACCGCGTCCGAGCCCGTCTGGCCCGCCTCGGCGTGCAGCGCTCCACCCCGTACAACCCGGTGCTGGAGCCGCTGCTGCGCGTCGTCCGGGCCAACGACCCGAAGGCCGACACCACGGCCCTGCGCCGGATAGAGCACGCCTACCAGGTCGCCGAGCGGTGGCACCGCGGTCAGAAGCGCAAGAGCGGCGACCCGTACATCACCCACCCGCTGGCCGTGACCACCATCCTGGCCGAGCTGGGCATGGACGCCGCCACCCTGATGGCGGGGCTGCTCCACGACACCGTCGAGGACACCGAGTACGGCCTCGACAGCCTGCGCCGGGACTTCGGCGAGCAGGTCGCACAGCTGGTCGACGGCGTGACCAAGCTGGACAAGGTGAAGTTCGGCGAGGCCGCGCAGGCGGAGACCGTGCGCAAGATGGTCGTCGCCATGGCCAGGGACCCCCGGGTCCTGGTGATCAAGCTCGCCGACCGCCTGCACAACATGCGCACCATGCGCTTCCTCAAGCGCGAGAAGCAGGAGCAGAAGGCCCGCGAGACCCTGGAGATCTACGCCCCGCTGGCCCACCGGCTCGGCATGAACACGATCAAGTGGGAGCTGGAGGATCTCGCCTTCGCGATCCTCTACCCCAAGATGTACGACGAGATCGTGCGGCTGGTGGCCGAGCGCGCCCCCAAGCGCGACGAGTACCTGGCCACCGTCATC
This sequence comes from Streptomyces sp. 4N509B, assembly GCF_052245655.1. Taxonomy (NCBI): domain Bacteria; kingdom Bacillati; phylum Actinomycetota; class Actinomycetes; order Kitasatosporales; family Streptomycetaceae; genus Streptomyces; species Streptomyces sp. 4N509B. Next base: position 249,123 of record NZ_JBQQBZ010000005.1, read on the forward strand.
GACGAGGTCCAGGCCGACCTGCGCGGCGCCCGCATCAACGCCACCGTCACCGGCCGCCCCAAGCACTACTACAGCGTCTACCAGAAGATGATCGTGCGGGGCCGCGACTTCGCCGAGATCTACGACCTGGTGGGCATCCGCGTGCTGGTCGACACCGTCCGTGACTGCTACGCGGCCCTGGGCACCGTGCACGCGCGGTGGAACCCGGTCCCCGGCCGGTTCAAGGACTACATCGCGATGCCCAAGTTCAACATGTACCAGTCGTTGCACACGACGGTCATCGGGCCGGGTGGCAAGCCGGTGGAGCTCCAGATCCGGACCTTCGACATGCACCGCCGCGCCGAGTTCGGCATCGCGGCCCACTGGAAGTACAAGCAGCAGGCGGTGGCGGGCGCATCGAAGACCCGCTCGGACGCCCCGAAGAAGGGCGAGCGCAGGCGCCCCGGCCGCGAGGAGGCGGCCGTCAACGACATGGCCTGGCTGCGGCAGCTGCTGGACTGGCAGAAGGAGACCGAGGACCCGGGCGAGTTCCTGGAGTCCCTGCGGTTCGACCTCTCCCGCAACGAGGTCTTCGTCTTCACCCCGAAGGGCGACGTCATCGCGCTGCCCGCCGGCGCCACCCCCGTCGACTTCGCCTACGCCGTGCACACCGAGGTCGGCCACCGCACCATAGGGGCCAAGGTCAACGGGCGGCTGGTGCCGCTGGAGTCCACCCTCGACAACGGCGACACGGTCGAGATCTTCACCTCCAAGGCGTCCGGTGCCGGACCCTCCCGCGACTGGCTGACCTTCGTGAAGTCCCCCCGGGCGCGGAACAAGATCCGCGGCTGGTTCTCCCGGGAGCGGCGGGACGAGGCGATCGAGCACGGCAAGGACTCCATCGCCCGCGCCATGCGCAAGCAGAACCTGCCCATCCAGCACGTTCTCACCGGCGACTCGCTGGTGACCCTCGCCCACGAGATGCGCTACCCCGACATCTCCTCGCTCTACGCCGCCATCGGCGAGGGGCACGTCTCCGCGCACAGCGTGGTGCAGAAGCTGGTGCAGGCCGTCGGCGGCGAGGAGGCCGCGGGCGAGGACCTCGCCGAGTCCGCTCCGCCCGTCCCCAGCCGCCGCAAGCGGCGGGCCACCTCCGACCCCGGCGTCGTGGTCAAGGGCGTCGACGACGTCTGGGTCAAGCTGGCCCGCTGCTGCACGCCGGTGCCGGGCGACCCGATCATCGGCTTCGTCACCCGCGGCAACGGCGTCTCGGTCCACCGCGTCGACTGCGTGAACGTCGACTCCCTCTCGCGCGAGCCGGAGCGCATCCTCGACGTGGAGTGGGCGCCCACCCAGTCCTCGGTCTTCCTCGTCGCCATCCAGGTGGAGGCCCTCGACCGCTCGCGGCTGCTGTCGGACGTCACCCGGGTGCTGTCCGACCAGCACGTCAACATCCTCTCGGCGGCCGTGCAGACCTCCCGTGACCGGGTCGCCACCTCACGTTTCACCTTCGAGATGGGCGATCCCAAGCACCTGGGCCACGTGCTGAAGGCGGTCCGCGGCGTGGAGGGGGTCTACGACGTGTACCGCGTCACCTCGCCGCGTCGCCCGTAGGAGACGTCCGGGACGAGGAGCGGGCCCGGCCTTCGGGAGGCCGGGCCCGGGGGCTGGGCGGTGGCTAGCCGCCGAACTCCTGCAGCCCCTTCAGCGCCTGGTCCAGCAGAGCCTGGCGGCCGGCGAGCTCGCTCTCCAGCTTGGACGCCTTGGCCTCGTTGCCCTGCGCCCTGGCCCGCTCGACCTGCTCCCGCAGCCGGTCCACCGCGTCCTGGAGCTGGCCCGTCAGCCCGGCGGCCCTGGCCCGCGCCTCCGGGTTCGTGCGGCGCCACTCGGCCTCCTCGGCCTCGGCGACCGCCCGCTCGACCGCGTGGATGCGCCCCTCGATCGCGGCCCGCGAGTCCCGCGGCACGTGACCGATGGTCTCCCACCGCTCGCCGATCGAGCGCAGCGCGGCCCGCGCCGCCCGCACGTCGGTCACCGGCAGCAGCTTCTCGGCCTCCGCGGCCAGCAGCTCCTTCCGCGCGAGGTTGTCCCGGTGCTCGGCGTCGCGCTCGGCGAAGGCGGCGCCGCGGGCGGAGAAGAAGACGTCCTGCGCCGCCCGGAAGCGGGTCCACAGGCCCTCCTCCGCCTCCCGCTGCGCGCGGCCCGCGGCCTTCCAGTCCCGCATCAGCTCGCGGTACCGCGCCGCCGTCGGGCCCCAGTCCGTGGAGTCCGACAGCGCCTCCGCCTCGGCGATCAGCTTCTCCTTGCGCCGCCTGCTCTCCTCGCGCTGGGAGTCCAGCGACGCGAAGTGCGACTTGCGGCGCTTGGAGAACGCCGACCGGGCCTGCGAGAAGCGATGCCACAGCTCGTCGTCGGTCTTCCGGTCCAGGCGTGGCAGCCCTTTCCAGGTGTCGACCAGCGCGCGCAGCCGGTCTCCCGCGACCCGCCACTGCTCACTCGACGCGAGCTCCTCGGCCTCGGCGACCAGCGCCTCCTTGGCGGCTCTGGCCTCCTCGGACTGCCGGGCCCTGGCGGCCCGCCGCTCCTCGCGGAGCGAGGCGACCTCGCCGGCCAGCCTCTCCAGCCGTCCCGCCAGCGCCTCCAGGTCGCCCACGGCGTGGGCCTGCGCGACCTGCTCACGGAGGTGGTCGATGGCGGTCGAGGCGTCCTTGGCCGACAGGTCGGTGGTCCTCAGCCGTCGTTCGAGCAGGTCGATCTCGACGACCAGCCCGTCGTACTTCCGCTCGAAGTAGGCCAGGGCCTCCTCGGGGGAGCCCGCCTGCCACGAGCCGACGACCCGCTCCCCGTCGGCCGTGCGCACGTACACGGTCCCCGCCTCGTCTACCCGACCCCACGGCTCGCTGCTCACAGCGCCTCCTCAGTGATGCCCACGTGGGCGGGTGTGCCCCGGGCATCGTCCACAGTTCTCATACAGCTCGGTGGGCTGTCCTCGTCGTCCGGGCCGTTCGTCCGGATCGTTCGTCCGGATCGCCCGACTGACCGGAGCAGGCACCCTGCACAACGCCAACATAGGCGACCGTGCGCCCGGCTGTCCGCACCTTGTGGGACGGAATTCCCCGCTGACCGGCCCCGCGCCGGGTCTCAGCGCTGCTCGACCGTCGCACGGTTGATCACCACGGTCGCGTTCGGCGGGGTGTTGCCGGTGGCGGGGTCGGTGGTGCTGCCCGCCTCGGCGATCGTGCGCAGCACGTCCATGCCCTCGGTGACGGTGCCGAAGGGCGTGTAGTACGGCGGCAGCTGGCTGTCCTCGTACACCAGGAAGAACTGGCTGCCGCCGCTGTCCTCGCCGCTGCCGTCCTGCGCGTTGTACCGGTTGGCCATCGCGACCGTCCCCGCCGGGTAGGTGCCCTCGGAGACGTCGGCGTCGTCGAGGTTCTCGTCGGGGATGGTGTACCCGGGGCCGCCCTGGCCGGTGCCCTGCGGGTCACCACACTGCAGCACGAAGATGCCCTGGTTGGTCAGCCGGTGGCACCGGGTGTGGTCGAGGTACCCCTCGCCGGCCAGGAAGTTGAAGGAGTTGACCGTGTGCGGCGCCGCCTCGGCGTCCAGGGTGATCTCGATGGGGCCGCAGGTCGTCTGAAGCTCCATGACGTACGTCGCCGAGGTGTCGATCGTCATCTCCGGCTCGGCGTCCCACTGCTTGCCGTTCGGCTCGCCCTCCGCCGGAGCCTCGCAGGGGTCCTCCGCGGGGGTGCTCTCCTCCGGCGTCGGCTCGCTGCTCCGCTCGGCGCCCTCGCCGCTCGAGGCCTGCGTGGTGTCCTCGTCGCCCCCGCTCAGCGCGACGGCGAGGCCGAAGCCGCCGCCGGCCACCAGCACCACGAGCGCGACGGTGATCACCACGTTGCGCTGCCTGTTCCTGCGGGCTCGCTGGGCGCGCCGCTGCTGCTGACGCTCCCACTTGGCTCGCGCCAGCTCCTTGCGCCGCTGATCCTTGTTGACCACCTGAGCTCTCCTCCTGTCGTCGTTCCTCTCCAGGGGCCGCCGGGCCGCGCGGAGCCCGTGGCCGTCACCGTATACGGGGAACGGGTTCGCGCAGTGACCGCCGCCGCCGGTACGCTTACGGAACCGGACAGCGCATCAGCCATCCCTCAGCCACCAGGCCGTGACGACCGAAGGACGACCGTGCTCATTGCTGGGTTCCCCGCCGGGGCTTGGGGGACCAACTGTTACCTGGTCGCCCCCGCCGCCGGTGAGGAGTGCGTGATCATCGACCCGGGCCACGAGGCCGCGCCCGGGGTCGAGGAGGCCATCGCCCGGCACCGGCTCAAGCCCGTCGCCGTCATTCTCACCCACGGCCACCTCGATCACGTCGCCTCCGTCGTGCCGGTCTGCGGCGCGCACGACGTCCCCGCCTGGATCCACCCGCGGGACCGGTACATGCTCAGCGACCCGGAGAAGGCGCTGGGCGCGCGGATCGGCGAGCAGCTGCTGGGCGAGCTGACCATCGGCGAGCCGGACGACCTGCGTGAGCTCTCCGACGGCGCAGAGCTCTCCCTGGCCGGCCTCACCTTCACCGTCGCGCACGCTCCCGGCCATACCAGGGGGTCGGTGACCTTCCGGCTGCCCGAGCAGGCCGACGTTCCCTCGGTGTTCTTCTCGGGCGACCTGCTGTTCGCCGGCTCCATCGGACGAACCGACCTTCCCGGCGGTGACCACGCCGAGATCCTCCGGTCGCTGGCCCGCGTCTGCCTGCCGCTGGAGGACTCCACCGTGGTGCTGGCCGGGCACGGCCAGCAGACCACCATCGGCCGCGAGCGCGCCAGCAACCCGTTCCTGCGGGCGCTGGCCGCCGGGCCGGAGGCCGCGGACCTCGCGGCCCCGCGACGAGGAATGTGACGAGCACCCACCGTGAGCACCTTCTCCGCCCCCAAGGGCACCTACGACCTTCTTCCGCCCGACTCCGCCATCGTCCTGGCGGTGCGTGAGGCCCTCGCCGCACCGGCGCGCCGCGCCGGGTACGGCTACGTCGAGACACCCGGCTTCGAGCACACGGAGCTGTTCTCCCGCGGCGTCGGCGAGTCCACCGACATCGTGACCAAGGAGATGTACACCCTCACCACCCGCGGCGGCACCCACCTCGCGCTGCGCCCGGAGGGCACCGCCTCGGTCCTGCGCGCCGTCCTCCAGGCCAACCTCCACCGGGCGGGGAACCTGCCGGCGAAGCTGTGGTACTCGGGCACCTACTACCGCTACGAGCGGCCACAGGCCGGCAGGTACCGGCACTTCTCCCAGGTCGGTGCGGAGGCCGTCGGCGCCGAGGACCCGGCGCTCGACGCGGAGCTGATCATCCTGGCCGCCGACGCCTTCGCCTCCCTGGGGCTCACCGGCGTGCGGCTGCTGCTGAACACCCTGGGCGACCGCGAGTGCCGCCCGGCGTACCGCGCCGCGCTCCAGGACTTCCTGCGAGGGCTCGACCTCGACGCCGACACCCGTGCCCGGGTGGAGATCAACCCGCTGCGGGTGCTGGACGACAAGCGCGAGAGCGTGCGCCGGCAGCTGGCGGAGGCGCCGAGGCTGCGCGACCACCTGTGCCAGGCCTGCAAGGCGTACCACGAGCAGGTGCGGGAGCTGCTGACCGCCGAGGGCGTCGCCTTCACCGACGACGACCGGCTGGTCCGTGGCCTCGACTACTACACCCGTACCACCTTCGAGTTCGTCCACGACGGCCTCGGCTCCCAGTCGGCGGTCGGCGGCGGCGGCCGGTACGACGGCCTGTCGGAGCTGATCGGCGGCCCGCCGCTGCCGTCGGTGGGCTGGGCGCTGGGCGTGGACCGCACCGTGCTGGCCCTGCGGGCGGAGGGCGTCGAGCCGCCGGTGCCCGCCACCGTGGAGGTCTTCGCCGTCCCGCTGGGCTCCGAGGCGCGCCGGGTGCTGTTCGGCCTGGTCACGGCGCTGCGCCGGGCCGGCGTCGCGACCGACCTGGCCTACGGTGAGCGGGGCGTGAAGTCGGCCATGCGCTCGGCCAACCGCAGCGGTGCCCGCTTCGCGGTGGTGGCCGGAGAGCGGGACCTCGCCGAGGGCGTGGCACAGCTGAAGGACCTGGAGAGCGGCGAGCAGTCGCCGGTGCCCCTGGCCTCGCTCGTCGAGGAAGTGCGCGGCCGGCTGGCGCCACCCGTGTGAGACGCTGGTGCACAATGGGGAGTCGTACGGACACCCTCTGAAGTGGATCAGTGACATGACGGCATCGGTGGTGGACGAGGTCCGCGCGGGCGGCGGGCCGGCGCGGCCCGTGACGGGCGGTGGTGTGGGAGCCGGGCGCGGCTTCGCGTTGGTGCTGGTGGTCACCGGCCTGGCCGGGCTGCTGGCCTCCTGGGTGATCACGCTCGACAAGTTCCACCTGCTGGAGGACGAGAACTTCGTTCCGGCCTGCAGCCTCAACCCGGTCGTCTCCTGCGGCAACATCATGGAGAGCGACCAGGCCGAGGCGTTCGGCTTCCCCAACCCCATGCTCGGGCTGGCGACGTACGCCGTGGTGGTCGCGATCGGCGTGGCCCTGCTGGGCGCCGCCCGCTTCCCGCGCTGGTTCTGGCTGGGGCTGTGGGGCGGCACGCTCTTCGGGGTGGCCTTCTGCACCTGGCTGCAGTACCAGTCGCTGTACGTCATCAGCGCGCTCTGCCTGTGGTGCTGCCTGGCCTGGGTCGCCACGATCGTCATGTTCTGGTACACGACGGCGCACGTGGTGCGTCACGGGCTGCTGCCGGCGCCGGCCGGGGTCCGGCGGGGGCTGGCGGAGTTCCACTGGCTCTTCCCGGCGCTGCACGTGGCGGTGATCGGCATGCTGATCCTCACCAACTGGTGGGAGTTCTGGACCAGCTGACGGGCGGGCCGTCGGGCGGGCTGAGCCGGGCCCGACGCGTTGTCGGTGCGGTGGCTTAGGGTCGGGACCGTGGAAGCCGACCTGTTCACCGCCGCCGCCGACGAGCGTGCCGAGAAGGACCCCGCCGGCCGGCCGCTGGCGGTGCGGATGCGCCCGCGCACCCTGGAGGAGGTGGTGGGCCAGCAGCACCTGCTGCGGCCGGGATCGCCTTTGCGGCGCCTGGTCGGCGAGGGGGAGGGCGGGCCCGCGGGGCCGTCCTCGGTCATCCTGTGGGGCCCTCCGGGCACCGGCAAGACGACGCTGGCGTACGTCGTCAGCCAGGCCACGGACAAGCGCTTCGTGGAGCTGTCGGCCATCACCGCGGGTGTCAAGGAGGTACGGGCCGTCATCGACGGGGCCCGCCGCGCCTCGGGTGCCTTCGGCCGCCAGACCGTCCTGTTCCTCGACGAGATCCACCGCTTCAGCAAGGCCCAGCAGGACTCCCTGCTGCCCGCGGTGGAGAACCGCTGGGTCACGCTGATCGCCGCCACCACGGAGAACCCGTACTTCTCCGTCATCTCGCCGCTGCTCTCCCGCTCCCTGCTGCTGACTCTGGAGCCGCTGACCGAGGAGGACGTGCGTGGCCTGCTGCGCCGCGCCGTCGAGGACGAGCGGGGTCTCGGCGGGGCGGTGACGCTGCCCGAGGAGACCGAGGCGCACCTGCTGCGCATCGCCGGGGGCGACGCCCGCCGTGCCCTGACGGCGCTGGAGGCGGGCGCGGGCGCCGCGCTGGCCACGGGGGAGCGGGAGCTGGCCCTGGCCACCCTGGAGGAGGCCGTGGACCGGGCCGCGGTGACGTACGACCGGGACGGGGACCAGCACTACGACGTGGCCAGCGCCCTGATCAAGTCGATCCGCGGCTCCGACGTCGACGCCGCCCTGCACTACCTGGCCCGCATGATCGAGGCGGGGGAGGACCCGCGGTTCATCGCCCGCCGCCTGATGATCCTGGCCAGCGAGGACATCGGCCTGGCCGACCCGACGGCTCTGCCCACGGCGGTGGCGGCAGCGCAGGCGGTCGCGCTGATCGGCTTCCCCGAGGCCGCCCTCACGCTGGGCCACGCCACGATCGCGCTCGCCCTGGCGCCGAAGTCCAACGCGGTGGTGCGCGCCATCGGCGCGGCCCAGACGGACGTGCGCGCCGGGCTCGCCGGGCCCGTTCCGGCCCACCTGCGCGACAGCCACTACAAGGGCGCCTCCGCCCTCGGACACGGCCAGGGATACCAGTACCCGCACGATCTGCCGGGAGCCGTGGCCGCCCAGCAGTACGCCCCGGACGCCGTCCACGGCCGGCGGTACTACGAGCCCACCCGCCACGGCGCGGAGGCGCGGTACGCGGAGGTCCTCGACCGCGTCCGCGCCCGCCTGGCCGACGGTGACGGGCCACAGCCCGGCTGAGGCGGGTGGGCCCCGGCGCCCTCGACGGCTGCCCCGCCATCCTCGGCGGGTCGTCGCCCCCCGGGGATCGTCGCCCCCGGTGGGTCCCCCGGCCGACGGGGGCGGCTGTCAGGGCGCGTCCGTGGCCGCCTCGAAGAGGCGGCGCAGGGCGTGCCGCAGCCCGGCCACGTCGGTGACGGGCTCGGGGAAGGCGAAGCGCGCGTCGCGCCACACGCGGTCGGAACAGAAGCGCACCCGCAGCCCGAAGCGGTCGAGGCCGAGCGGCACCACGCGCTCCCAGGCGGCGCAGCCCCGCCCCCGTTGCCCGACCAGGGTGCACAGCGAGCGCAGCTGCGTCTCGTGGGCGGCGGCCAGGTGCTGGAGGAGGTCGGCCTCGTGGCGCACCAGTGGATCGGGCTCGGCGGCGGCGAACTCACCCGGCTCGACGTGCCCGGCGCCCCACAGGTCGTCCACGTGCGCCTCGCCGACCTCCAGCCGCAGCGGCGTCCACGGGGTCCCCGGCTCGGGCCCGGTGGGATGCCGCCGCGCGAGGAGCCTGAGCGCCGCCGCCCGCTCCAGTCCCTCGGTCGCGGAGAGCCAGCCGGCGACCCAGGCGGTGCCACGGATCCGGTGGGGCACGGCCACGGGCGCGACGTCGCTGATCTCCATGACGGCCGTCAGTTCGTCGTGCCGGGCGTGGCGAGCGGCGCGGGCGGCCAGCGACTCGGCCGGCAGCAGCAGGTAGACGTCCCCCGTGGGCGCCACGGTCCTGGCCTCCGGCACGCCGTGGGCATGGGGAGGGGCGAGTTGCTGTTCCGGGCCGGCGCCGGGAAGGGTGAGCGTGGCGGAGGCGTTGGACTCCACGAGGGAACGAACCCGCTCCGCCGTGGAAGGGCTCGCCGGACGCGGCGGAGCCGGGGCGTCGTCCGCAAGGTCCGTGGCGTCCGCGCTGTCCGCCGTGTCGTGGGCGGTCGTCTCGTCGGTGTCCTCGCGTCGCGGTGGGCCGTCCCCCCGCACCGGGCTCCCAGGTCGATTCATGCGCCCCTCCTCGGATAAGGTAAGCCTCACCTAACTTACACGGAGGACTGTTTACGGTGAACCAGTCGCGCCCCAAGATCAAGACGTCCCGCGCCCTCGGCGTGGCGCTCACCCCGAAGGCCGTCAGGTACTTCGAGAAGCGCCCCTACCCGCCGGGCGAACACGGGCGCGGCCGGAAGCAGACCAGCGACTACAAGGTCCGTCTGCTGGAGAAGCAGCGGCTGCGCGCCCAGTACGACATCAACGAGCGCCAGATGGTCCGCGCCTACGACCGCGCCCGCAAGGTGGCCGGCAAGACCGGCGAGGCCCTCATCGTCGAGCTCGAACGCCGCCTCGACGCGCTCGTGCTGCGCGCCGGGCTCGCCCGCACGATCTACCAGGCCCGCCAGATGGTGGTCCACGGCCACATCGCCGTCAACGACCGCAAGGTCGACAAGCCGTCCTACCGCCTGCGCCCCGGCGACGTCGTCGCCGTCCGCGAGCGCAGCCGTGACAAGCACCCGTTCCTCGTCGCCCGCGAGGGCGGCTGGGCGCCCGACGGCGAGACCCCGCGGTACCTGGAGGTCAACCTCCCCGCCCTCGCCTTCCGCCTGGAACGCGAGCCGACCCGCGCCGAGATCCCCGTCATCTGCGACGAGCAGCTCGTCGTCGAGTTCTACGCCCGCTGACACCCGCCGCGCCCGCTGACGCCGTCTGGCGCCTCCCGGCGCCCCCTGACGCGCCCCGCCACGGCCCCGCCGGAGCCGGAACCCCGGCGGGGCGCGCGGTAATCGGGTACGGGCACGGGCGCGCGGCGCGATAGGGTCGACACCTGCCGTCGTAACCCATGCTCGTGAGGAAGGCAGCGCGTCGTGTCCGGTGGAGAGGTGGCCGGCCTGCTGGTGGCCGTCTTCTGGGCGATCCTCGTCTCGTTCCTCGCTGTCGTGCTGGTCCGGCTCGCCCAGGCCCTGAAGGCGGCGACCGCCCTCGTGACGCAGGTGACCGAGCGCGCCGTCCCGCTGCTCGGCGAGGCGTCGGCCACCGTCCGCTCCGCGCAGGACCAGCTCGACCGCGTGGAGAACATCACCGCCGACGTGCAGGAGGCCGCGGCCAACGCCTCGGCGCTCTCCTCCACCGTGGCCTCCACCTTCGGCGGGCCGCTCATCAAGGTCGCCGCCTTCGGCTACGGAGTGCGGCAGGCCCTCGCCCGCCGCGGCGCCCCGCCCCCCGACGCCTCCGCCAGGCTGCCCGCGCCCGCCCGGCGCACCGTCGTCGGCCGGACGCTGTCGATCGGCCGGCCCCGCCGGCGGAGAAAGGACTGACCCGACATGTTCCGCCGCGCCTTCTGGTTCACCACCGGCGCCGCCGCCGGCGTCTGGGCCACCACCAGGGTCCAGCGCACGCTGCGCGGCCTGGCGGCCGACAGCCTCGCGGTCAGGGCCGCGGACCGTGCCGCCGCCGCCGGGCAGCGCGTACGGAACCTCACGCTCGACGTCAGGACGGGCATGGCCCGGCGCGAGACGGAGCTCACCGAGGCCCTGGGCCTCACCCCGCCAACCACCCCACCATCCACACCGCCGGACGTCGGAGCCGGAAGAGGAAAAGAGGACCACTGATGGAGTCGGCCGACATCCGCCGCCGCTGGCTGGCCTTCTTCGAGAAGCGGGGGCACACCGTCGTGCCGTCGGCCTCGCTGATCGCGGACGACCCGACGCTGCTGCTGGTCAACGCCGGCATGGTGCCGTTCAAGCCGTACTTCCTCGGCGAGGCCGCCCCGCCCTACCGACGCGCGGTCAGCGTGCAGAAGTGCGTGCGCACGCCGGACATCGAGGAGGTCGGCAAGACCACCCGCCACGGCACCTTCTTCCAGATGTGCGGCAACTTCTCCTTCGGCGACTACTTCAAGGAGGGGGCCATCACCCTCGCCTGGGAGCTGATGACCAGCCCGGTCGCCGACGGCGGGTACGGTCTCGACCCCGAGCGCCTGTGGATCACCGTCTATGAGGAGGACGACGAGGCGGAGCGCATCTGGCGCGACGTCGTCGGCGTGCCCTCCGAGCGGATCCAGCGCCTGGGCAAGAAGGAGAACTACTGGGACATGGGTGTCCCGGGACCCTGCGGCCCCTGCTCGGAGATCAACTACGACCGCGGCCCCGAGTTCGGCGTCGAGGGCGGCCCCGCCGTCAACGACGAGCGGTACGTGGAGATCTGGAACCTGGTCTTCATGCAGTACGAGCGCGGCCCCGGACAGGGCAAGGACTACCCGATCCTCGGGGACCTGCCCGCCCAGAACATCGACACCGGCCTCGGCCTGGAGCGCCTGGCGATGATCCTCCAGGGCGTCCACAACATGTACGAGACCGACACCCTCCGCGTCGTGATCGACAGGGCCAGCGAGCTGACCGGCGTCCGCTACGGCGATCGCGAGGACGCCGACGTGGCGCTGCGCGTGGTCGCCGACCACATGCGCACCTCCGCGATGCTCATCGGCGACGGCGTCACCCCGGGCAACGAGGGCCGCGGGTACGTGCTGCGCCGCATCATGCGCCGCGCGGTCCGCATGATGCGGATCCTCGGCTCCACCCGCCCCGTCGTCGGCGACCTGCTCGACGTGGTGCTCGCGAGCATGGGCCAGCAGTACCCGGAGCTGCTGACCGACCGGGCGCGCATCGAGGCCGTCGCGCTCGCCGAGGAGGCCGCCTTCCTGAAGACCCTCAAGGCCGGCACCGCGATCCTCGACAGCGCCGTCGCGGACACCCGCGCCGCCGGCGGCACCGTGGTCTCGGGCGAGAAGGCGTTCCTTCTCCACGACACGTGGGGATTCCCCATCGACCTCACGCTGGAGATGGCCGCCGAGCAGGGCCTCACGGTCGACGAGGACGGCTTCCGCCGCCTGATGCGGGAGCAGCGGGAGCGCGCCAAGGCCGACGCCCGCGCCAAGAAGCAGGGCCACGCCGACCTGTCGGCCTACCGTGAGGTGGCCGACGCCGCCGGCGCCAGCGAGTTCATCGGGTACGCCCACACCGCCGGCGAGGCCACGGTCGTCGGCCTCCTCGTGGACGGCGTCACCGCGCCCGCCGCGCACGAGGGCGACGAGGTCGAGATCGTGCTCGACCGCACCCCGTTCTACGCCGAGGGCGGCGGCCAGCAGCCCGACACCGGCCGCGTCCGGCTGGACAACGGCGCCCTCGTCGAGGTGCGCGACGTCCAGCAGCCGGTCCCCGGCGTCGTCGTGCACAAGGGCGTGGTCGTCGTCGGCGAGGTGACCGTCGGCGCGGCCGTCCACTGCGAGATCGACGTCCACCGCCGCCGCGCGATCGCCCGCGCCCACAGCGCCACGCACCTCACCCACCAGGCGCTGCGCGACGCCCTCGGCCCCACCGCGGCCCAGGCGGGCTCGGAGAACGCGCCGGGCCGGTTCCGCTTCGACTTCGGCTCACCGACCGCCGTCCCGGGCACGGTGCTCGCCGACGTCGAGCAGAAGATCAACGAGGTTCTCGCCCGCGACCTCGACGTCACCGCCGAGGTGATGTCGATGGAGGACGCCCGCAAGCAGGGGGCCATCGCGGAGTTCGGCGAGAAGTACGGCGACCGGGTGCGGGTGGTCACCATCGGGGACTACTCCAAGGAGCTCTGCGGCGGGACCCACGTGCACAACACCGCCCAGCTCGGCCTTGTCAAGCTGCTGGGGGAGTCCTCCATCGGCTCGGGGGTGCGCCGTGTCGAGGCCCTTGTCGGCACCGACGCCTACCGCTTCCTGGCCAGGGAGCACACGGTCGTCGCGCAGCTGACGGAGATGCTCAAGGGCCGCCCCGAGGAGCTGCCCGAGCGCATCTCGGGCATGCTCAGCCGGCTGAAGGACGCGGAGAAGGAGATCGAGCGCTTCCGCGCCGAGAAGGTCCTGCAGGCCGCGGGCGGGCTCGCCGCCGGTGCCCGGGACGTCGGCGGCGTGGCCCTGGCCAGCGGCCGGGTGCCCGACGGCACCACGGCGGAGGACCTGCGCACGCTCGTGCTGGACGTCCGTGGCCGCATCGCCGGCGACCGGCCCGCCGTGGTGGCGCTGTTCACCGTGGCCAAGGGCCGCCCGCTCACCGTGATCGCCACCAACGACAGCGCCCGCGCCCGTGGACTGAAGGCCGGCGAGCTGGTCCGCGCCGCCGCGAAGGCCCTGGGCGGCGGCGGTGGCGGCAAGCCCGACGTCGCGCAGGGCGGCGGCCAGGACCCCGCCGCCATCGACGAGGCGCTCGCCGCCGTCGAACGTCTCGTGGCCGAGGCCCGATGAGCGCGGGCCCCGGCACACCGCCGCCCCCTCACTGGCGCTCGCCGGGCGGGGGGTGAGGTGATGCGTCGGGGCCGCCGCCTCGGCATCGACGTGGGCGAGGCCCGCATCGGGGTCGCCTCCTGCGATCCCGATGGTCTGCTGGCCACGCCCGTGGAGACCGTGCCCGCGCGGGACGCTCCGGCGGCCCAGCGTCGCCTGGCCGAGCTCGTCGCCGAGTACGAGCCGATCGAGGTCGTCGTGGGCCTGCCGCGTTCCCTCAGCGGCGGCGAGGGCCCCGCCGCCGCGCGGGTGCGCGCCGTCGCGCAGCGCATCGCCCGCCGCGTCGCGCCGGTCCCGGTGCGGCTGGTGGACGAGCGGATGAGCACCGTCACCGCGACCCGCGGCATGCGTGCCTCGGGCGTGACGGAGAAGCGTGGACGCTCCCGCGTCGACCAGGCGGCCGCCGTCGTGATCCTCCAGACCGCCCTGGAGGCGGAGCGGGCCGGGGGGAGCCCGCCCGGGGAGTGCGTCGAGGTGGTTGTCTGATCGCGATACGGTAACGTTCGGCGCGACACGGCCGCCGTCCGGCAGCCGCGCCGTCACGGCGGGGGACGCGGAGCGTGACGCACCGAACAGCCGTCAAAGGGGATCGATGACTGAGTATGGCCGGGGCCCCGGGTCCGAACCGTGGCAGCCCGACGACCCGCTGTACGGAGATCAGGGCTGGTCGGGGGGGAACGGTTGGGACTCGTACGGCGGCGGCCAGGCGGCCTCACCGCACGTCCAGCAGCCTCAGCAGCCGTATCCCGACCCGCAGTACGGGGAACAGCAGTACGCGGAGCAGCAGTACACCGACCAGCAGTACTACGCGCAGCCCCAGCCGAACGGCTGGGGAGAGACCACCGGTGACGTCTACGGCTCCGCGACCCCCTACGGCCACCCCACGCCCGCCCCCCACGACGGCGGCGCGTCCTACGGCGCGGGCGCCGTGTACGACCAGACCGCGGCCTACGACCTCTCAGGGTCCTACGCCCCGCCGACGCGGTACGACCAGTCCCCACAGCCCACCTCCTACGACCAGACCGCGCAGTACGACGCCGCCACCACCTACGAGCAGACCGCGCCGTACGCGCCCCCCGCCGCCCCCGCGCCCCACCCCGGGCACGACGCCCCGCCCGCCGCGGCCCCCCGCCGCGGCCCCGTCAGGCACGAGGCGGGACCCGACCCGGAGACCGGCTGGGACCCCGGACCCGACCAGGGCGAGAAGGACTTCTTCTCCCGCGGGGACGACGAGGACGACGAGGACGACCGCCGACCGGGCGGCCCGCGCGGCCGCCGCGCCTCCGCGGGCGCGGACCGGCCCAAACGCAGCCGCGGCGGCTGCGGCTGCCTGGTGCTCGCGACGATCCTCGTCGGCGGCGTGGTCGGCACCGGCTTCTACGGCTACCAGCTCTACCAGGACCGCTTCGGCCCCGCCCCCGACTACGCGGGCGAGGGCTCCGGCGAGATCCAGGTGGAGATCCCCGAGGGCGCCACCTCCTCCGACATCGGCAACATCCTCAGGGAGGCCGACGTCGTCAAGAGCCACGACGCGTTCGTCGAGGCCGCCACGGCCAACGAGGAGGCCGCCAGGAGCATCCAGCCGGGCGTCTACAGCCTGCGCCTTCAGATGTCGGCCGACTCCGCGCTGGAGATGCTGACCAACCCCGCCGCGCTCAACGTCCTGACCGTGCCCGAGGGCCTGCGCGCCACCCAGGTCTACGCGCTGATCGACGAGCGCCTCGGCCTGGCGGAGGGCACCACCGAGGACGTCGCCGCCGAGGCCGACCTGGGCCTGCCCGACTGGGCCGACGGCAACATCGAGGGCTTCCTCTTCCCCCACCGCTACGACGTGGGCGGGGAGACCACCCCCGAGGACCTGCTCACCGCCATGGTGGACCGCGCCGAGGAGGAGTTCGCGAGCATCGACCTCGCCAACGAGGCCGAGTCGCTCGGCATGACGCCCTACGAGGTGCTCACCGTCGCCTCCCTCATCCAGGCGGAGGCGCAGGAGCCGGAGGACTTCGGCAAGGTCTCCCGCGTGATCTACAACCGCCTCGACACGCCGATGCAGTTGGAGTTCGACTCCACCATCAACTACGCGATGGGCCGCTCCACCCTCGACACCTCGATCGAGGACACCCAGTACGACTCGCCGTACAACACCTACGTCCACGACGGCCTGCCGCCCGGCCCCATCGACAACCCCGGCCACCAGGCACTCGAAGCGGCGCTCGACCCCACCGAGGGTCCCTGGCTCTACTTCGTGACCGTCTCCGAGGGCGACACCCGCTTCACCGACGACTACGACGAGCACCTGCAGAACGTCGCGGACTTCAACGCCCAGCAGGGCGGGGACTGATGTCCCCCCGCCCCGACGAGCCGCCGACCCCGGGATCCCCGGCGCCCCCGGCGTCCTCGGTGCCCCCGCGCCGCCACCGTCCGTGCCGCGCGGCGGTGCTCGGCTCGCCCATCGCCCACTCCCTCTCCCCGGCGCTCCACCGCGCCGCCTACCAGGCGTTGGGCCTCGCGGAGTGGACCTACGGGCGCTTCCAGGTGGAGGAGACCGGCATCGGGGCCTTCCTGGAGGGGCTGGGCGCCGAGTGGGCCGGGCTGTCGCTGACCATGCCCCTGAAGCGCGCCGTCATCCCGCTGCTCGACGAGGTGAGCCCGACCGCGGCCTCGGTCGAGGCGGTCAACACCGTCGTGTTCGCCGAGGGCGGACGGCGGCGGGGCGAGAACACCGACATCCCCGGCATCGTGGCGGCCCTGCGGGAGCGCGGCGTGGACCGGGTGGAGCGCGCCGCCATCCTCGGCGCCGGCGCCACGGCCTCCTCCGCCCTGGCCGCCCTGACGCGGCTGTGCGCCGGCGAGATCACGGTCTACGTGCGCACCGCCGCCCGCGCCGTCGAGATGCGCTCCTGGGGCGAGCGCCTGGGCGCGAGAGTGCGGACCGCGGACTGGGCCGAGGCGCACCGGGGCCTGGCCGCGCCGCTGGTGGTCGCCACGACGCCGGCCGGCGCCACCGACTCGCTGGCGCAGGCGGTGCCGCCCGCGCCCGGCGTCCTCTTCGACGTCCTGTACGACCCCTGGCCCACCCCGCTCGCCGCGGCCTGGGAGAGCCGCGGTGGCCGGCTCGTCAGCGGCCTGGACCTCCTGGTCCACCAGGCCGTGCTCCAGGTCGAGCTGATGACGGGTCTGGCTCCCGGGCCCCTGAAGGAGATGCGGGAGGCCGGCGAGGCCGCCGTCGCCGCCCGTCACGGCGGCCCGGCGGCCTGAGGCGGGCGCCCCGGCCGCCCTGGCGCGGGCACCGGACCTGACCGGACCTGACCGGACCCGACCGGGCCGGACCCGAACCGAGGACCCGACCTGACGCGGGGCGCCTCGCGGTCCATGGGAGGATCGGTGACGTACCGCCGATGGACCTCAAGGAGCACCGTTGAGCAGGTTGCGCTGGTTGACCGCGGGGGAGTCGCACGGGCCCGCGCTGGTCGCGACCCTGGAGGGACTCCCCGCGGGTGTCCCCGTCACCACCGCCATGGTGGCCGACGCCCTGGCCCGCCGCCGCCTGGGCTACGGCCGAGGCGCCCGCATGTCGTTCGAACGTGACGAGGTGACCTTCCTCGGTGGCGTGCGGCACGGCCTGACCCTGGGATCGCCCGTGGCGATCATGGTGGGGAACACCGAGTGGCCGAAGTGGGAGAAGGTCATGGCCGCCGACCCGGTCGACGAGGCCGAGCTCGCGGGCCTCGCGCGCAACGCGCCGCTGACCAGGCCCCGCCCCGGCCACGCCGACCTCGCCGGCATGCAGAAGTACGGCTTCGACGAGGCCCGCCCCGTGCTGGAGCGTGCCTCCGCCCGCGAGACCGCCGCCCGCGTCGCGCTCGGCACCGTCGCCGCCTCCTACCTGCGGGAGACCGCCGGTATCGAGATCGTCTCGCACGTCGTCGAGCTCGGCGCCGCCAGGGCCCCGGGCGGCCTGGTCCCGGTGCCGGAGGACGTCGCCCGGCTCGACGCGGACCCGGTGCGCTGCCTCGACGAGGGCGCGAGCGAGGCGATGGTTGCCGAGATCGACCAGGCCCACAAGGACGGCGACACCCTCGGCGGTGTCGTCGAGGTCGTCGCCCACGGCGTGCCGGTCGGCCTCGGCTCCCACGTCCACTGGGACCGCCGGCTCGACGCCCGGCTCGCGGGCGCCCTGATGGGCATCCAGGCCATCAAGGGCGTGGAACTCGGCGACGGCTTCGAGCTCGCCCGCGTCCCCGGCTCCCGGGCCCACGACGAGATCGTCCCCACCCCCGAGGGCATCCGGCGCGCCACCGGGCGCTCCGGCGGCACGGAGGGCGGGCTCAGCACCGGCGAGCTCCTGCGCGTGCGCGCCGCGATGAAGCCCATCTCGACCGTGCCCCGCGCCCTCGCGACCGTCGACGTCACCACGGGCGAGGTCACCCGCGCCCACCACCAGCGCTCCGACGTGTGCGCCGTGCCCGCCGCCGGCATCGTCGCCGAGGCCATGGTCGCCCTCGTGCTCGCGGACGCCGTCGCCGAGAAGTTCGGCGGCGACAGCGTCGCCGAGACCCGGCGCAACGTCACCGGGTACCTCGAGAACCTGGCGGTGAGGTGAGATGACCAACGGCACCACCCGGCCCGCCGTGGTGCTTGTCGGGCCGCCGGGGTCCGGCAAGTCCACCGTTGGCGCGCTGCTGGCCGAGCGGCTCGGCGTGACGCTGCGGGACACCGACGCCGACGTGGAGCAAACCGCCGGCAAGCCCGTCTCGGAGATCTTCCTCCAGGACGGCGAGCCGCACTTCCGGGAGCTGGAGGCGGCCGCCGTGCGGGCCGCTGTCACCGGCCACGACGGCGTCGTCTCCCTCGGCGGCGGCGCCGTCACCAACGCCGCCACCCGCGCCCTCCTGACCGGGCTGCCCGTGGTCTTCCTCGACGTCCCCCTCGGCGACGCCATGAAGCGCGTCGGCCTCGACGCCCCGCGCCCGCTGCTGGCGCTCAACCCGCGGCAGCGGTGGCGCACCCTGATGGAGGAGCGCCGCCCGCTGTACACGGAGGTCGCACGCGCCGTCGTCGACACCGAGGGGCTCGCCCCCGAGGCGGTCGCGCAGGCGGTCCTCGACGCATTGGAGCTCACGTCCGCATGACCTCTCCCCGTTCCACGGCCGACGCCACGGGCCACGACCCGGGCGCCGTCACCCGCATCACCGTCGGACCCTCGGCCGGCACGGCGGCCTACGACGTGCTGGTCGGGCGTCGCCTGATGGGCGCGCTGCCCTCGCTCGTCGGAGAGCAGGCCACCCGGGTCGCGGTGCTGCACCCCAGGGCGCTCGCCGCGCTGGGCGAGGAGCTCTGCGCGGACCTGGCGGAGGCCGGGTACCGGGCGCTCGCCGTCGAGCTGCCCGACGCCGAGGCGGCCAAGACCGCCGAGGTCGCCGCCGCCTGCTGGGCCGAGCTCGGCCGCGCCGGGTTCACCCGCACCGACGTCGTCGTCGGCGTCGGCGGCGGCGCCACCACCGACGTCGCCGGCTTCGTCGCCGCCACCTGGCTGCGCGGCGTGCGCTGGGTCGCCGTGCCCACGACGGTGCTCGGCATGGTCGACGCCGCCGTCGGCGGCAAGACGGGCATCAACACGGCCGAGGGCAAGAACCTCGTCGGCGCCTTCCACCCCCCGGCGGGGGTCCTGTGCGACCTCGCGGCGCTGGACTCGCTGCCCACGGACGACTACGTCTCCGGGCTCGCCGAGGTCATCAAGGCCGGCTTCATCGCCGACCCCGTCATCCTCGACCTCGTCGAGGCCGACCCCGAGGCCGCCCGTCACCCGTCGGGCCCGCACACCGCGGAGCTCGTCGAGCGCTCCATCCGCGTCAAGGCCGACGTCGTCTCCGACGACCTGAAGGAGTCCGGCCGCCGCGAGATCCTCAACTACGGCCACACCCTCGGCCACGCCATCGAGAAGAACGAGCGCTACACCTGGCGGCACGGCGCGGCCGTCTCGGTGGGCATGGTCTTCGCCGCCGAGTTGGCCCGCGCGGCCGGGCGCCTGGACGACGCGACCGCCGACCGCCACCGCGCCGTCCTCGCCTCCGTCGGTCTCCCCGTCGCCTACGACGGCGCGCCGTGGCCGGACCTGCTGGAGGCCATGCGGGTCGACAAGAAGTCCCGCGGCGACCAGTTGCGGTTCATCGTGCTGGACGGCCTGGCGCGGCCGACGGTCCTTGAGGCACCGGACACGGAGCTGCTGCTGACGGCGCACGCCGGGGTCGCGGCCCGCTGAACCACACCGAGGCCGGACGCGTCCTAGCGTGTGGCGGGCACCCGCCGCGGGTACCGATCGTTCCCCGAACAGGGGGCACGCCGGGTACGGTATGTCACCGACCGAACGAACGCGCGGGCGCCGGTGGCCGCGCACACGAGGACCGTGCTGAGGACGAGGCCGCAGACGGTGCCCGACGACGACGGAGTGGGGAGCGGATGCAACAACCGGGTGGGATGCCAGTGCCACCCCCCGCGCCGCCGCGCGGCGTCGCGGGGCCAGCTCCGGCGCCGGAGCCGCACGGCGGCTCCGGCTCGACGACCGGCTTCTTCCAGCTGCCTCCGGGCGGCGTGGTGCCCGCGCCCCCGCCGGCGCCCGAGGCCGCCCGCCCCGACCCCTCACACGCCGGGGTCGCGGTACTGCTGATCGGCCCCGCCGGCGCGGGCAAGACGACCGTGGCCCGCCACTGGGCGGACCGTCGGCCGGTGCCGACCGCCCACATCAGCCTGGACGACGTGCGCGAGTGGGTCCGCTCCGGCTTCGCCGACCCGCGCGCCGGCTGGGACGACCGCTCCGAGGCCCAGTACCGGCTCGCCCGCCGCACCTGTGGCTTCGCCGCGCGGAACTACCTGGCCAACGGCATCTCCTGCATCCTCGACGACGCCGTCTTCCCCGACCGCCCCGCGGTGGGGCTCGGCGGCTGGAAGCGGCACGTGGGCCCCGGCCTGATCCCCGTGGTGCTCCTTCCCGGCCTGGAGATCGTGCTGGAGCGCAACGCGCAGCGCAGCGGCTCCCGCCGGCTGTCGGACGAGGAGGTCGCCACCATCCACGGCCGGATGGCCGGCTGGTACGGCTCCGGCCTGCCCATCATCGACAACTCCTGGCACGACGTCGCCACCACCGCGCGGATGCTCGACGAGGCCGTGGCCCACTCGCTGGCCAGCCCGCCGTCGTGGTAGTCCCGGCCCGTCGGGAGCGCACAGTCGTCCGGAAGCCCGCTCGTCCGGGCGTCCTTAAGGCGGCGTCCCGCCGCCGCGCTGCGTAGTCTCGACCCATGTCCGAGGTACACGCGGCCCGCCGCTCACGGCTGCGTGCCCGCTGCGCGTCAGCGAGCGGCACAGCCCTTGTCGTCTCACACCCCGCCAACGTCCGCTACCTGGCCGGGCCCGCGTCCCCCGGCGCCGCGCTGCTGCTGGGCCCCGGCGAGGACGACGTCCTGCTTGGTCACGGCGACATCGGCGGCGGGGAGCCCCGCGACGGCCGGTCGGCCGGGGAGGAGGGGCTGACCCGCTCGGTCACGGACGAGGGCACCGACCCGGCCCTGGCCGCCGTCGGCCTGGCGGCCAAGGCGGGCGCCGAGACCGTGGCGGTGGAGGAGCACCACCTGACCGTCGCGCGCCACCGCGCCCTGACCGCCGCCGTGCCCGGCATCCGCCTCACCGACCTGGAGTACGCCGTGGAGCGGCAGCGGCTGGTGAAGGACGAGGACGAGATCGCGGCGCTGCGCGTCGCCGCCGAGATCACCGACCGGGCGCTGGGGGAGCTGCTGGAGTCCATCCTCGTGGGCCGCACCGAGCGTCACCTCGCGCTGGAGCTCGAACGCCGCCTGATCGACCACGGCGCCGACGGGCCCGCCTTTCCCACCTCGGTGGCCACCGGCGTCCACTCCGGCCTCGCCGACCACCGGCCGACCGACCGGCGGGTGGAGGAGGGGGACTTCCTCTCCGTCCGCCTGGGGGCGCGGTTTCGCGGGTACCGCTGCCAGATCGGCCGCACCTTCGTCATCGGCACCAGCCCGGAGGACTGGCAGATCGAGCTCTACGAGCTGGTCTTCACCGCCCAGCGGGCGGCCAGGGAGGCGCTCGCCCCGGGCACGGAGTGCCGGGCCGTGGACGCGGCGGCCCGGGGCGTGCTGGCCGCCGCCGGGCACGGCGAGGCCCTCGGCCCCGTCACCGGGCGGGGTGTGGGACTGGAAATCGGGGAGGACCCTCGGCTCTCACCCGTCGCCATGGGTAAACTTGGCGCCTGTGTGCCGGTCACCGTTGAGCCCGGGGTGCATCTTCCGGGCCGGGGCGGTGTGCGAATCGATGACACACTCGTCGTCCGCTCCCGGGCGGACGGCGGTCCTGAGCTACTCACCATCACGACCAAGGAGCTCCTCGCGCTGTGAGGGGGCGCCCTGGTCGTCGTCCCACGCAGCAGTCTGTAGGAGATCCTGGCCGTGGCCACCACGAACGACCTGAAGAACGGCATGGTGCTCAAGCTCGACGGCGGCCAGTTGTGGTCCGTTGTCGAGTTCCAGCACGTCAAGCCCGGTAAGGGCGGCGCCTTCGTACGCACCAAGCTCAAGAACGTGCTCTCCGGCAAGGTGGTCGACAAGACCTTCAACGCCGGCACCAAGGTCGAGACGGCCACCGTGGACCGGCGGGGGATGCAGTTCTCCTACAAGGACGGTGCCGACTTCGTCTTCATGGACACCGAGACGTACGAGCAGCTCCCGATCACGCCCGAGACGGTGGGCGAGGCCGCCAACTACCTGCTGGAGGGCCAGGACTGCACGGTCGCGATCTACGAGGGCAACCCCCTGTTCATCGACCTGCCCGCCGCCGTCGAGCTGGTCGTGGAGTACACCGAGCCGGGCGTGCAGGGTGACCGTTCGACGGGCGGCACCAAGCCGGCCCGCCTGGAGACGGGCTACGAGATCGGTGTGCCGCTCTTCATCACCACGGGAGAGAAGATCAAGGTCGACACCCGCTCCGGCGAGTACCTCGGCCGGGTGAGCAGCTAACCGTGGCAGCCCGCAGCAAGGCCCGCCAGCGCGCCCTGCAGATCCTCTTCGAAGCCGACCAACGCGGCAGCACCCCGACTGACGTCGTGAGTGACTGGGTCAGGCTCGCCGCCACGGACGACCGCCAGCCCCGCGTCAGCGAGTACACGCGGCTGCTGGTGGAGGGATACCAGGAGCGGGCCGAGCGGATCGACGAGCTGATCGCCCAGTACACGATCGGCTGGCCCCTCGACCGCATGCCCGTCGTGGACCGCAACATCCTGCGGCTGGCCACGTTCGAGCTGATCTGGCACGACGAGACGCCCGACGCCGTGGTCCTCGACGAGGCCGTGCAGCTGGCCAAGGAGTTCTCCACCGACGACTCGCCGGCCTTCGTCAACGGCCTCCTCGGCCGCCTGAAGGACCTCAAGCCCTCCCTGCGGCGCTGAGGCGCCGCCTCAGGGCCCTCGAACAGGTCCT
The DNA here is from genome assembly GCF_052245655.1 of Streptomyces sp. 4N509B. Taxonomy (NCBI): domain Bacteria; kingdom Bacillati; phylum Actinomycetota; class Actinomycetes; order Kitasatosporales; family Streptomycetaceae; genus Streptomyces; species Streptomyces sp. 4N509B. Next base: position 272,221 of record NZ_JBQQBZ010000005.1, read on the forward strand.
CGAACGGAAGACCCCCGCTCGCGCCCCGTGGCTCCCTCACGGGGCGCGAGCGTCGCCGGCGTGACGGGCCGCGTCAGCCCGTCACCGCCCGGCGTGCGCTCGTGCTGCTCGACGGAGGGCGACGGTGACGGCGCCCCCGGTGATCGTCAGCCCGACCTCAGGCTTCCTCGGTCTGCACCGCCCGGCGCGCGTCCGCGCCCAGCACGCCCCAGCCGATCAGCTGCTCGGTCAGCACGGAGGGCGACTGGTCGTAGATCACGGCGAGGGTGCGCAGGTCGTCCTGGCGGATCGAGAGCACCTTGCCGTTGTAGTCGCCGCGCTGGCTCTGGATCGTCGCCGTGTACCGCTGGAGCGGACCGGCCTTCTCGCTGGGCACGGTGGCCAGCCGCTCCAGGTCGAGCACGAGCTTCGGCGGCGGCTCGGCGGCGCCACCAGGCGTCGAACCCGGCAGCAACTCCTGCACGGGAACGCCGTAGAAGTCGGCCAACTCGGCAAGGCGCTGGACGGTCACGGCGCGGTCGCCGCGCTCGTAGGAGCCGACCACGACCGCCTTCCAACGGCCCTGGGACTTCTCCTCGACCCCATGGAGCGACAGCCCCTGCTGGGTGCGGATGGCACGGAGCTTGGTTCCGAGCTGTTTCGCGTATTCGCTGGACATGTGTCTCCCCGGATGGCTAAGTCGTAACTCAAAGTGAGGTTACGCAGCGTAATTTGGTCTCGTCAAGCGGAACCGGCAGAGATGCCGCTGACCTGCGGCGACGCGAGCGGCGCCAGACGCGCCTGGTAGTGTGGGCTCCGATACGACCCGACGTCCTTTAAGGCCCGTCCCGTGAGGCGGGGAAGGAGGTCAGCACCACCATGGCAACGAACGACCAGACACCACGCCCCGTACTCGAGGCGCCGGACATCGCGCGGGCCCTGACCCGCATCGCCCACGAGATCGTCGAGCGCGCCAAGGGCGTCGACGACGTCGTCCTCCTGGGCATCCCCACCCGCGGCGTACACCTCGCCAGCCGACTCACCGGCCTGCTCGCGAAGATCGCCGGCCACCCCGTGCCCACGGGCTCCCTGGACATCACCATGTACCGGGACGACCTGCGCATGCGCCCCGCCCGCGCCCTGGCACGCACGGAGATCCCCCCCACCGGCGTCGACGGCCGGCTCGTCGTCCTCGTCGACGACGTGCTCTTCTCCGGCCGCACCATCCGCGCGGCGCTCGACGCGCTCAACGACATCGGCCGCCCCCGCGCCGTGCAGCTCGCGGTCCTCGTCGACCGAGGCCACCGGGAGCTGCCGATCCGCGCCGACTACGTCGGCAAGAACATTCCCACCTCACTGCGCGAGACGGTCAGGGTCCTGCTGACCGAGCAGGACGGTCGCGACGGCGTGCTTCTAGGCGTCCGCGACCGAGCCCCGGCCGCAGAGCGGTAGCGTCCCCGCGCGTCCCCCGCGCCACGACGCGACCCTGCACCGCCCCGCGTTACCCAAGGACCCGGCTTCGCCATGCCAGCTCGCCCGACCCACCCGACGGCACCAACGGAGGGCACCAGATGAAGCGCCATCTCATCTCGGCCACCGACCTCACCCGCGATGACGCCGTGCTGATACTCGACACCGCCGAGGAACTCGCCCGCGTCGCGGACCGGCCGATCAAGAAGCTGCCCACCCTGCGGGGGCGTACCGTCGTGAACCTCTTCTTCGAGGACTCCACCCGGACGCGAATCTCCTTCGAGGCGGCCGCCAAGCGGCTGTCGGCCGACGTGATCAACTTCTCCGCCCGGGGGTCGTCCGTCTCCAAGGGCGAGTCGCTGAAGGACACCGCGATGACGCTGGAGGCGATGGGCGCCGACGCCGTCGTCATCCGCCACCACGACTCCGGCGCCCCCCACCGCCTGGCCACCTCCGGATGGATCCGCGGCAGCGTGATCAACGCGGGGGACGGCACCCACGAGCACCCCACCCAGGCGCTGCTCGACGCCTTCACGCTCCGCCGCCGCCTCGCCGCCGAGGCCGGGGGAGAGGCGACCGGCGGCGACCTCTCGGGCCGGCGCGTCACCATCGTCGGTGACATCCTCCACAGCCGCGTCGCCCGCTCCGGCGTCCGGCTGCTGACCACCCTCGGCGCCGAGGTCACCGTCGTCGCCCCGCCCACGCTCCTGCCGATCGGCGTGGAGCGGTGGCCCTGCGAGGTCGAGTACCACCTCGATCCGGTGCTCCCGAAGTCGGACGCTGTCATGATGCTGCGCGTCCAGCGGGAACGGATGAACGCCGCGTACTTCCCGACGGAGCGTGAGTACGCCCGCCGCTACGGGCTGGACGCCCCCCGGATGGCCCGCATGCCCGACCACGCGGTGGTGATGCACCCCGGGCCGATGAACCGCGGCATGGAGATCACCGCCGAGGTCGCCGACTCGCCCCGCTGCACCGCCGTCGAGCAGGTCGCCGGCGGCGTGAGCGTCCGGATGGCCGTCCTCTATCTGCTCCTCGGCGGGGCGTTCCCCGAGGACCTCCCCGCCCCCACCACCGACCACACCGCATGACACCGCACGAAGGAGGGCGCGTGAGCCCGAGCAGCGAGAACCACCCCCGGCGGACCCTGATCCGCGCCGCGAGCGTCCTGGGCGGTCCACCCCGCGACGTGCTCGTCGAGGACGGCCTCGTCGCCGAGGTGGGCGACGGCCTCACGGCGCCCGGCGCAGCCGTGGTCGAGGCCGAGGGCCTGGTCCTGCTGCCCGGCCTGGTCGACCTCCACACCCACCTGCGGGAGCCGGGCCGGGAGGACTCCGAGACGGTGCTCACCGGCACCCGCTCGGCGGCCGCCGGCGGCTTCACGGCCGTCCACGCCATGGCCAACACCTTCCCCGTCGCCGACACCGCCGGCGTCGTCGAGCAGGTCTGGCGCCTGGGCAGGGACTCCGGGTACTGCGAGGTGCGGCCGGTCGGCGCCGTCACCGTGGGTCTCGAGGGCAAGCAGCTGGCCGAGCTCGGCGCCATGCACGAGTCGGCCGCGGGGGTCGTCGTCTTCTCCGACGACGGGCGCTGCGTGGACGACGCCGTCATCATGCGGCGGGCCCTGGAGTACGTGAAGGCGTTCGACGGCGTGATCGCCCAGCACGCCCAGGAGCCGCGCCTGACCGAGGGCGCGCAGATGAACGAGGGCGTGGTCTCCGCCGAGCTCGGTCTCGCCGGCTGGCCGGCCGTCGCCGAGGAGGCGATCATCGCCCGCGACCTGCTGCTGGCCGCGCACGTGGGCTCGCGGCTGCACGTCTGCCACCTGTCGACGGCCGGCTCCGTGGAGCTGGTGCGCTGGGCCAAGTCCAAGGGCTGGCAGGTCACGGCCGAGGTCACCCCGCACCACCTGCTGCTGACCGACGAGCTGGTCCGCTCCTACGACCCGGTGTACAAGGTCAACCCGCCGCTGCGCACCGAGCGGGACGTCCTCGCGCTGCGCGCCGCGCTGGCCGACGGCACCATCGACTGCGTCGCCACCGACCACGCGCCCCACCCGCAGGAGGACAAGGACTGCGAGTGGGCGGCCGCGGCCATGGGCATGACCGGCCTGGAGACCGCGCTGCGCGTCGTCCAGCACACCATGGTGGACACCGGGCTGCTGGACTGGGCGGGAGTCGCCGACCGGATGTCGGCCCGCCCCGCCACCATCGGCCGCGTCGCCGGCCAGGGCCGCCCCGTCGCGCCGGGCGAGCCCGCCCACCTGACGCTGCTGGACCCCACCCACCGGGCCCCGGTGGACCCCGCCCGCCACGTCTCCCGCAGCCGCAACAGCCCCTACGCCGGGCGCGAGCTGCCCGGCCGGGTGACCCACACCTTCCTCCACGGCAGGCCCACTCTCGTGGACGGAGAGCTCACATGACCCGCGGCACACCACCCACACCCACGTCCCCGCCAGACCCCCAGGAGGGTGCCCGATGACCACCGCCTCCCGCACCGCTCCCGCCGCGCGCCGGCCGTCGCGCGGCCGAGCCCCGGCCCTGCTGGTCCTGGAGGACGGCCGGACCTTCCGCGGACAGTCCTACGGCGCGGTCGGTGAGACCTTCGGCGAGGCGGTCTTCGCCACCGGCATGACCGGGTACCAGGAGACCCTCACCGATCCGTCCTACCACCGGCAGGTGGTCGTCATGACCGCCCCCCACGTGGGCAACACCGGCGTCAACGACGAGGACCCCGAGTCCCGCCGCATCTGGGTCGCCGGGTACGTCGTCCGCGACCCCGCCCGCGTCCCCTCCAACTGGCGCTCGGTGCGTACCCTCGACGAGGAGCTCGCCGCCCAGGGCGTCGTCGGCATCAGCGCGGTCGACACCCGAGCCCTCACCCGTCACCTGCGGGAGCGCGGCGCGATGCGGGCCGGGATCTTCTCCGGGGAGGCCCTCGCCGGCGCCGACGAGGACACGCTGCGCCAGCGGGTGCTCGCCTCCCCGCCCATGGCCGGCGCGGACCTCGCGCCGGAGGTGGCCACGACCGAGCCGTACGTCGTCCCCGCCCTCGGCACCAGGCGGCTGACCGTCGCGGCCGTGGACCTCGGCATCAAGGGCATGACCCCCCACCGGATGGCCGAGCGCGGCATCGAGGTCCACGTCCTGCCGGCCACCGCCACGCTGGAGCAGGTCTACGAGGTCGCCCCGGACGGCGTGTTCTTCTCCAACGGCCCCGGCGACCCCGCCTCCGCGGACCAGCCGGTGGAGCTGATGCGGGGGGTGCTGGAGCGGCGCACACCGCTGTTCGGCATCTGCTTCGGCAACCAGATCCTGGGGCGTGCCCTCGGCTTCGGCACCTTCAAGCTGAAGTACGGCCACCGCGGCATCAACCAGCCCGTGAAGGACCTGGCCACCGGCAAGGTCGAGGTCACCGCCCACAACCACGGCTTCGCCGTGGACGCCCCGCTCCACGAGGTCTCCGCCACCCCCTTCGGCCGGGTGACGGTCTCGCACGTCTGCCTCAACGACGACGTCGTCGAGGGGCTGCGGCTGCTGGACCGGCCGGCCTTCAGCGTCCAGTACCACCCCGAAGCCGCCGCGGGTCCGCACGACGCGGCCTACCTCTTCGACCGCTTCGTCTCCCTGATGGAGGGTGAGCGTGCCTAAGCGCACCGATATCACATCAGTCCTGGTCATCGGCTCCGGCCCCATCGTCATCGGCCAGGCGGCCGAGTTCGACTACTCAGGCACCCAGGCCTGTCGGGTGCTGAAGTCCGAGGGCCTGCGGGTCATCCTGGTGAACTCCAACCCGGCGACGATCATGACCGACCCCGAGATCGCCGACGCCACGTACGTCGAGCCGATCACCCCGGAGTTCGTCACCAAGATCATCTCCAAGGAGCGGCCCGACGCGCTGCTGCCGACCCTCGGCGGCCAGACCGCGCTGAACGTCGCCGTCGCGCTCTACGAGAACGGCACCCTGGACGCCCACGGCGTGGAGCTGATCGGCGCCAGCGTCGAGGCGATCGGCAAGGGCGAGGACCGCGAGCGCTTCAAGCAGGTGGTCGAGGCCGTGCGCGCCAGCATCGGCCACGGCGAGTCGGCCCGCTCCGTGATCTGCCACTCCATGGACGACGTCATCGCCGGCGTCGACGGGCTCGGCGGGTACCCCGTGGTGGTCCGCCCCTCCTTCACCATGGGCGGCGCCGGCTCGGGCTTCGCCCACGACGAGGAGCAGCTGCGCCGCATCGCCGGCCAGGGCCTTGCCCTCTCGCCGGTGGGGGAGGTGCTGCTGGAGGAGTCCATCCTCGGCTGGAAGGAGTACGAGCTGGAGCTGATGCGCGATCGCAACGACAACGTGGTCGTCGTCTGCTCCATCGAGAACCTCGACCCCATGGGGGTGCACACCGGCGACTCGATCACGGTCGCGCCCGCCATGACCCTGACCGACCGCGAATACCAGATCCTGCGGGACATCGGCATCGCCGTCATCCGCGAGGTCGGCGTCGACACCGGCGGCTGCAACATCCAGTTCGCCGTCAACCCCGACGACGGCCGCGTCGTCGTCATCGAGATGAACCCCCGCGTCTCCCGCTCCTCCGCCCTGGCCTCGAAGGCCACCGGCTTCCCCATCGCCAAGATCGCGGCCAAGCTCGCCATCGGGTACACCCTCGACGAGATCCCGAACGACATCACCGGAGAGACCCCCGCCTCGTTCGAGCCGACCCTCGACTACGTCGTGGTCAAGGTGCCGCGTTTCGCGTTCGAGAAGTTCCCGGCGGCCGACCCCTCGTTGACCACCACCATGAAGTCGGTCGGCGAGGCCATGGCGATCGGACGGAACTTCACCGAGGCGCTCAACAAGGCGCTGCGCTCGATCGAGCGCCCCGGCGCCCCGTTCGACTTCGCCGACGACCCCGACCCGGCGGAGAAGGACGCGCTGCTGGCCGCCGCGGCCACGCCCACCGACGGCCGGCTGACCACCCTCATGCGGGCCGTCCGCGCCGGCGCGAGCGCCGTCGACCTCGCCCGCGCCACCGGCATCGACCTGTGGTTCACCGACCAGCTCTGCCTGATCAACGAGGTGGCCCAGGACCTGGCCGCCGCCGACCGGCTCAGCCCCGAGCTGCTGGTCGACGCCAAGCGTCACGGCTTCTCCGACGCGCAGATCGCCGCGATCCGCGGCCTGAAGGAGGACGTGGTGCGCGAGCTGCGCCACGCCCTCGGGGTCCGCCCGGTCTACAAGACCGTCGACACCTGCGCCGCGGAGTTCGCCGCCCGCACCCCGTACCTGTACTCCTCCTACGACGAGGAGACCGAGGTCACCCCCCGCGAGCGCCCCGCCGTCATCATCCTGGGCTCGGGACCCAACCGCATCGGTCAGGGCATCGAGTTCGACTACTCCTGCGTGCACGCCTCGTTCGCCCTGGCCGACGCCGGCTACGAGACGGTGATGGTCAACTGCAACCCCGAGACCGTCTCCACCGACTACGACACCTCCGACCGGCTCTACTTCGAGCCGCTGACCCTGGAGGACGTGCTGGAGATCGTGCACGCCGAGACCCAGGCGGGCCCGGTCGCCGGCGTCATCGTCCAACTCGGCGGCCAGACCCCCCTCGGCCTCGCCCAGGCGCTGAAGGACAACGGCGTGCCCATCGTCGGCACCCAGCCCGAGGCGATCCACCTCGCCGAGGAGCGCGGCGCCTTCGGCCGTGTCCTGGCCGAGGCCGGCCTGCCGGCGCCCAAGCACGGCACGGCGTTCTCCTTCGAGGAGGCCAAGGCCATCGCCACCGGCATCGGCTACCCGGTGATGGTCCGCCCCTCCTACGTCCTGGGCGGGCGCGGCATGCGGATCGTCTACGACGAGCCCAGCCTGGCCGAGTACCTCACGCACCACGCGGGTCTGATCAGCACCCACCCCGTGCTCATCGACCGCTTCCTCGACGACGCCATCGAGATCGACGTCGACGCCCTGTTCGACGGCGAGGAACTCTACCTCGGCGGCGTGATGGAGCACATCGAGGAGGCCGGCATCCACTCCGGCGACTCCGCCTGCGCGCTGCCCCCCATCACCCTCGGCGGCCACGACATCAAGCGGCTGCGGACCTCCACCGAGGCCATCGCCCGCGGCGTCGGCGTGCGCGGCCTGATCAACATCCAGTTCGCGCTGGCCGGGGACATCCTCTACGTCCTGGAGGCCAACCCCCGCGCCTCCCGCACCGTCCCCTTCACCTCCAAGGCGACGGCCGTCCCCCTGGCGAAGGCCGCCGCCCGCATCTCGCTGGGCGCCACCGTCGCCCAGCTCCGCGCCGAGGGGCTGCTGCCGGCCCAGGGCGACGGCGGCACCCTCCCGCTGGACGCGCCGATCTCCGTCAAGGAGGCGGTCATGCCGTTCTCCCGCTTCCGCGACGTCCACGGCCGGGGCGTGGACACCATCCTCGGCCCCGAGATGCGCTCCACGGGCGAGGTCATGGGCATCGACGCCGTCTTCGGCACCGCCTACGCCAAGTCCCAGGCCGCGGCGTACGGCGCGCTGCCCGTCAAGGGCCGGGCGTTCGTCTCCGTCGCCAACCGCGACAAGCGCGCGATGATCCTGCCCGCCCGCGCCCTGGCCGACCACGGCTTCGAGCTGCTGGCCACCTCCGGCACGGCCGAGGTGCTCAAGCGCAACGGCATCCAGGTCACCGTGGTCCGCAAGCACGGCGAGGGCGAGGGCCCCGACGGCGAGCCCACCATCGTGCAGCTCATCCACGACGGGCAGGTCGACCTCATCGTCAACACCCCCTACGGCACCACCGGACGCCTGGACGGGTACGACATCCGCACCGCGGCCGTCGCCCGGGGCATCCCCTGCCTGACCACCGTCCAGGCCCTGGCCGCCGCCGTGCAGGGCATCCACGCCCTGACCAGGGGCGACGTGGGTGTCCGCTCCCTGCAGGACCACGCACGCCACCTCACGGGGAAGCGAGACCGGTGAGGCGCGTGACCCCGTACGGCCTGCTGTTCGCCGCGGTGCTGCGCCGGCTCGACGCCGAGCGGGCGCACCACCTCGGCTTCGGGCTGATCCGCGCCGTGGCGCGGGTGCCCGGCCTGCGCGCCGCGGTGCGGCGCGTCCTGGCGCCGCGCCACCCCTCGCTGCGCGTCACGGCGTTCGGCCGTCGGCTGCCCGGCCCGTTCGGCCTGGCAGCCGGCTTCGACAAGAACGCCACCGGCGTCGCGGGCCTGGCGATGCTCGGCTTCGACCACGTGGAGATCGGCACCGTCACGGCCCGGCCCCAGCCGGGCAACCCCACCCCGCGGCTGTTCCGGCTCGCCCGCGACCGGGCGCTGGTCAACCGCATGGGCTTCAACAACGACGGCGCCGACGCCGTCGCCGCCCGCCTCGCCCGCCGCCCGGCGGGCGTCACGGTCGGCGTCAACATCGGCAAGACCAAGGTCGTCCCCGAGTCGGAGGCGGTCGCCGACTACGTCGCCACCACCCGACTGCTGGCCCGCCACGCCGACTACCTCGTGGTCAACGTCTCCTCCCCGAACACCCCGGGCCTGCGGAACCTCCAGGCCACCAGCCTGCTGCGCCCGCTGCTGGCCGCGGTCCGCGCCGAGGCCGGCGAGGACGTGCCGCTGCTGGTGAAGATCGCGCCCGACCTGGCCGACGAGGACGTCGACGCCGTCGCCGACCTCGCCGTCGAGCTGGGCCTGGCCGGCATCATCGCCACCAACACCACCATCTCCCGGGAGGGCCTGAGCACGCCGGCCACGGAGGTCGAAGCGCTCGGCGCCGGCGGCCTGTCCGGCGCCCCGCTGGGCGACCGTTCCCTGGCCGTGCTGCGCCGGCTGTACGCGCGCGTCGGGGACCGCCTCACCCTGGTGGGCGTGGGTGGCGTGCAGACCGCCGACGACGCCTGGCGCCGCATCCTCGCCGGCGCCACCCTCGTCCAGGGGTACACCGGCCTCATCTACGCCGGTCCCACCTGGCCCCGCGCGATCCACCGCGGCCTCGCGCGGCGGCTGGCCGCCAGCCCCTTCGCCACCCTCGCCGAGGCCGTCGGCTCCGACGTGCGAGTGGACGCGCGAGCGGAGGCGGGCGCGCCCGCGCGGCCCGCCCGTGGCGAGGACCCCCGCCCCGCCCACCCCACCACGACACGGCAGGATCCCGCATGACGCCCCCGACGCCCGAGCCCTTCGGCGCCCGCCTGCACCGCGCCACCCGGAGCCGCGGCCCCCTCTGCGTGGGCATCGACCCGCACCCCGGCCTGCTGGCCGCCTGGGGGCTGCCCGACGACGTCGGCGGCCTGGAGCGCTTCACCCGCACCACCGTGGAGGCACTCGCGGGGGTGACGGCCGTGCTCAAGCCCCAGTCCGCGTTCTTCGAGCGCCACGGCTCGCGCGGCGTCGCCGTCCTGGAGCGGGCGATCGCCGAGGCCCGCTCCGAGGGCGCGCTGGTGCTGCTGGACGTGAAGCGCGGCGACATCGGCTCCACCATGACGGCCTACGCCGCCGCGTACCTGGAGGACGGCTCCCCGCTGCGCGTCGACGCCGTCACGCTCAGCCCGTACCTCGGCTTCGCCTCGCTGCGGCCGGCCCTCGACCTGGCCAGGGCGCGCGGCGCCGGCGTCTTCGTGCTGGCCCGCACCTCCAACCCCGAGGGCGCGGAGGTGCAGACCGCCCGCACGGCGGAGGGCCCCGTGGTCGCCCGGCGGGTGCTCGCGCACCTGGCCGCGGAGAACGCGGACGCCGCGCCGCTGGGCTCCTTCGGCGCCGTCGTCGGCGCGACGCTCGACGGGGGCGACCCGGCACTCGGCGACGCGTTGGCGATCAACGGCCCGCTGCTCGCGCCCGGCCTCGGCGCCCAGGGCGCCACCGCCGAGGACCTGCCAAGGGTCTTCGGCGCGGCGCTGCCCGCCGTCCTGCCCAGCGTCAGCCGCGGGATCCTGCGCCACGGACCCTCCGCGGCAGCGTTGCGTGACGCCGTCGAGCGGGAGAGCGAGCGGATCGCACGGGTGCTCGCCGCGGGCGTCAACGGATCGTCCTGACATCGTCACTCCGGGGTCACGTTGGTGGCTCCCGGGGCCTCAGTGGTAGAGAAATGTCCGAAAAGCCGGGATGGATTCTCAGCTGACCAGGACTTTTTCTTGATTCTCGCTGACTTGGGGCGGTGACGGCCGCTAGTCTCCGTCGAGTAGCGGAGCAGCCGGCCGCGTTGCTCGTTGCTCCGCTCGGTGCGGGGACAGTAGGTTCCTCACCGATTCCGTATCCGACAGTTCGACAACCGAGGTGACGTAGGCGTGGCTCTTCCGCCCCTTACCCCTGAACAGCGCGCAGCCGCGCTTGAGAAGGCCGCCGCGGCTCGCCGGGAGCGCGCCGAGGTCAAGAATCGGCTCAAGCACTCCGGCGCCTCCCTGCACGAGGTCATCAAGCAGGGCCAGGAGAACGATGTCATCGGCAAGATGAAGGTCAGCGCTCTGCTGGAGTCGATGCCTGGCGTCGGCAAGGTGCGCGCCCGTCAGATCATGGAGCGGCTCGGTATCTCCGAGAGCCGCCGGGTCCGTGGGCTTGGCACCAACCAGATCGCGGCGCTGGAGCGGGAGTTCGGCAAGACCCCCTCCTGATTTTCCCGCCCGCACGGGAACCGGGATAATCGCCGCATGAACGATCGTCCACGGCTGACCGTGCTCTCCGGCCCCTCCGGAGTCGGCAAGAGCACGGTCGTTGCCCACCTCCGCAAGGCTCACCCGGAGGTCTGGCTGTCCGTCTCGGCCACGACCCGCGCACCGCGACCGGGTGAGCGCCACGGTGTGCAGTACTACTTCGTGGACGACGAGGAGTTCGACAAGCTCATCGCCAACGGTGAGCTGCTCGAGTGGGCCGAGTTCGCCGGCCACCGCTACGGAACCCCCCGCCGGGCCGTTCTCCAACGGCTGCAGGCGGGGGATCCCGTGCTGCTGGAGATCGACCTCCAGGGCGCGCGCCTGGTGCGTGAGGCCATGCCCGAGGCGCGGCTGGTCTTCCTGGCCCCACCGAGCTGGGAGGAGCTGGTGCGCCGCCTCACCGGTCGGGGCACCGAGCCGCCCGAGGTGATCGAGCGGCGGCTGACGGAGGCCCGGCGCGAGCTGGCCGCCGAGTCGGAGTTCGACGTCACCCTGGTGAACACCTCCGTCGAGGACGTGTCCGCCGAGCTGCTAGCCTTGGTGAGCTGAAGCGGGGGGCTTCCCCCTGACCATTCCAGCGGAAGGCAGAGCGTGTCCTCCTCCATCACCACGCCCGAGGGCATCATCAACCCGCCGATCGACGAGCTGCTCGAGGCCACCGACTCCAAGTACAGCCTCGTGATCTACGCGGCCAAGCGCGCCCGTCAGATCAACGCGTACTACTCGCAGCTCGGCGAGGGCCTGCTGGAGTACGTCGGCCCGCTGGTCGACACCCACGTTCACGAGAAGCCGCTCTCCATCGCCCTGCGCGAGATCAACGCCGGCCTCCTCACCTCCGAGGCCGTCGAGGGCGCCACGGACTAGGCGCGATCGTAGGCGCGAGCGATGGACAGACCCAGGATCGTGCTGGGAGTGGGCGGCGGCATCGCCGCCTACAAGGCCTGTGAGCTGCTGCGGCGGCTGACCGAGTCCGGCCACGAGGTCCGGGTCGTGCCCACCGCGGCCGCCCTCCACTTCGTCGGCGAGGCCACCTGGTCGGCGCTGTCCGGCGCGCCGGCCGCCACCGAGGTCTGGGAGCGGGTCCACGAGGTGCCGCACGTCCGGCTCGGCCAGGAGGCCGACCTCGTCGTCGTCGCCCCCACCACCGCCGACCTGCTCGCCAAGGCCGCCACCGGCCTCGCGGACGACCTCCTGACCAACACCCTCCTCACGGCCCGCTGCCCGGTTGTGCTCGCCCCCGCGATGCACACCGAGATGTGGGAGCACCCGGCCACCCAGCAGAACGTCGCCACGCTGCGCGGCCGCGGCGTGCTGGTCGTCGAGCCCGCCGTGGGCCGCCTGACCGGTGTCGACACCGGGAAGGGTCGGCTGCCCGAGCCCGAGGAGCTCGCCCTGCTGTGCCGCAGGGTGCTGGCGCGCGGCACCGCCGCCCTCGACGCCGACCTCGCCGGCCGTCATGTGGTCGTCAGCGCCGGCGGCACCCGGGAGCCGCTGGATCCCGTGCGGTACCTGGGGAACCGTTCCTCGGGAAAGCAGGGGTACGCCCTGGCCCGCACCGCCGTGGCTCGCGGCGCGCGCGTCACGCTCGTGTCGGCCAACGTCTCCCTGCCCGAGCCGGCTGGCGCGCGGGTGGTCGAGGTCGGCACCGCGGAGGAGCTGCGGGAGGCCATGGTGAAGGCCAGTGCCGAGGCGGACGCGGTGGTGATGGCGGCGGCCGTCGCCGACTTCCGGCCCGCCGCCCGCGCCTCCCAGAAGATCAAGAAGCGGGACGGCGTCGCCCCCGAGCCCGTCGCCCTCGTCCGCAACCCCGACGTCCTCGCCGAGCTCGCCGCCGGCCGGCCGGCGGGCCAGGTGGTCGTCGGCTTCGCCGCCGAGACGGAGAACGTGCTCGCCGGCGGGCGCGCCAAGCTCGCCAGCAAGGGCTGCGACCTGCTCGTCGTGAACCAGGTGGGGGAGCGGCGCACCTTCGGCTCCGAGGAGAACGAGGCCGTCATCCTCGACGCCGACGGCGGTGAGGAGGCCGTCCCGCACGGTCCCAAGGAAGCCCTCGCCGACCGCGTCTGGGACGCCGTGCTGCGCCGCCTGCCTCCGCGCGACGCGGGGTGAGACACCCCCCTCGCGGGTAAGGAGCCGCGTCCGACCAGGGTTTTCCCGCCTCCCGGCCGTCTCGGCGGTCGATGATCTCCCTGTCGCGGGCGTCCACCGATAGACTGACCCGGATCGCGACGGCCGATGGACGTGCGCGGTCGCCAGATCAGCCAGCAGCCGCTGCAACCCCAGGGAGCGATGTGTCCCGCCGTCTGTTCACCTCGGAGTCCGTGACCGAGGGCCACCCTGACAAGATCGCCGACCAGATCAGCGACACCATCCTCGACGCCCTCCTGAAGGACGACCCGACCTCCCGCGTCGCCGTCGAGACCATGATCACCACCGGCCTGGTGCACGTGGCGGGCGAGGTGACCACGACGGCCTACGCCCCGATCGCCACCCTCGTGCGGAACAAGGTGATCGAGATCGGGTACGACTCCTCCAAGAAGGGCTTCGACGGCGCCTCCTGCGGCGTCTCCGTGTCCATCGGCGCGCAGTCCCCCGACATCGCCCAGGGTGTGGACGCCGCCTACGAGGCCCGCGTCGAGGGCGACACGGACGAGCTCGACCGCCAGGGCGCGGGTGACCAGGGCCTGATGTTCGGGTACGCCTGCGACGAGACGCCCGAGCTGATGCCGCTGCCGATCCGGCTGGCGCACCGCCTCTCCCACCGCCTGTCCCAGACGCGGAAGAACGGCACGATCCCCTACCTGCGCCCCGACGGCAAGACCCAGGTCACCATCGAGTACGAGGGCGACAAGGCCGTCCGGCTCGACACCGTGGTGGTCTCCAGCCAGCACGCCAGCGACATCGACCTGGACTCCCTGCTGGCTCCCGACATCCGGGAGTTCGTCGTCGAGCCCGAGCTCGCGGCGCTCGTCGAGGAGGGCATCAAGCTCGACACCGACGGGTACCGGCTGCTGGTGAACCCCACCGGGCGGTTCGAGATCGGCGGACCCATGGGCGACGCGGGGCTCACCGGGCGGAAGATCATCATCGACACCTACGGCGGCATGGCCCGCCACGGCGGTGGCGCCTTCTCCGGCAAGGACCCCTCGAAGGTCGACCGCTCGGCCGCCTACGCGATGCGCTGGGTCGCGAAGAACGTCGTGGCCGCGCGGCTGGCCTCGCGCTGCGAGGTGCAGGTCGCCTACGCCATCGGAAAGGCCGAGCCCGTCGGCCTGTTCGTGGAGACCTTCGGCACCGCCACGGTGGCGCCCGAGCGGATCGAGCGGGCGATCTCCGAGGTCTTCGACCTGCGCCCGGCCGCGATCATCCGCGACCTCGACCTGCTGCGCCCGATCTACGCCCAGACGGCGGCCTACGGCCACTTCGGCCGCGAACTGCCCGACTTCACCTGGGAGCGCACCAACCGCGTGGACGCGCTGCGCGCCGCCGTGGGGGCGTAGACCCCGTCCAGTGGACCGTCGCGGGCCCGCGACGCCGGCGACGTCCCCTCCGCCTCAGCCTGTGGCCGGGGGCACCCCCGGCGTCGTCGGCCCGCCCAGGGACTTCCGCACACCGCCGCGCAGCGCGGGAGGCGCTCCCACCACCTCCCCGCTCCGGTGATGCTCCTCCGCCCTGGGGCGGGCCGCGCCTGACGCGGCGGGCCGATCCCCGCTGATCCCCCGGGCTGGCCCGGCCCTCGCCCGTCGACGCGGGCCCGTGACGTGGGCCTTCCTCGCCCACCGTCGGCGGCTCGGAAGCGTCCCGCGGCGTCCCGGCGGTGTCCGACGCATCTGGTGTACTGGCGGTGTGAGCGGTGAGCAGGATCGGGGAGCGCGGGGGAGCGAGCAGCTCGCGCTCATCCGGGAGACCGCCCGCACCGCCGGGCCACCGAAGGCGAAGCCGCGCACCTGGCGCGGCGCCGCGCTCGCTAAGCGGCTGCCGGTGGCCCGGGTCCTGGTCGACAAGGGACTGGCCCACCTCGACCGGCTCTTCGACTACGCGGTGCCCGCCGCCATGGACGCCGACGCCCAGCCGGGCGTCCGGGTGCGCGTCAGGTTCGGCGCGGGGGAGCGCGCGGGCCGACGCGAGGGCGGCGGCCTGATCAACGGCTTCGTCGTGGAGCGCAGGGCCGAGAGCGACTTCCCCGGCGTCCTGGCGCCGCTGGCGCAGGTCCTGTCCACCGAGCCGGTGCTCGGCCCGCGGCTGCTCGCCCTCTGCCGTGCCGTCGCCGACCGGTACGCCGGCGCCCTCGCCGACGTCGTCCAGCTCGCCGTGCCACCCCGGGTGGCGCGCGTCGAACGCGAGCCCTCACCCCCGGCCCCCTCGGCCCCGCCCGCGCCGCCGCCGGGCGGCTGGGCGCGCTATCCGCAGGGCCCCGCCTTCCTCTCCGCGCTGGGCGGCGAGGGCTTGGCGCCCCGGGCCGTGTGGAGCGCGCTGCCCGGTCCGCAGTGGCCCGACGAGCTGGCCCGGGCGCTCGCCACGGCACTCGCGGCCGGTCGCGGCGCGCTGGCCGTGCTGCCCGACGGCCGGTCGGCCGCCCGGGTGGACGCCGCGCTGCGGGCCCTGGTCGGCGAGGGCCAACACGTGCTCCTGGCGGCCGACCTCGGCCCGCAGGAGCGGTACCGACGGTGGCTCGCCGTGCGGCGCGGTGCGGTCCGCGGCGTCGTCGGCACCCGCGCCGCCGCCTTCGCGCCCGTCCGGGACCTCGGGCTCGTGGCGCTGTGGGACGACGCCGACTCCTCGCACGCCGACGAGCACGCCCCCCAGCCCCACGCGCGGGAGGTGCTGGTGTTGCGCGCGTCCCAGGAGAAGGCCGCGCTGCTGCTCGGGGGCCACGCCCTGACGGCCGAGGCCGCCCAGTTGGTGGAGACGGGCTGGGCCAGGCCGCTGGTGGCCGAACGCCAGACGGTCCGCGCGGTCGCCCCCCTGGTCCGCACCGTCGGCGACGCCGACGTCGGGCGGGACGCCGAGGCCCGCGCCGCCCGGCTGCCGAGCCTGGCCTGGCGCACCGCCCGCCAGGCGCTGGCCCACGGCCCGGTCCTGGTCCAGGTGCCGCGTCGCGGCTACGCCCCTCGGCTGGCCTGTCAACGCTGCCGCGCCCCCGCCCGCTGCCTGCGCTGCCACGGCCCGCTCGCCGCCGAGGCGGCGGGTCAGGCGCTGCGCTGCGGCTGGTGTGGCGAGACGACGCCGCAGTGGCGCTGTCCCGAGTGCGGTGACACCCGGACCCGGGCCGTGGTCGTCGGTGCCCGCCGCACCGCGGAGGAGCTGGGCCGTGCCTTCCCCACCGTCCCGGTCCGCGCCTCCGGCCGTGACCACGTCCTGGCCACCGTGCCGGAGCAGCCCGCGCTCGTGGTCGCCACCCCCGGGGCGGAGCCCGTCGCCGAGGGCCCGGGGTACGCGGCGGCCCTGCTGTTGGACGGCTGGGCGCTGCTGGGCCGTCCCGACCTGCGGGCCGGCGAGGAGGCGCTGCGCCGCTGGCTGACCGCCGCCGCCCTCGTCCGGCCGCACTCCCACGGCGGCACGGTGGTGGTCGTCGCCGATCCCACGCTGCCCGCGGTGCAGTCCCTGGTCCGCTGGGACCCGGCGGGGCACGCCCGGCGGGAGCTCGCCGAGCGCGCCTTCCTCGGCTTCCCGCCGGTCTCCCGCCTCGCGACGGTCACCGGCCCGGCCGAGACCGTCGACGGACTGCTGGCCGCGGCCCCGCTGCCCCCGGAGGCCGAGGTCCTCGGGCCGGTGCCGCTTCCCGTGGCCGAGCCCGGCAGCCCGCGCCGCACCGGCCAGCCGCCGCCGGGTGAGCAGTGGCACCGGGCGCTGGTCCGTGTGCCCCCGGGGAGCGGCGGCGCGCTCGCCGCGGCCCTCAAGACCGGCCAGGCCGCACGCCTCGCCCGCCGCGAGGGCCCGGCGGCCTGGGTCAGGGTGGACCCCCCCGACATCGGCTGACCGGCTCCGGCTGGTCGGCGTCGGCTGGTTGGCGTCGGCTGGCCGGCATCGAGAGATCGGCACCGGGCGGGCGGGCACCGGCCGACGGGCTCGCCGTGCCCGCCCGCGGCCCGTCTGCCGCGCCGCGCGGGCTTCCCTCAGGCGCCGCGCGGCGCGGGGAGGGCGCTCGGGCGGGGCTCTCCCGCGGGCTGCGCGGAACGGCCGGGAGCCGGCCGGGCCGGGGGCACGGCCGGCGTGATCGGCAGCGGTCGCGCCGTCGGTGCGGAGGCCGCGGGGGCCACCGCCTCCTGCCGCGCGGCCGGGCCGCCCTCCCGGCCCGCGGGCCCCGCCGCGGGCCGGCCCTCGCCACCCGTGGCGCGGCGCGAGCCGTACCGCCGGTGCACGGCCTGCTTGGTGACTCCGAGGGCCGAGCCCACTGCGTCCCAGGAGAAGCCGAGCGAGCGGTCGAAGTCGACCGCCGCCGTGACCAGCGCCTCGACGCTGTCGCGCAGCTCCTGCGCGAGCCGCACGGTGGGCGCCGGGGCACGGCCGTAGACGACGAAACCCGCGGCGTGGCCCGTGCGCCGCGGGCGGTAGACGTTCCCTAGCTGGGCGGTGAGCGTGCGCAGCGCGTCCGCCTGGCGGCGAACCCGCTCGATGTCCCGCACGAGCAGGTGCAGGCTGGCCCGTGCCTGAGCGTCAGGGGTGGCGTGGTCGGCCATGAACAAGCCTCTCGAACTGGCGTCGGGGTGGTGAACGGGCCGGACGGCGGGGACAGGGGCCCGTTGCGGTCAATCTCACTTGACCAACGCGTCGGTGGCCTCGGGAGTCACGGGTCAGGAGCACGCCCCCCGACCACCGGAGCGCGGCCGGGCCCGTACGCCCCCCACGCCCCGTCAGGGCGCCGCGTCCCCGTGGCCCGTAGACTCACAGCGCTTCCCGCAGCACCGACCCGCCAGCACCACGAGAGGTGACCGACCCGCGATGAGGCTCGTCTTCGCCGGCACGCCCGAGGTGGCCGTCCCCGCCCTCGACACGCTCCTCGCGTCCGACCGGCACGAGGTCGCCGCCGTCGTGACCCGACCCGACGCGCCGGCCGGGCGCGGCAGGCGCCTGGCCGCCAGTCCGGTCGCCGAGCGCGCACGCGAGGCCGGTGTGGAGATCCTGCGGCCCCGCCGCCCGCGCGACCCGGACTTCCTCGACCGCCTGCGCGCGATCGCCCCCGACTGCTGCCCCGTCGTCGCCTACGGCGCCCTGCTGCCGAAGAGCGCCCTCGACATCCCCCGCCACGGCTGGGTCAACCTGCACTTCTCCCTGCTCCCCGCCTGGCGCGGCGCCGCGCCCGTGCAGCACGCCCTCCTCGCCGGCGACGAGATCACCGGCGCCACGACCTTCCAGATCGAGGAAGGGCTGGACTCCGGCCCCGTCTTCGGTCTGCTCACCGAGGAGATCCGCCCCCGCGACACCAGCGGCGACGTGCTGACCCGGCTGGCCCTGGCCGGCGCCGGCCTGCTGGCCGCCACCATGGACGGCATCGCCGACGGCACGCTGCGCGCCACGCCACAGCCCGCCGAGGGGGTCACCGCGGCTCCGAAGATCACCGCGGAGGACGCCCGCGTGGACTGGGCGGCGCCCGCCCTGCGCGTCGACCGCGTGGTGCGCGCCTGCACCCCCGCCCCCGGCGCGTGGACGCTCTTCCGCGGCGAACGCCTCAAGCTGCGGGAGGTCCGGCCGGCGCCCGAGCGCACCGAGCTGGCGCCCGGCGAGCTCGCCGTGGGCCGACAGGAGGTGCACGTCGGCACCGGCTCGCACGCCGTCACGCTGGAGTGGGTGCAGCCGCAGGGGAAGAAGCCGATGCGCGCGGCCGACTGGGCGCGCGGGGTCCGCGTCGCCGCCGGTGAGCGCGTCGGGGACACCCCGTCGCCACGTGCGGACGCGGAGTGAGCCGTCCGTGACTGACCGACCCCGCCGCGACGCCGACCGCTCCCGCCGCGAGTCCGGCCGGCGAGCCCGCCACGACGGCCGCGACCGCCAGGGCCGGCGGCCCGCCCCCCGGCGCCCTCCCCGCAGGGACCCCGTCCGCCTCCTCGCGTTCGACGCGCTGTGCGCCGTCGCCGAACGCGGCGCGTACGCCAACCTCGTCCTGCCCTCCCTGCTGCGCACCGCCCGGGAGTCCGGCGGCTTCGACGACCGCGACGCCGCGCTGGCCACCGAGCTCGTCTACGGCACGCTGCGTCGCCAGGGCACCTACGACGCCGTGGTCGCCGCCTGCTCCGACCGGCCGCTGGCCGAGATCGACACGCCCGTCCTCGTCCTGCTCCGCCTCGGCGCCCACCAGCTGCTCGGCACCCGCATCCCGAGCCACGCCGCGGTCAGCTCCTGCGTGGAGCTGGCCCGCCTGGTCGTGGGCGACGGGCGGGCGAGGTTCGTCAACGCCGTGCTGCGCAGGACCGCCGCCCACGAGCTGCCCGCGTGGCTGGACCGGCTCGCCCCGCCGTACGAGGAGAGCCCGGAACGGCACCTGGCCCTCGTCCACGCCCACCCCCGCTGGGTCGTCTCCGCCCTCTGGGACGCGCTGGGCGGTGGCAGGGAGGAGATCGAGCGGCTGCTGGAAGCCGACAACGAGCGGCCCGAGACCACCCTGGCGGCCCGTCCGGGGCGCGTCTCCCGCGACGAGCTGCTGGCCTCGGCGCGCGGCGACCGCGGGCCCGAACGGGCGCGGCCGGGCAGGTTCTCGCCCTACGCCGTGCGGCTGGCCGAGGGCGGCGACCCCGGCCTGCTGCCCGAGGTCAGCCAGGGGAGCGCCGGCGTGCAGGACGAGGGCAGCCAGCTGGTCGCCCTCGCCCTGGCCCGCGCGCCGCTGACCGGCCCGGACGCCCGCTGGCTCGACGGCTGCGCCGGCCCGGGCGGCAAGGCAGCGCTGCTGGCCGCCCTGGCGGCCGAGCGGGGGGCGGCGCTGCTCGCCGCCGAGCTGCGCCCGCACCGCGCCGGCCTGGTGGCCCGCAGCCTCGCCGGCACCCCGGGCGCGTACCAGGTCGTCGTCGCCGACGGCACCCGCCCCGCCTGGCGTCCCGGCTCCTTCGACCGGGTCATCGTCGACGTGCCCTGCACGGGCCTCGGCGTGCTGCGCCGCCGTCCCGAGGCCCGGTGGCGGCGCGAGCCCGAGGACCTCGACGGTCTGGTGCCGCTGCAACGCGTCCTGCTGCGGCGGGCGCTGGCCGCCACCCGGCCCGGCGGCGTCGTGGCCTACGCCACGTGCTCACCGCACCTGGCCGAGACCCGCGCGGCCGTCACGGACGTGCTGAAGCGGCCGGAGGAGGGCGTCACGGCCGAGTGGATCGACGCCCGGCCGCTGCTGCCCGACGTGCCGGAGCTCGGCGACGGCCCCGACGTCCAGCTCTGGCCCCACCGGCACGGCACGGACGCCATGTACCTGGCCCTGCTCCGCCGCACCGCCTGACGCGCGAGACGCCCGAGGTGACGGGGCCGGGCGGCCCGCCCCCGGGCGTGCTGAATACTGGGCCCATGGTCCAGATCAACCCCAGCATGCTCTCGGCCGACTTCTCGCGCCTGGCCGAGGAGGCCAAGGCCGTCGAGGGGGCCGACTGGCTCCACCTCGACGTCATGGACAACCACTTCGTGCCCAACCTGACCCTGGGACTGCCCGTCGTCGAGTCGTTGCGCAAGGCCACGTCCATCCCGCTGGACTGCCACCTGATGATCGAGGACCCCGACCGCTGGGCGCCGCGGTACGCCGAGGCCGGCGCCGGCTCGGTCACCTTCCACGTCGAGGCCGCCGCCGCGCCCGTCCGGCTGGCCCGGGAGATCCGCCGCCTCGGGGCCCGTGCCGCCATGGCGCTCAACCCCGCCACCCCGATCGAGCCCTACGAGGACCTGCTGCCCGAGCTCGACATGGTGCTGGTCATGACGGTGGAGCCGGGCTTCGGCGGGCAGCCGTTCCTCGACGTCACGCTGCCGAAGATCCGCCGCACCCGCCGGCTGATCGAGCGGCACGGGCTGCCGCTGTGGCTCCAGGTCGACGGTGGGGTCTCGCTGGAGACGATCGAGCGCTGCGCCGAGGCCGGCGCCGACGTCTTCGTCGCCGGCTCGGCGGTCTACGGCGCCGAGGACCCGGCCGCGGCGGTGCGTGGCCTGCGGGAGCGCGCCAGCGGCGCCGTGGCGCGCGCGACGGCGCGGTGAGCCCACCGCGCGCCCCTGCGGGTCACCTTCCCGCCCCCGCGTTGACACCATGCGTGCACCGTGCATGGGATGGATCAACGACCGTGTGGATCTGCGAGGATGAAACCGCACGACGTCAGTCAACGACGACAGCCGTGAGGACAGTGAGGTGAGTGCGGTGTCGGCCGGAAGGTCAGCCACACGAATGGGACCGGCCGAGCTGATGCAGGCGGCGGCGATGGCCCGCCGCTTCTATCTGGAGGGGAAGTCGAAGATCCAGATCGCCGACGAGTTCGGCGTGAGCCGCTTCAAGGTGGCCCGCGTGCTGGAGTCGGCCGTGGAGCACGAGCTCGTCCGCATCGAGATCCGGGTCCCCGCGGAGCTGGACGCCGACCGCTCCGACGCGCTGCGCGCCCGGTACGGCCTGCGGCACGTCGTGGTCGCGCAGTCGCCCTCCGAGGCATCCGACGACAATCCCGATCCCGAGCACCTCGGCGAGGTCGCCGCCGAGCTGCTGGGCGAGCTCGTCTCCGAGGGGGACGTGCTGGGCCTGGCCTGGGGCCGGTCCACCATCCACATGGCGGCGGCCCTGCGCGAGCTGCCGCCGTGCACCGTGGTGCAGCTCACCGGGGTCTACGACGCGGGGACCACCGAGCGCGGCTCGGTCGAGGCGGTGCGCCGGGCGGCCGCCGTCTCCGGCGGCCAGGCGCACCCGATCTACGCCCCCATGCTGCTGCCCGACCCCGGCACCGCCGCCGCGCTGCGCGCCCAGCCGGGCATCGCGGCGGCCTTCGAGCTCTTCGACCGGGTGACGATCGCGGCCGTCTCCATCGGCTCCTGGGAGGCGGGCGTCTCCACGGTCTACGACATGCTCGGCCAGCAGGAGCGGGAGCACTACGACTCCCTCGGCGTCGCCGCCGAGATGTCGGCCCACCTCTTCGCCGCCGACGGCCGTCGCGTCGGTCGGGACCTGGGGGAGCGGTGCATCACGGTCGAGGCCGACCGGCTGCGGCGCGTGCCGGAGGTCGTGGCGATCGCCGGCGGGCGGCGGAAGGCCGACGCCATCGGCGCCGTGCTGCGCTCGGGGCTGGTCACCAGCCTCGTCACGGACACCGTCGCGGCCGACCTGCTCCTCGCCCAGCCGCCGGCCGACCGCCCGGCGCTCGAGCGGGTGGACCCGGACCGCGAGCGGGTCACCCCGCCGGGGACCCCGCCCGCGCCGGTGTGACGCCCCCGCCCGGCCGTGCCCCGGCCGGGCGGGCGCCAGGAGACGTCCCGACCGGGGATGCGTGTTCGAATCGGTGCGACAATGACAGAGGAGCCGCGGCTCCCCACCCGCAGCGTCCGGATTCCCGCAGGTGAGGAGAGCACCGTGAAGTTCCTCGACGACGCCCGTCCCCCGTACGACCTGACCTACGACGACGTCTTCATGGTCCCGCGTCGCTCCGCCGTCACCTCACGGCACGACGTCGACCTCGCCACCACCGACGGCTCCGGCACCACCATCCCCGTCGTCGTGGCGAACATGACGGCGGTCGCCGGCCGGCGGATGGCCGAGACGGTGGCGCGCCGCGGCGGGCTCGCGGTCATCCCCCAGGACATTCCGCTGGACGTGGTCGCCGAGGTCGTCGGCTGGACCAAGCGGCGCCACCTCGTCTTCGACACCCCGATCATGCTGGCCCCCACGCAGACGGTGGGCGAGGCCCTGGCCCTGCTGCCGAAGCGGGCCCACGGCGCGGGCGTCGTCGTCCACGGCGACCGCCCCGTGGGCGTGGTCACCGAGTCCGACCTGACCGGCGTGGACCGCTTCACCCAGCTCAGCGAGGTGATGTCGAAGGAGCTGCTGCTGCTTCCCGCCGACGTCGACCCCCGGGATGCCTTCACCACGCTCGACGCGGCGCACCGCAGGATCGCGCCGGCCGTCGACGCGGACGGCCGCGTGGTCGGCATCCTCAGCCGGCACGGCGCGCTGCGCGCCACGCTCTACACCCCCGCGACCGACGCCGCCGGCCGGCTGCGCGTCGCGGCGGCCATCGGGATCAACGGGGACGCCGTGGGCCGGGCCAAGGCCCTGCTCGACGCCGGGGTGGACGTACTGGTCGTGGACACCGCCCACGGTCACCAGGAGGCCATGCTCACCACGCTGGCCGCGGTGAGGGCCCTCACGCCCGAGGTGCCGGTGGTCGCGGGGAACGTCGTCTCGCCCGAGGGGGTGCGCGACCTGATCGCCGCCGGCGCGGACATCGTCAAGGTGGGCGTCGGCCCCGGCGCCATGTGCACGACGCGGATGATGACGGGCGTCGGCCGGCCGCAGTTCTCCGCCGTCCTCGACTGCGCGGCCGAGGCCCGCCGGCACGGCAAGCACGTGTGGGCCGACGGCGGTGTGCGCCACCCGCGTGACGTCGCCATGGCGCTGGCGGCGGGTGCCTCCAACGTCATGATCGGGTCCTGGTTCGCGGGCACCCACGAGTCTCCCGGGGACCTGCAGCAGGCCAGCGACGGCCGCCTGTACAAGGAGAACTTCGGCATGGCGTCCGCCCGCGCGGTGCGCAACCGCACGGGCGAGGACTCGGCCTACGACCGGGCCCGCAAGGCGCTGTTCGAGGAGGGCATCTCCACCTCCCGCATGTACCTCGACCCCGAGCGGCCCGGGGTGGAGGACCTGATCGACTCGATCATCGCGGGCGTCCGCTCGGCCTGCACCTACGCCGGGGCCGGCACCCTGGAGGAGTTCGCCGAGCGCGCGGTCGTCGGCGTCCAGAGCGCCGCCGGGTACGCCGAGGGCCAGCCCCTGCACGTGAGTTGGGACTGAAGTCCGTCCCGGGCCCCGTGCCGGCCTCCTCCTCGGCGGTGGCACGGGGCGTGGTGTGATGGTCCTCATGGAGCAACCATCGCGCGAGGGATACCAGGGCAGCGGTCCCGGTGAGATCACACCCGACGGCTGTGCCGTGGAGCACTGGCTGCGACTGCCGGTCGGCGACGAGCCGGACGTCATTGCCGCGGCCGTCCCGCCCGGCGCCCGCCTCCTCGAACTCGGCTGCGGCGTGGGGCGGGTGACCCACGCGCTGCTGGAGCGGGGCTTCGCGGTCACGGCCGTGGACGAGTCGCCGCAGATGCTGCGGCACGTGCGCGGCGCGCGCACGGTGTGCGCCCCGGCGGAGTCGCTGGAGCTCGGGGAGGAGCGCTTCGACGTGGTGCTCCTCGCGTCCTTCCTGGTGCACAACGGGGATCCCGCCGTCCGCCGCGGCCTGCTGCGGACCTGCCGTCGGTATGTCGCCGAGGGCGGCTGTGTGCTCATCCAGCGGGAGGGCGAGGACTGGCACGAGCGGGTGCCGCGTGAGGGACGCGTGGGGGAGGGCCTGGTCCGGATCGCCTCCGCCGACCCGACCGACACGCCCCACACCTCGCGAATCCACGTCGAGTACGAGTACCCCGACGCGCGCTGGACCCAGACCTTCCTCTCCTACCGCTACGTCGGCGACGCCTTCGAACGCGCCCTGGCCGAGGCGGGTCTGGCCGTGGAGAGGACCCTGACGCCGGACGGCACCTGGGTGCGGGCGCTGCCCGTGTGATCCGTGTTGAGCGTCGGTTCTCCGACTCGTCAACATCCGTGCACCCCCGGGGGGTTGCCTGGCACGTTACTCCTGCGTAGCGTCAACTTCCGGATCACCGGCCCGCGTTGGGCCGCCCCCACTCCGGAGGTCGCGCATGCGCATTCGTCAACGGCTCGCCACTGCTCTGACAGCGTCCGCTCTCACCCTCGTCGCCGTCGCCGCGTCGGCCACCCCGGCCGCCGCCGCGCCGGCCGACAAGCCGCAGGTGCTCTCCAGCTGGACCCAGACCAGCTCCAGCAGCTACAGCGCCTGGCTCTCGGCGAGGAACAACCAGTCGGCCTGGTCGGCGTACGGCTTCAACTGGGGCACCGACTACTGCTCCTCGTCCCCCGACAACCCCTTCGGCTTCCCTTTTGAGCTGTCATGTGCGCGACATGACTTCGGCTACCGCAACTACAAGGCGATGGGCACCTTCAGCTCCAACAAGGCCCGCCTCGACAACGCCTTCTACGCGGACCTCCAGCGGGTGTGCAACCGGTACTCCGGCGCCACGGCGACCGCCTGCGACGGCCTCGCCTGGACGTACTACCAGGCCGTGAGGGCCTTCGGCTGACCCCGGGCCCCGCGTCGGACGGGTGGTGGCACCGGTGACCCCGGTGCCACCATCCGGCGCACGGCGCTGGCATCCTGGGCCCAGCACCGCCAGCGACGTCCCGCAGGGAGGCAGCCCGTTGACCACCGTCAATCCCCTCTCCCAGCTCTCACTCGCCCAGCTGCGGCGCCGCACCAGCATGAAGTGGCGCACGTACCCCGAGGACGTGCTGCCGCTGTGGGTGGCCGAGATGGACGTCCCCCTGGCCGAGCCGGTGGTGGAGGCGGTGTCGGCCGCTCTGGCCATCGGTGACACCGGCTACCCCGTGGGCCCGGTGTACGCCGAAGCCGTCGACGCGTTCGCGCGACGCCGCTGGGACTGGCGGGTGCCGGCCGAGCGCACCGCGATCGTGCCGGACGTGATGCTCGGCATCGTCGAGGTCCTCCGGCTGGTCACCGGGCCGGGCGACGCCGTGGTGGTCAACCCCCCGGTCTACCCGCCGTTCTACTGGTTCGTCACCCACGCCGACCGCCGGATCGTGCCCGCACCGCTCGGCGAGGACCACCGACTCGACCCCGCCGCCCTCGAGGCCGCCTTCCGCGAGGCCACGGCGGACGGCCGTCCGGCCGTGTACCTGCTGTGCAGCCCCCACAACCCCACCGGCACGGTGCACACGGCCGAGGAGCTGACCACCGTCGCCACGCTGGCCCGCGCGCACGGCGTGCGGGTGGTCGCCGACGAGATCCACGCCCCGCTCGTCCTGCCGGGCGCCCGCCACGTGCCCTACCTCTCCCTGCCCGGCGGCTCGGACGCGTTCAGCCTGGTCTCGGCGTCGAAGGCGTGGAACCTCGCCGGGCTGAAGGCCGCCCTGGCGGTGGCCGGCCCCGAGGCCGCCGCCGACCTCGCTCGGATGCCCGAGGAGGTCGGCCACGGCCCCAGTCACCTGGGGATCCTGGCCCACGCCGCCGCGTTGCGGGACGGCGTGCCCTGGCTCGACGCGGTGCTGGGCGGGCTCGACGACAACCGCGCGCTGCTGGCGGACCTGCTGGCCCAGCACCTGCCGGAGGTGGCCTACCGGCAGCCGGAGGGCACCTACCTCGCCTGGCTCGACTGCCGGCGGCTCGGCCTCGGGGACGATCCGGCCGAGGTCCTCCTCGCCCGAGGGCGGGTGGCGCTCAGCTCCGGCGTGCCCTTCGGCGTGGGAGGGGAGGGGCACGTCCGGCTCAACCTGGCGACCTCTCCCGAGGTGATCACCGAGGCCGTACGCCGGATGGCCGCCGCCGTCGCCGCCGCCTGACCCGCCGACCCGTGCCCGCCGCGCGGGCGGCCGCGCGCCGGGCACGTGACCGGGTCCCGCGGCCCGCGCCGCTCGCCCTGGAGGCTCGTCCGTGACCCCGGCGGTCTCGCGGCGGCCCGCCTTCGCTCCCCCCAGACCCTCGGGGATCCGGCTGGCGCCCCGGCCGCGGTGTCGAGGACGCCGCCTCCCTGACCCGTCGGGGCGGACGGGGCGGCCGTCAGCTGTCCGTCGCCTCCGCGTGGGTGGGCCGCGCGGACTCCTGACCGGAGCCGCCGGCCGCCACGACCCGGCTGTCGCCCCCTCGTTCCCGCAGCACCCCGGCGGCCAGGATCATCACCGCCATCGCGACCGTCACGACCGCGAACGACGCCCGCAGCGACGCCAGCTCGCCGAGCCCGCCGATGAGCGGCGGGGCGAGCAGGCCCGTGGTGTACGTGACGGTGGCCACACCCGCGATCGCCTGGTTGGGGTTGTCGCCGACCCGTCCGGCCGCGGCGAACGCCAGCGGCACGACCACCGCGACCCCCACGCCCAGCAGCGCGAACCCCGCGGTGCCGAGCGCCGGAGTCGTGGCCGTCACCACCAGCAGCCCTCCGGCCAACGCCAGCGCCCCGCCGGTCCGCACGGTGCGCACCGCGCCGAGGCGTCGGGCCACCAGGTCGCCCGTGAGCCGGGTCGCGGCCATGGTGGCGTTGAACGCGGTGGTGCTGACCGCCGCGACGGTCGCGGAGGCGCCCGTCATCTCCCGCAGGTACACCCCCGACCAGTCCGCGCTCGCCCACTCGGCGAGCACCGCGCACATGCCCACCGCGCCGATGAGCAGCGCGGAGCGGGGCGGCAGGGTGAACCGCGGGGGCGGCTCCTCGTCCGGTCGGGCCCGGACGTCCAGCAGGGAACGGCAGGCCGGCGGCGTGAGCGCCACCAGGGCCAGGGCCGCCAGCGGGAGGTGGACGCGGGCGTCGAGTTCGGCGTGGACGGCGAGCACGCCGACCGCGGAGCCGGTCAGGGCGCCCACGCTCCACATGCCGTGCAGGCTCGACATGATCGAGCGTCCCAGGCGGCGCTCGACCTCCACGCCCTGGGCGTTCATCGCCACGTCGGACATGCCCGCCAGCGCACCCTGCACGGCCATCGCCGCGCACAGCAGGACCAGCGAGGGGGCGATCGCGGGCAGCGCCAGCGAGGCGCACCACAGGGCGAGCAGCCCGCGCACCGCGGCGCGTGGCCCGTAGCGGTGCACGACCCGGCTGGCCAGCGGCATGGCGAGGGCCGCGCCGACGGGAGCGAAGGCGAGCGCAAGCCCGAGCTGGGCGGTGGACAGGTCGAGGTGGTCGTCGATCCAGGGGATGCGGGTGGCGAAGTTACCGGTGACGGCGCCGTGCAGCGCGAAGACGAGACTGACGGCGATCCGTGCCCGGCGCTCCGGCGAGCGCCGTGGGGAGGGCGGTGGGGGCGGGGAGG